>NZ_FO538765.1:2739375-3048750 GCF_000968135.1 Magnetospira sp. QH-2 | reverse complement strand
ATCGCAACCGCAATCCATTTCGCCTTGCTGAATATAGCAATAGTCATGTCGGCGACAGGCGTCGTCCAGGGCATCGATGGGTGGCAGGCTGGCCCGCAAGGCGTTCTTCGGGTGGCCCGGCCCGCACCAATTGCCATGCATGGGCATGGTCATGCCACCCATGCTGACGGCCTGGGCGGGAAGAGCAAAGAGCAGGACACCGGCCAACAATAATAGTCGAAGCAACATGATCGCCTCCCGTTACAGCCGCTTGGAGAGTTCCGAGATGGCCTCTTCCATATGGGAAATGGCTTCCTTGGCCGCATCGCCGGTGAGTTTTTCCTTGTCCAGTAGCAGGGTCAGGCCGTCTTCCTTTTTGCGGATATAACGGCTTTGGCCCTCTTCGCCCTCGTAGATTCCCTTAACGGCAAAGGGACGCACTTCGCGGCGGATCCCCTTCACCGAGATGGCGTCTCGTGCCTCGGCATCGACGATGTCGGAAACCAGCGCATGGGTTTCCGCGGACATCAAGATGCCGCCCGGATCAGCCTGACTTTCCAGTCGGGCCGCCAGGTTCACTTCGCCGCCGATAATGGTGTAGTCCATGCGGTCTTCGCTGCCGAAGTTGCCCACGTTGCAATAGCCGGTGTTGAGGCCGACGCGCATTTTGAACGGCTTTTCGAAGCCTTGCGCATGCCATTCCACTTCCAGATCCGCCAGCTTGCGCTGCATATCCAAAGCCATGCGGACACAGGCCTTGGCGTCTTCTTCAACGCCCTTGGTTTCCGGGTCCCCGAAAAAGGCCAGGATCGCATCGCCGATGAACTTGTCGATGGTCGCGCCGTGTTTCAGGGCAATGGCGGACATCTCGGTGAAATACTTGTTCAGCAGATCCGTCAGGTCTTCCGGCTGCATGTCTTCGGTGGTCTGGGTGAAATTCTTGATGTCGGAGAAGAACACCGTCAACTTCTTGCGCTCGGTGGCAAGGGCCACATCCCGGTCGCCCTCGAAAATCGAGTTGTAGACCTGCGGAGAAAGATATTTGGAAAGCTTGGTGGAGAGCCCTTCCAGCATCAGATTCTTTTCGTCCAGGGATTTGGCCAGTGCGTTGAGCTCTTCCTCGTTGCGGTCGCTCATGCGCACCAACCGCTTGGTGGACTTGAAGAGCTTCTGATAGTCCTTGAGCAAGGCTTCGAATTTGGCGGCAGCTTCTTCGTCGACGATGAGGCCCTCGGACAGCAGCTCCTTGGCCTTGTCGATAACTGCTTGTTCTTTTTTGTAGAGTTCGAAACTCATCGCCGCCCCCTTAACGTTCTGCCTGTTCCGCCGAGAGGTACTGCGAAATATCTACTTCGTCAATCTGCTCGGGTGTCATGAACTCCGAAGCGTATTCCTTATAGACCCCGCTGCTCAGGAACAGATCGAACAGGTCCCCATCGATATGCTGATCTTTCTTGAAGAAGCTTAGAATGCGGATCGCTTCGCTCAAAGTCTTCGGCGCCTTGTAGGGTCGGTCGGTGGCGGTCAGGGCTTCGAAGATATCGGCGATAGCCATGATCCGCGCCGGGATCGACATGTCTTCCTTGGTCAGTTTGCGCGGATAGCCGGTGCCCAGCATGGTCTCGTGGTGAGCCCCGGCGTACTCGGGGATGCGCCGCAGCTGTTTGGGGAACGGCAGGCGTTCGAGCATCATGATGGTTTGCACGATATGTTCGTTGATCTTGTAGCGCTCTTCGGCGGTCAGCGTACCGCGACCGATGGAGAGATTGTACAGTTCGCCGTAATTGTAGAGCGCTTCGGGCATATCGATCTGGAAGCCGAAAGGATTGTCGCCGTCGAAGGGATTGTCGCGGTTGGGGCGTGGCACGATGTGCTCGGGTTTGTCGCCAAGCAGTTTTTCTTCGGCGGGGACCGGCGTCGGTGCGTGGTCGGCGCAGCGATCCCGTTCGCCTTGCGACAGTCCCAGGCGGTCGTCGAAATGCCGGGTCCAGGTGCGCGCGGCAATGCCGTTCAGGCGTTCCACCTTTTCCGGCGCCATAAACTCGCCACCCACATTGCTTTCGGCGACAAAGATAAAATCATCTTCCAGGCGGGCCAACTCGGCCTCGTACTCGGCTTTCAGGTCAGCCTCGTCTCGGGTGCCTTCGAGGCGGGCATTGAGATAGGCGATCTCCGCGTCCCGGCGCAGCACCTCGAACCGGGTGCGCACTTCGTGGATGCGGTTGTAAATGGTTTCCAGCTTGGTGGCCTTGTCGACCACGTATTCCGGCGTGGTGACCTTGCCGCAGTCGTGCAGCCAGGCCGCAATGTGGAATTCCCGCCATTCGTCGTCGGTATCGAGCTGGAAATCGGCAAACGGACCATGGTTGGCGTCGCTGGCGGCTTTCACCAGTTTGGCCGATAGTTCCGGAACTCTGGCGCAATGGCCGCCGGTATATGGCGACTTGGCATCAATGGCGCCGGCAATCAGCTGGATGAAGGAGTCCAGCAAGACCCGCTGGGCTTCCACCAGATTTCTGTTGTCCAGGGCAACCGCGGCCTGGGCGGCCAGGGCCTCGACAAAATCCACCACGTTTTCGGAGAAGGGAATGACGCGCTCGCCGGTCGGGTCCTGAGCATTGAGGAGTTGCAGGGCGCCGATGACGTCGCCACCGCGCGGTTTTAGCGGAACGGTCAAAAACGATGTGGAGCGATAGCCGATCTTTTCGTCAAAGGCCTTGGTGCCACTAAAATCGAACCGGTCGTCCTCGTAGGCATCCGTGATATTGACCGTGGTTTCGGTCAGCACCGAATGGCTGACCACGTTGTGGTGGTTGCCTTCACCGGAGTCCGCGTTGAACATGGCGACGGGCGGCAGGGGAATATCCTTGCCGGTGGAACCGCCCATGGCGATATCCAGGGAATCCGTGCGCATGATCTCGAATGACAAGTGGTCATCATCGGTACGGATATACAGAGTGCCGCCGTCGGCATTGGTCAGGTCCTTGGCCCCGATCAGGATCAGTTCCATCAGGTGACTGACGTCCTTCTCCGCCGACAGGCCGATGCCCAGTTCCACCAACTTGGCCAGCTTGGCCTGTTCCTGGTCCAATTCGGCCTTATGGTCGATAATATGCTGGGCCAGGGTGCTGTTCAGTTCCGCCAGGTCGGCCTGAGCGGCCACGAGTTTTTTGTTGTCCTTGAACAGACTGCTGCTGCTGCGGTCGCTGAGGCGCACCAAGCGCTCTGCCACCTTTGTCAGCTTTTCATAGGAATGGCACAGGGTGGTGAGTTCGGAACGCAGGTGGTCCTTATCGGCCACCGTTTCCTCAAGGATGTGCTTGGCCCTTTCCAGAGCGTCGTGATCAGCTCTGAAAAGTTCCTCAGCCATCAGGTCGCGATTTCCTTTAGTACGAATTTGGCGTTTTCCAGGTCCTCGCCGAATTCCTCGCCCAGTTCCTGCATGTTATCGTCTTCTTCTTCGTAAGCCCAGGTAATGGTGACTTCGTTGCCGTCGTCCGCCGTATCGTCCAAAAGGTCGAACAGGCCCATCAGGATCTTGGCGCTGGAACTATTGAAATAGATCAGTTCGAAGTTGAAGGCGATGGCGGCGCCGTCCTGGTTGCCCAGATGCTCCTCCAACTTGGCAACAACCGGCCCGTAAAAGGCGGTGACATCCTCCGGGTAAGATTCACCCCGCAGATTGAACTTGTTGTTGGCGAAATCGAAATCAATCTCAGGGGACCGATCCGTCGCTTCGATTTTGATATTCTCCATGCTTCCCCAAACGTCCTATATTGCGGCCTAAACGAAGGCCTTGAGCGTGAAAAACGAAAATCCTTCCTGAACGTCCTCAAAGGTAAAATCAATGGGGCGGGAGGCGCGCCGGGCAATGTCAATGAAACCGACCCCTGCTCCCTTGCTGCCTTCTGGTGGATCATCGCGCAGTTTGCGCTTGTAGGTATCCTTGAGCTGCTTCTTATCCATATTTCGGATGGCTTCCAGCGAACTGGACAGCCGGGATACATCAGCCGAGCGTATCATATTGGCGCAGGTGACGAAGAACTGATCGTCCCGCTTGCCAACAATCAGAACGCCGTAGCGCAGTTCATCGTTATCGGGTTCCCCCGTGACTTCCTTTTCCGCCGAGTAGCGGATGACATTCTGCATCTGCTCGATAAAGACCGAGAACACCGCCCGGGTGGTCTTGGTATCGGCGTCATCCATCGCCAGCTTGCGCTTAATGGCGTCGCCGATGCCCGTCAGGATATCTTCGGTCACATACCCGCTGTAGCAGAACATGATGCCATGGTTCTGCAGGTAGTTCCGAAAATCGTACATGCTGTCAACAAGCATGGCGGCTCGGTTCCGAATGTAGTTTCTCCAATGCACAAGGGAGGTTAACAATCCCATGCGTGCGTGGGGTATGGTAAATGACTTTCTTGCCGGGGGCCACCATAAAGCTTACGCAAATCAGTCCTGGCAAAAGCGGAAAAAAGAGCGAACATCGCTATACATTGGAGGTATTTTGGACCCCTTCTTTAGGTGGAGTCCCCCCAATGGCGGATGACAGGGATTCGCCGGATCCGGTACACTTTTTCATGGGAAATTCCAGCTCGGGCAGTGTTGGATATCCCAACCCCGCATGGGTGGGGTAAATTTGCATGAAATCTGTATGATTTCAGCAGGTTGTAGTGCACGTGGGTTATGGGGAAGGAAACCGCCATGGATGCCAAGTCGCCGAATCAGGGCATGGACGGGCCATCGGATCAGCAAAATCAGGCCTTGGATGAGCTGCAACAGCTTGCTCAGGCGGCGAGTTCCGCTGCGGAACCCATTGGCCAGGTGGAAAGAACCCAAGGCACGGTAATCGCGACCCGCGCCGACGGCACCCGCGTGGAATTGCGGGCCGGCGATCCGGTCTATCGGGGCGATGAATTGGCCACCGGCGAAAGCGGCGGTGTCGGCATCGTGCTGGCCGATAATTCAGTCTTCTCCCTTGGTCAAAGCGGCAAGATGGTGCTCGACGAGATGGTCTATGACCCCGGCGGCACCGAGGGCGAGGCGGTCATCTCGCTGGTTACCGGCGCGGCAACGTTTGTTTCCGGTCAGATTGCCAAGTTCAGCCAGGACGCCATGGTGGTTCGGACCCCCGTGGCCACCATCGGTATTCGCGGCACCAAGGTTTTCCTGGAGACCGACGGTGAGTCCATCCAGGCGGTGAATCTGCCCGAGAACACCCTGCGCGGTGAGACGGTCGGCGAAATCGTGCTGATGAGCCCCAGTGGCGAGATGCTTGGCACGGTCAACACCTATGGCGGCGGCTGGCAGTGGACGCCGTCGGTAAGTGCGACCCCCAGCAGTTTCCAGATGGATGCCTCTCAGATCCAAAATATCATCCAGCAGGTTGGCACCATCCTGCCGCGCACCCTGGAAGAGAAGGCTCTGGATGTCATGGATCGCTTGCAGCGAATCCGTGCCGAGGCCAAGGAAGCCCGGGAGAGCGGGGAAGAGGACAAGGCCGAGAGGCTCGAGGAAGAAGCCGAGGATCTCGCTGAAAAGCTGGAAACGGCGCTGGAAGATGTTGAAAAGAACCTCGGCTACGAAGTCAATATTAGCGAAGAAGCTGACCTGGGACTGGAAGATGGCCTGGGTGACTTCGAGACCGCCGGTGGCGGCAATGATCCGCTTGGCGATGGCGACGGTGGAACGGGTGGCAGGACCGGTTTGGACATCATCCGGTCTCAGGAAGTGACAGAAGATGGCGGCCCCTCCGTCACCGTTGCAAACGAAGAAGATCAGGCCGAAGAAATCGAGGAAGTGGCCGAAGAAGCCACTGTAGTTGTTGCGCCGGAAGACCCCTCTTCCGACGACGCCTCTCAAGGGGATGAAGTCTCTCCTGGGGGCGACGGAGAAGAGACAGGTGACGGCGGGTTAGGCGATGATGAAGAGACGGGTGACGGCGAAGCAGGTGGTGGGGCTTCACCCCTGACCGGCCATGTGGTTGATGGCTATATGGCCAATATGCGCGTATTCGCCGACAATGACGGCGACGGCATTTGGGATGATGTCAACGGCAACGGCATTTACGATGCCGAGGACGGCGACGAGCAGATGGATATCACCGGCACCGACGGGGCTTATACCCTGGCTGCCGGGTCCACGGGCGACATCATCGCCGTCGCGCTGAACGGTGCCTATGATACGGCCACCGGATTGGACTTCACCGGTACCTTGACGGCGCCTCCTGGCGCGAGTGTCGTGACGCCCCTGACCACCCTCGTCGATGCCTACATGGATGCCAATCCCGGGATGAGTTCCTCTGTGGCCGCCGCCACGGTGGCGAGCAATTTCGATTTGGGCGGGGTCGATATCCTCAATGTCGATCCGCATGGCAATCTGAGCCTGATGGCCAAGACTTCCATGATCATGAACACCATGGTGCAACTGCAAGCGGCCAGTGGCGGCAGTTTTGAAAGTGGTTTTGCCGCTTTGGCCGGCCTCGGACCGGTGGATCTGACCAACGAAACCGACCTGGGCGCCTTGCTCGGCGCGGCGGGCGTGCCCGATAGCGGCGGCGGAGACTTGGCGGCCCTGATGGCCACCGGCAACGGTTTGGTGGCCGGGGCGGGCAGTCTCGAACAGATCGCCCAAATGGGGGCCTTCCTGCAAGGGGATTTGGCCGGTGATATCTCCGCCGCGCGCGGTGGACAGGGCTTCGGGGCCCTCCAGGGCCGGGGCGATTTCCTGGCCGAAGAAGCCGCCTTGCGCGGCACCCCGGCGGATCAGGTTCTCGTCGGTGACCTCCAAGGCATGGGCACGGTCGACGTGATCAATGGCCGCGGCGGCAATGACGATATTAGCGGTCTGGGCGGCAACGATCAGCTATTTGGCGGCGCGGGCAATGATATCTTGCGGGGGGGCGCCGGTAGCGACCTGTTGAACGGCGGTGACGGAAACGACTTGGCTATCTTTGATGGCAGTTTCAGCGACTATAGCTTTACCTACAGCAACGGCACCTTGACGGTAGCCGACATCTCCGAGAATGGGGTCGATACGGTGATCGACGTGGAAACCGTCCGCTTCAACGAGGGCGATTTCGCGGTCGGCAGTTTCGCCGGAGGCCTTATTCAAGGTACCAGCGGCAACGATGAACTATTCGGCACGGCCGGTTCCGACGACATTCAGGGCCTGGGCGGCTTCGATATCATCCACAGTTCTCCTGGCGATGATGTCATGCATGGCGGATCTGGTGACAACCTGCTGGATTTCAGCAACGACCCCAACGGGGTGAGCGTCAATCTGGTTAGTGGCTCTGCCACCGATGGCTGGGGCAACCATGATGCGGTCAACCATTTCAAATGGGTCTACGGCTCGGCTTATGACGATACCATTCTTGGCACCGACCTCACGGGTGGAGCCAATGGAGATATCCTTTCCGGTGGTGCGGGCAACGACATCCTGAATGGTCGGGCTGGCAACTGGGATCAAGTCTACTACTCGGATGACGGCGGCATCGGAGTGAGCGTCAACCTCGCGACGGGGATCGCCATCGACGAATTTGGCGGTACCGACAGCCTGAGCAATTTTGAAGTCATTGGCGGCACCAGCTATGACGACACCCTGACCGGCGACAGCAACAACAACCTGATCTATGCCTATCAGGGCACTGACATCGTGGATGGCGGCGGCGGCATCGATACCATCGATTATCAGTGGGACGACACCCCAGGCGGAGTCAGCATCGATCTGGAAAACGGGTTTGCCATTGATGCGGGCGGGGCCACCGACACTTTGATCAGCATCGAGAGCGCGGTCGGCAGCCAAGACGACGACAGCCTCACCGGCAACAGTGACAACAACCAGTTGCAGGGCAAGGGCGGCGACGATGATCTGCAAGGCAATGCGGGTGACGATATCCTGAAAGGTGGCGCGGGAAACGATACCCTTGATGGCGGTACTGGTTTCGATACGGCGGTGTTCTCCGGTTCGGTGAGCGATTATTCGGTCTGGGCCGATGACCAAGGTATCTATCATGTGACGGATACCGTCGGCAGCGACGGTGTCGACATTGTCACCGGTGTCGAGCAGTTCCAATTCGGATTGGATACCATGCTTGCCAGTGAGTTGGACTTGGTGATCGAGGGTGACGGAACCATCATCGGGACCAGCAATTCGGAGACCCTCCTTGGCGGCGCGGGCGACGATGTTCTGATCGGCCTAGGCGGCGACGATCATCTGGACGGTGGCGCGGGCAACGATACGGCAGATTACTCCGCCGCCAACGACAGCGTCCATGCGGACCTCGGAGCCGGAACCGCCGACAATGGTGACGACGGTTTCGATACACTGGCGAATATCGAAAATCTCACCGGCACGTCCTTTAACGATGTCCTGGTCGGCGATGGCAACGACAACATCATCGAGGGGGGCCTCGGCACCGACACCATTATTGGCGGCGCGGGCTTTGACACCCTGGTGACCGGTGCGGAAACCATGTTGGATCTGAGTGCCGCGCGTCTTGGCGGGGAAATTTCCCAGATCGAAATGGTGGATCTGGATCAGACAGCCGGGGCCACGGTATCCCTGACCAGCCCGGGGGACGTGGCGGCCGCGACCGGCAGCCCGAGCGGAACCTTGATCATCCAAGGCGGTGCAGACGATCAGGTCGTCCTCGGCCAAGGCGGCGATGCCAACGATTGGACCCTTACCGGGCAGGTGACTCTGAGCGGTCGCGACTTCAATGTGTACGAAGCGGTTAACGGGGCCTATACGGTCACCCTGAAGGTGGAAACGGCCATTCAGCAAAGTGGGCTGGATGCGGCGCCGACCATCCTTGGCGTGGAAATTGACGCGCAGACCTATGCGACAACCGTGACCATGGATGAGGATGGCAGCCTGAGCGGCCAGATCGGGGCCATTGACAACACCGCCGATCCTACGCTGACATTCAGCGGTGGCCAAGGCGACAACGGGCCGTTCAACGGGACGGTTACGCTCAATTCGGACGGCAGCTTCAACTACATCCCCAATGAGAATTTCTTCGGGCAGGACTTCTTCACTGTCACCGTGACCGATGACACGGGCAACAGCGATACCGAGGTCATCACCATCGACGTGGCCGAGGTCATCGATAACCCGGTAGTCGGCTCCCCGTTGAGCACCACGCGCTTGGAAGACAGCGGCAGCTACGATATCGATTTGCTGAACGGATCCAGCGATCCCGATGGCGGCACTTTGAGCGTGGCCAATGTGGCGACCACGGGCGATGCTTCCGGCTTGTCCATCATCGGCTCCCTGCTGACCATCGACGCCGATGCCTATCAGTCCTTGGGGGACGGCGACCAGGAGGTCATCACCGTCAACTACGACATCGAGGACGGCCAAGGTGGATCGACCCCGCAAACGGCGACCGTCACCATCATCGGCAGCAACGATGCTCCGACCATCGACTATGCCATCGACGGCATGGAAACGGAGGATACCGGACCACGCACCTATGACCTGACAGACGGCGTGAGCGACCTGGAAGGCGATACACTGACCGTCGACGGCGGCAGTGTGGTTCTCAATTCCGGCAATGATGTCGGCGCCACGATGGTTGGCAATCTTCTGACCATCGATACGGACCTGTACGACTATCTGGGTGATTCCGAGGTGGAGACCCTGAGCTTCACCTATGACGTCCTCGACGGCAATGGCGGCGTGGTATCTCAGTCGGCGATCATCGAAATATACGGCACCAACGATCTGCCCGAAGTCACCATCAATACCGGCACGACCTATGTGCCGGGAACGGACGTCACCGTGACGGCCGCCATGCTGAACGCCGCCGACGCTGATCATGGCGCGGCGGATCTGACCTATACCCTGAACAGCGCGCCGGAAGGCGACTTGATGCTCGACGGCGTGGCCCTTGCCTTTGGCGAGAGCTTCACGCAGGCCGATATCGAGGCGGGTCTGCTGACCTACAACAGTGAATTCGGGATAGATGACAGTTTTATCGTCACCGTGAGCGATCCGGATCTGGGCACCAGTTCGTCCGCGACCTTTGCTCTCACGGCGATCGGTCTGACCCTGACCGGAACCAGCGGCCCCGACGATCTCAGTGGCAGCAATGCCGATGATGTCATCACGGGTCTGGGCGGCAATGATGCCCTCGAAGGCCTGGACGGAGCCGACCAGATGGACGGTGGCGCCGACGATGACGCATTGTATGGCGGCGCGGGTGCTGACACCATGACCGGTGGCACCGGCGACGACTATCTGATGGGTGACGAAGGCAACGATGTCATGGACGGCGGCACGGGCATCGATACCCTGGCCATCGCCAGCGACACCGGCTCGGGAGGTTCGGTCACCCTGGCCGAGGACGGCACCTGGGGATACGGCAACTTCACCGATGGCTGGGGCCAGTCCAACGATATCAAGGACTTCGAGAATGTCGAAGGCTCTGACTACGTGGATGCGATCACCGGCAATTCCGGCGACAACGTGCTCATTGGCATGGGTGGCAATGATGTGCTGCGAGGCGGTGCGGGCAACGATACCCTGATCGGTGACAGCCGAGACTTCGGGCTCCAGGAGTCCATGATTCAGGCTTCCGATGGGATCAATTTGAACATTTCCGGGGTGGTGGATGTTCCCGACCGCTTTGGCGGATTGGGCGCGCCGGGGCTCATCGATGCGGATGGCGCCCGGTTTATCGCCAGTGCGGCCTTTGACGACGTGGGTAGCGACACGGATGCGGGCCAGGCCTTTATCTATTCGTTCGACGGCACCCAATGGGTTCAGGAAGCGGCCCTGACCGCGCCCAACCTTGGATTGGGCAACGTCCACCACCAGTTCGGCAGTTCGGTTTCCATCAATGGCGATTGGGCCGTGGTGGGTGAACAGCAGCACGGCAACTTCTTAAACAACGAATGGTATGGCACCTATCGCCAAGGGGCGGCGCACGTATACCATTACGAAAACGGTTCTTGGAACTTGGCAACCTCGTTGCAGGCTTCGTCTCCGGAAACGCCTTCTTACGAGGATATTTTCGGCTCCAGCGTGGCCATTGATTCGGATGCCGCAGCGGGTGGACAGCCTCGCGTGGTGGTCGGCGCCGGCGGCGACGGAACCGGATTCTGGTCCGGCCAAGCCTATGTTTACGACTTCGACGGGACCAACTGGAATCAGAGCATCCTGGTTAATCCACAGGTCAGCTCCAATGACTATTTCGGCGGCTACGTGGAAGTGGACGGCGACACGGTCGTGGTCAGCAACTTCGGTAACCACGGTGGGCAAGGCGAAGCCTATGTGTTCGAGCTGTCCGGGGGCACATGGTCCGAGACCGCGCGTCTGCACGACATGATTCCGGCCGGGAGCCGGGTCAGCAGCGATGAGTTCGGCGAGGCCCTGGCCATCGAAGGCGATCTCCTGGTCACCAGTTCCCGGGATGCTTCCGGCGGTGGCGCGGTGTATGTGTTTGAGCGGGTCGGCGGATCTTGGCAATACAGTGGTGAGATCACCGCCAGTGATACGGATGGCTCGGACCAGTTCGGTTTCGATGTATCCATCAGCAACGGGGTTGTAGTTGTAACCGCACCGGGCAATGAAACCGAAAGCGGTGTGGCCAATGGCGGCACTGTCTATATGTTCGAGAACCAAGGCGGCACCTGGGTCGAAACCAACCGGGTCGAACGCGACGCGGCGGACGGTGGCGATGGCTTTGGCCAAAGCATGGCCTATGCCGAAGGGCAGTTGGTGGTCGGCGCGGGTTACGTTGATAGCCAGCAGGGCGCGGTGTTCGCATATACCGAAAGCACCCCTGTTGCCGGTAACGATCTTCTCTATGGCGACGAAGGAACCGATACCGCCGTGTTCAGCGGAAACCGGGCCGATTACGTCATTTCCGCCACCCACGGGACCTATACGGTGTCCGGTACCAATGGCACCGACTACATCAACGGCGTGGAAGTGTTCGAATTTGCCGATGGTTCCATGTCCAGCTACTTGGCCGGACAGACCATCTGGGGCGATTCCGACTTCGGATCGGCTGGCGATGATTCCATGAATGGCAGCGGCGCAGCCAGTAGCCTGAGCGGTCTGGCCGGTGACGATGTGATCTTTGGCTATTCTGGTAGCGACGTTCTTGTGGGTGATGGCAGCCTCGACTTCGGATTTGACGCCGATGCGGAAGGCTGGGTCTCAACGGACGGCCAATCGTCTCCCGTTTTGTACATGGGCAGCGGTGGCGCTGATGGCGGGGGCTACTTAAAGATCGTGGATACAGGTACATCCACGCCTCAATTCCTGGCTCCCGTGGCTTTGTCCGGCGACTTGGGCGGCTTCCTGGGTGGGCAACTGACCTTCGCCATGAAGTCCGATTTGAACGATGGCGGTCAGCCGGTGGTGACCATCGTTTCCACGGCGGGCACCTTGACATTAAGTATTGCGTCCCCGGCCGCTGCCTGGACCACCTATGACCTGACATTGGATGACCTGGAGGGCTGGGTGCTCGATGGTGATCATCCCGCCACTCAAGACGAGATCGCGGCGGTCCTGGCCGATGTGACGGAAGTCCGATTCTCCTCTGACTTCGTCTACGGCAACGAGACTGTCGGTCTCGACTCGGTCAGCCTCGTTTCGGCTGACGGTAACGACGTGCTCAACGGTGGGACCGGCAACGATATTCTTTACGGCAATGGCGGGGCCGATACCCTCACCGGCCATAGCGGTGTGGATCAGCTCTATGGCGGCGATGGCGATGATGTGTTCGCCGTGACCAGTAGCATCGAGAGCGGCGATGTTTTCGATGGTGGCGCGGGGCATGACGTGCTGCGCAACGACATGGGCCAGACGATGTGGGCCGCCGGATTCTCCGCCACCGATGTGGAAGAAATCGACGGCGGTTCCCAATCCTTCAGTGGCGATGGCGCTGGCAATACACTCGATTTCTCCGGCATTACCACCTGGACCAACGTCGCGGGCATCTATGGGAACGGCGGAGCTGATCTGATTATCGGGTCTGATGCCGCCGACCCGGTCATCGATGGCGGCGTTGGCAACGATACGATCTTTGGCAATGGCGGAGCCGATACGCTGACCGGCTACTCGGGCTATGACACTCTCTACGGCGGCGCCGGGAATGACGTGTTTGCCGTGACGGCGAACATAGAAATCGGCGATGTTTTCGATGGTGGCGCGGACCATGACATCCTGCGCAACGATACCGGCACCACCCTCTACATGGCAGGTTTCGCGCCGACGGGTGTGGAAGAGATCGACGGCAACTTCCAGGCCTTGAGTGGCGATGGCGCTGCCAATACCCTCGATTTTTCTGGGATTACCACCTGGACCAATGTGACAGCGATCTATGGCGATGGCGGGGCCGATATCATTTACGGCTCTGACTTTGCCGATCCGCTGATCAATGGCGGGGTGGGCAATGACACGATCTATGGCAATGGTGGCTCCGATACCCTGACCGGCTACTCGGGCTACGACACTCTCTATGGTGGGGACGGTGACGATGTGTTCGCCGTGACGGCCAATATCGAAGTCGGCGATGTTTTCGATGGCGGATCGGACACTGATATCCTGCGCAACGACACCGGCACCACCCTCTACATGGCTCGTTTCGCGCCCACCGGCGTGGAAAAGATCGACGGCTCCTGCTTTGCCTTGAGTGGCGATGGCGCTGCCAATACCCTCGATTTCTCTGGGATGACCACCTGGACCAACGTTACAGGCATTTATGGCGATGGCGGGGCCGATATCATTTACGGCTCTGACTTTGCCGATCCGCTGATCAATGGCGGGGTGGGCAATGATACGATCTATGGCAATGATGGCTCCGATATTTTTTTCGGCTCCCCCGGCTACGACAGCCTGTATGGTGCAGACAGAGACGATGTCTTCGCGGTGACGGCCAATATCGAGGCGGGCGATGTGTTCGATGGCGGATTGGGGACCGATACCCTGCGCAACGACACCGGCACCACCCTCTACATGGCTCATTTCGCGCCCACCAGCGTGGAGACGATTGATGGGTCCGGATTTGCCCTCAGCGGCGATGCCGGTGCCAATACACTCGACTTCTCCGGTGTGACCACCTGGACCAACGTTGCAGGCATTTATGGCGATGGCGGGGCAGACATCATTTACGGCTCTGACTTTGCCGATCCGCTGATCAATGGCGGGGTGGGCAGTGATACGATCTATGGCAATGATGGCGCCGATACCCTGACCGGCTATACGGGCTACGACAGCCTCTATGGTGGGGACGGTGACGATGTCTTCGCGGTGACGGCCAATATCGAGGCGGGCGATGTGTTCGATGGCGGATTGGGGACCGATACCCTGCGCAACGACACCGGCACCACCCTCTACATGGCTCATTTCGCGCCCACCAGCGTGGAGACGATTGATGGGTCCGGATTTGCCCTCAGCGGCGATGCCGGTGCCAATACACTCGACTTCTCCGGTGTGACCACCTGGGCGGGGGTGGCAGAAAAATAAGGCGATGGCGGGGCAGACATCATTTACGGCTCTGACTTTGCCGATCCGCTGATCAATGGCGGGGTGGGCAGTGATACGATCTATGGCAATGATGGCGCCGATACCCTGACCGGCTATACGGGCTACGACAGCCTCTATGGTGGGGACGGTGACGATGTCTTCGCGGTGACGGCCAATATCGAGGCGGGCGATGTGTTCGATGGCGGATTGGGGACCGATACCCTGCGCAACGACACCGGCACCACCCTCTACATGGCTCATTTCGCGCCCACCAGCGTGGAGACGATTGATGGGTCCGGATTTGCCCTCAGCGGCGATGCCGGTGCCAATACACTCGACTTCTCCTCCGTGACCACCTGGACCAACGTCAGTGGTATTTATGGCGGTGGCGGCGGCGATGTCATCGTCGGTTCCTCCGTGGGCGATGCTTTGATCGACGGCGGCGTCGGCAACGACACGATCACCGGCGGCGCTGGAAACGACGCCATCGACGGCGGCACTGGCACCGATACGGCGGTGTTTTCCGGAAACCTGGAAGACTATGCTTTTGCCGAGGGAAGCGGCTATTTCACCGTCACGGGCGCCGATGGCACCGACGTGCTAACCGGTATTGAGAAGCTGGCTTTCGACGACGGGACCTATGATCTGGTCTATGGCGATGATCTGGCTAATACCCTCAACGGTACCGGCGCGTCACCTAGCCTGGTGGTTGGATTTGATGGCGACGATGACATGACCGGCGGCAGCATGGATGACGTGCTGCTCGGCGGCTTGGGCAACGATACCTTGGACGGCGGCGACGGGGCCGACTGGATCCAGGGCGGTATCGGCGATGACACGATCTATGCCGATGGTGACGACGAGATCGACGGCGGCGCGGGAACCGACGTGGTGTCCCTGTGGAGCGGCGATCTGGGTCTTCAAGGAAACGATGGCCAGGCGCAATGGGCGACGGTTTCCGGCGTGGAAGAAATTGCCATATCCACCGGCGCCACTCTCTACGGCGTCCGCGATCTGACCGGACAGGGCGGCAATAGCGGCCTGACCGCCGATCTGGTGGCGGCCAGCCTGGGAGTTGCCGGTGGGATCCTGGTCGTGACCAGCCACAATGGCGACGCCGGGGCCTCTGTCATGCTGGCGGAAAACGAATGGACCGACACGGGTAATACCGTCACCCTTAACGGACGGCTGCACAGCATCTATGAAGGCACCGAAACCGGCGGCGCGACGGTGACCTTGAAGGTCGATCAGGCGCTGGACATCCTGGGAATCGGGACCAACGGAACCTCGGGCGATGACGTGATCGACGGAACTTCGGGCGTCGACTCCATCAATGCCTTTGCGGGGAACGACGTCATCGACGGCAAGGAAGGTGCTGACATCCTGACCGGTGGCAGCGGCGCCGATATCTTCCATTACGTGGAAGAGGAATTGCTGGGCAATGGTCAAGTCGGCGACTCGATCACTGATTTCGTCGCCGGGTCCGATCAGATCCGCTTGGAAGTGAGCAACGGCGGGAACTTCTCGTTGGCCGGCAGCCAACCGTTCCTCAACAGCTTGACGGTGATGCCCTATGAAGGGAACGTTTCGGGCAATGTCATTCTTGCCGGTCCAGCGGTGAGCTTCTCGGCGGCTCTTGGCAATGCGCTCGCTCAGTCTTATTCGGTGGGCTATACGACGGTCGAGCTCTACACGCTCACACAATCCGGGTCCTATATGATGGTTGGACCGGCGACCTATACTCTAGCGACCAGTTCCGGCTATCCGACGGGCTCCTATACCTTCGAAGGGTCATTCCAACAAACGATCTTCTCCAATCTGTCGGATATGCTGGCCAATAACGCTGGGCTTCCGGTATTCCTCTATTATACCGATGGAGCGAATGGCCATCTCTACTATGCGGATGGCGCGGCGAATAGTGCGACCTCGTACAATCTGGTGGCAACGCTTGAAGGGGAGCCCACTCTTTCGGCGTCTGATATTTTCATCACCGAACCTGGAATCGTCTACACCGATACCGTTGGCATCAATGATGACTATCATGGAGGCCTGGGCGATGACACCATCTTCGGAGAGGCAGGCAACGACAATCTGCACGGCGAGTTTGGCGACGACATGGTTTCCGGCGGGGCTGGAGATGACACCCTGTTCGGCGGATCGGGCAACAATATCCTTGACGGTGGCGACGACAATGATCGTCTGGTCGGCGGCGGTGATGCGGACTTCATGCTCGGCGGGGCCGGGGCTGACAAACTTGAAGGCAAAGCAGGCGACGACATTTTGGACGGCGGCACGGGCAACGACACCCTGGTCGGCTCCGATGGCGACGACATGCTAATCGGCGGCGCGGGCAACGATACGATCTATGGTTATAACGAAGGGACAGGGTCCGGCGATGTGGGCAGCGATACGGTGGTCTTCAGCGGTAACAGTGAAGACTATGTGGTCGTCGAAGGCACCGGCGGCGCGCAGTCGGTCTATACGGTCTATGGGGCCGACGGCATTGATGTAATCACGGGTATCGAAACCTTGATGTTCGATGATATCTCCACCACGCCCGCCGCCCTGGCTTTTGATGCCGTGGGGGCCGGTGCCACCAGCGGTTCCGACCTGCTGGCTGGGGGAGTCGGGACGGATACCCTGGTGGGTCTGGACGGGGACGATCAACTCTATGGTTCCAATGGCGCGGACGTTTTGGTCGGCGGTGCCGGAGAGGATATCTTTGGTTACGCCCTGAGCGGCTTGAGTTTCGATGCTGCCGAGGGCGGGGACACGATCCTCGACTTCAATGCCATGGACGACGTGATTGGCGTTCGGACCGACCAGTTGCACGGGGCCATGGCTTACGGTTCGGTAGACGATCTCACCATCAGCCAGTCCATGTGGGGCGGCAATGCCTGGGGTTCGGCTGCTTTCACCACGTCGCAGGCGGCCATGGACGGCTTGCGCAGCTTCGTCAATGCCGGAACCGCGACATGGGATTACCGCCCGGTGTTCCTGCACTATGAAGATGCGTCGGGAACGGGCCATCTGCTCTATACGGAAAGCTACAACCCCGCGCAGGCCAATGGATCGCAGGGTTTTGATGAAATCACCAGCCTGAATATGGATGGGGATGGCGGTGTCTTTGCCTCTGACTCCATCTTCATCGCCAACAGCAATGCCGATGGCGAGATCCAGGCGGGCGACGATGGGTTGGATGATGTGTTCACCGGCACCGTGCTCAATGACCAGTATCATGGCCGGGACGGCAACGACACCCTGTCCGGGGGCAACGGCAACGACATTCTGTTCGGCGACGATGGGGTGGATATCCTATCCGGCGGCGGCGGAAACGACCTGATCCATGGTGGTTATGGTAGCGACTCCATAAGCGGTGGGGCGGACAGCGACATCTTCGTTTATGTCCTGGATGACTTGGTCAACGAAGGGGGGGACACCATCGAAGACTTTGGCGTTGGGGGCGTTGGGGACCTGTTCCGCTTCTACGATCCGTTGGGTGATGCCAATCTGGCTCTTGGTGGTTCCAGCGCCTTGACGACCATCGGCGCCACCATCGACGGAGTTCAGGGCAACTTCTTCGATGCCGGAAGCGTCAACTTCACCACCGCCACCGGGACCATCAATTACCTGAACAACGCCGTTTCCGTGCTGAACGGGGCCGGGGACACAGATACCAGCAATCCGGTGTTCCTGTTCTTAACCCATGCGGGGGACACGGCGGTTGGCGAGCTGTGGTATGCGGAGACCGATACCAATCTCGTGGGGTCCTATTCCCAGATTGCCACTATCCAATCTGGAACCGGTGGCGCGGTGATCCTGACCGCCGACGACATCCAGGTGTTCTAACGCCAAGGATCGGCTATACTCGGGACGCATCCGGAAACGGGGCGTCCCGAAGCTGATTCTGCGGCGGATTTCATGGAAAACAAGCAACACCCCCTGACCCCCGAACAGGCCCTGGAAGTGGCGGGGCGGCACATCATGGCCGGAAACCGGGGGGAAGCGGCCGCCATCTGCCAAAAAATTCTTGATACCGTGCCCAACCAAGCAGACGCCCTGCATATGCTCGGCGGCTGCGCCATGTTGGACGGGCAGGCGCGAAAAGCCATGGACTGTTTCGACAAGGCATTGGAGCAGCGTCCGGACGATCCGGCCTTTCTGGCCAACAAAGGGACCTTGATGCTCAACATGGGTCTGCCGGTGCCGGCGACGGAGCTGTTGCGCAAAGCGGTGGATCTGAGGACAGAAATGGCCCCGGCCTGGGATAGCCTGGGGCGGGCCCTGCAAATGCGCGAAAGCTGGGAAGAGGCTCTCGAGGCATATCAGAAAGCCATTGAAATCGACCCGAAATACGCCCGCGCCCATGCTCACCTGGCGAGCCTGTACCGTCACGAAGGGCGCGGACGCATGGCCGGTCAGGCCCTGCAACAAGCACTGAAACTCAATCCGGAAAACCCTGACATCCTGGCCGAGGCGTCCGCCCATTTCATCGATGGAGGCTTTCTGACCCGGGCCCGGGGATTCCTGGAAAAGGCGTTGGAAGCCGACCCGCATCATCCAGAGGCATTGATGGCGCAGGTGGATTTTTTTGAAATGGCGGGCCGGGGCGAAGACGCGCGCCGCATCCTTTGTGGTCAGGTCGCCCATAGACCGAGTGCCGCCAATTTGCGGGTCCGCCTGGGGTCCTTGCTGCTGACGACCGGCCACCGGGAAGACGCCGAAGAGATCCTGCGCGATCTGCTCGAAGACATGCCGAACCATCCGCCGGCCCTTGCCGAACTGGCCTCCATGGGGGCCTTGAAGCCTGGTGATGAAGAAACCAAACGGCTGGAGGAAGTGGCCAATCGCGAAAGTTTGGCGGTCAAGCAAAAGGCATCGATGAATTTCGCCTTGGCCTCCATCCGTGACAAGGCCAAGGATTATGACAAGGCCTTCGAGGCCCTGACTCGGGCCAACGATTTGCGCCATGGGGAATTGCAGCGCCTGAAACGGGCCTATGACCCCGACGCCCAAACAGACCGCATGGAACAGCTAAAGGCAATTTTCGATGCGACGTTTTTCAAACAGCGGCAGAACTGGGGCATGGAGTCGGCACGCCCGATCCTGATCGCCGGTATGCCGCGTTCCGGAACCACGCTGGTGGAGCAGATTATTGCCGCCCACCCGAAAGCGGCGGGGGCCGGGGAACTGATGGATCTGCCGCACCTGTCCATGATCCTGCCCGCCTTGACCCCGGAACGGAAACCCTATCCTGCTTGTCTTCCCAGTCTGACCCGCGATGGCGCCCTGCGATTGGGCCGGGCCTATGATCAGCGGCTGCATGATTGGGCGCCAAAGGCCGAGAAGGTCACCAATAAGCTGCCGGGGAACTATGCCTTCCTGGGCATGGCGGCCCTGCTATTCCCCAAGGCGACCTATATCCATTGCCGCCGCGATGCCATGGACAACAGCCTGTCCAACTTCTTTGCCAACTTCCAAGACGGCCTGGCCGCCAGTTTCAATTTGCGGGCTCAGGGGCATGCCTGGAAACTCTATGCGGATCTGATGCGCCATTGGCATGCGGTCCTGCCGGTGACCGTGCTTGATGTGGACTATGAGAAACTGGTCGCCGATCCGGAACCGGAGGTGCGGCGTCTGCTTGATCATTGCGGTCTGGATTGGGATCCGGCCTGCCTGGAATTTCATAAATCCCACCGCGCCATTCGCACCGCCAGCCGTTCACAGGTCCGCAACCCCATTTATCAATCGTCGTCGGGGCGTTGGCGCCGCTACGAGAATCACCTGGGCGACCTGATCGATGAATTGGGTGGAGCCACCTACTGAGGTAAAGCAATAGTATTCCAACCAGTTCTTGCCGCTAACGGCGGAAAGGCCTACACAACAAGCAGCGACCGTAAAGCCGGGAACGGTTTCCAAGGAGAGTGAAATGAGCATGATGGGCAGTTTGGACAGCAAAACCGCAACCGCGCTGGCCAGCGGGAGCCACGGAGATCCATTCGCTTTCTTGGGCCCGCACGAGATCGGTGACGGTCATGTGATCATTCGCACGTTCCAGGCCGATGCCAGCGAAGTGATGGTGGTGGATTCCGATACCGGCAAGGATCTCGCGCCGCTGCACCGCATCCATCCCAATGGTCTGTTCGAAGGCGAGCTTTCAGACTCAAAGGAAGATCTGTCCTATCGCCTGCGCGTGACCTTCGGCAAGGATACCGTGGTGATCGAAGATCCCTATCGGTTCGGATCCTTGTTGGGGGAACTGGACAGCCACCTGATCGGCGAGGGCAACCACCTGGAAGCCTACAAGGTCATGGGCGCCCATCTGCACAAGGTGGATGGGGTGTCCGGTGTGTGCTTCGCGGTTTGGGCTCCGAATGCGCGGCGGGTCAGCATCGTCGGGCCGTTCAACCAGTGGGACGGTCGCTGCCATGCCATGCGCAAACACCATGGCATCGGCGTCTGGGAATTGTTTGTTCCCGGGTTGGGCGAAGGCGAAATCTATAAGTACGAAATCAAGGACCGCTTCGGCAATATCCTGCCTTTGAAGTCCGATCCTTACGCCTTTCGCTGTGAGCACCCGCCCGCCACGGCTTCCATCGTTGAAAAAACCGGCACCTACAAGTGGGCCGACAAGGCTTGGATGAAAAGCCGTCAGGCGACCACCTTGGTGGATCAGCCGATCTCCATTTACGAAGTTCATCTGGGCTCATGGCGCCGCGTTCCCGACGAGGACAATCGCAGCCTGACCTATAAGGAACTGTCCGATCAGCTGGTGAGCTACGTCAAGGATTTGGGGTTCACTCATATCGAACTTCTGCCGATCACCGAACATCCCTTTGACGGCTCCTGGGGCTATCAGCCCATCGGCCTGTTCGCACCGACCAGCCGCTTCGGCACGCCGGACGAATTCCGCTATTTTGTTGATCGCTGCCATAAAGAAGGCATCGGCGTCATTCTGGATTGGGTCCCGGGGCATTTCCCCACCGATACCCATGGTCTGGAATACTTTGACGGTACGCACCTTTATGAGCACGCGGACCCGCGTCAGGGCCGGCACATGGATTGGGGCACCCTGATCTACAATTTCGACCGCAAGGAAGTGGCCAACTTCCTTCTGGTCAATGCGCTATTCTGGATCAACGAGTACCATCTGGACGGCCTGCGCGTGGATGCGGTGGCGTCCATGCTGTATCTGGATTACAGCCGTAAGGAAGGGGAATGGATCCCCAACGAACATGGCGGGCGCGAGAACCTGGGTGCGATCGCCTTTTTGCGGCGTCTG
This sequence comes from Magnetospira sp. QH-2, assembly GCF_000968135.1. Classification (NCBI taxonomy): domain Bacteria; kingdom Pseudomonadati; phylum Pseudomonadota; class Alphaproteobacteria; order Rhodospirillales; family Thalassospiraceae; genus Magnetospira; species Magnetospira sp. QH-2. Next base: position 3,027,005 of record NZ_FO538765.1, on the reverse strand, counting down.
AACGAATTGGTCTATGAGCGTGGGCAAGGGGCCTTCACCCTGGCCGAGGAATCCACGGCCTGGCCCATGGTCTCGCGGCCCACTTACCTGGGGGGGCTTGGGTTCGGCTACAAGTGGAACATGGGCTGGATGCACGACACCTTGCTTTATATGTCCAAGGATCCGGTGCACCGGCGATATCACCACAACGATATGACTTTCGGCATGCTCTATGCCTATTCCGAAAACTACGTGCTGCCCCTGTCCCATGACGAGGTGGTGCATGGCAAGGGCTCACTGCTTGGCCGCATGCCTGGCGACACCTGGCAGCGTTTCGCCGGTCTGCGCGCCTATTTCGGATTTATGTGGGTCTATCCTGGCAAAAAGCTGTTGTTCATGGGGGGCGAGTTCGGTCAGGAGCGCGAGTGGGCCTATGCCGAAAGTCTGGATTGGCACCTTCTCGAAAATCCGCTGCACAAAGGCATGCAGACGCTGATCGCCGATCTCAACAAGGTCTATCGCGAACATCCTTCGTTGCCGCAGCAAGATTGTGAGCCCGAAGGCTTCCGCTGGGTCGAAAACCATGACGTGGACCAAAGCGTGTTCGCCTATTTGCGCTATGGCAAGGACGGTTCGGTGATGTTGGTGATCAACAGTTTCACCCCGGTGGTGCGCCAGGGATACCGGCTCGGTGTGCCGGTGCCGGGAGCCTGGGTGGAGTGTGTCAATACGGATAAATCCGAATACGGTGGATCCGGCGTGATGAACGAAGGGGACCTCTGGACCGAGGATCTGGCTTGGCACGACCAGCCCTATTCCCTGAACATCACTATTCCCCCGCTGGCGACGGTGACGTTCGTCCCCAAGCCTGCCTCGGCGAGTGACGCCAAAGAGAGCCCGAACGAAGCAGAGTAGTTTTTCAGGTGAAGCTGGCGCCGGTGGAGAAGAAATTCATCTCCTGCAAACCGGGCAGCCGGGCCGTCTGCATCCAGAATTTCTCCAAAGCCTGCACGGCCTGCACAAAGGCTTCCGGATCATCGGGTTTGCGAACAAAGGCATTGGCACCCAGATCGTAACAGGTCCGGCGATCCGCTTCATTTGCGGAGCGGGAAAAAACGATTACCGGAATGGCGCGCAAGGCCTCGGAAGATTTCAGTTCGATCAGAACCTCGCGACCGGATTCCGGCGGCAATTCCAATCCCAGCAAAATCAGATCCGGTCGGGGCGCGGAATCATCCTTGCCCGTGACGAAATCGATCAGGGCTCCGCCTGTCTCCACATGATGGATTTCAGTCGAGGTCGGAAGGGCTTTAAAGGCTTCGCTTAGACGCCTGGCATCGTCCGCGTCGGCTTCCGCGAAAAGGATCTTCACTGGGCGGGTTCTGGGCTGCATGATTGTTCTTTTTACAGTGACGCCAAGCCATATGTAACGGCTATATAATAGTATAATGATCTTGTCGCAAAGGCCAAGCACCAAGTGGAATTGGCCGCGTTCCCTTGTGGCAGTGTGTGTCTGTTATATGATATCGTGATGGCCTCGGTCGAGTCTGGCGTGCGCCTGTTTTCGGAATCATTTGCATTCCCCGCTTAGAGGGATATTAATGGTCTGAGCGTACCCTGAAATCCTGGAAGACCCTATTTATCAAGGGGTTTTTAAGCGCAAGGAGTGATCAGGTTTTGGATACTGTGTCGATTGCCATGACCGGTGCTGGCGGGTCTGGTGTGATGACGGCGGGGCAGATGCTCCTGCATGCGGCGGCGGGCGCGGGTTTGCTCGGTCAAATGACCCGATCATCGGGTCCTCAAATTCGCGGCGGCGAGGCAGCGGCCTTTGTCATGCTGGCGCCCCATGCCATTGATGGGGTGGGAGATTTGGTGGATATCCACCTGGCCTTTGACTGGATGAACGTGGACCGCTTCTCGGCGGAACTGCCCCTCAACGAGACCAGCACAGTGCTCTATGAAGCCTCGGCCGGTGATGTCCCCGAGGTGATCGCATCCAGCGGCGCCCGGCTGGTGCCAGTAGCGTTCAAGAAAGTCGCCAAGGGTATTCAAGGTGGACGTCCCAATATGGTCGGGCTCGGCATGCTCAGTGTGCTGACCGGCGTCCCGGCGGAACAGTTTTTGAAGATTGTGCACAAATCCCTGGCCCGCAAAGGCGAGGAAGCCATCAAGGCCTCCGAGGCGGCGATCAATGCCGGAATCGCTTTGGCCGCGGACCTGGATGTGCGCTATCCCTTGGATGGTGATTGGGGAAGCGCGGAAAACGAACGCTGGAACATGAGCGGCAATGAAGCCGCTGGTCTGGGTGCCCTGCGCGGCGGCGTGCGCTTTGTCGCGGCCTATCCCATCACCCCGGCCACCGAGGTTTTGGAATGGTTGGCCCCGAACTTGGAAAAGGTCGGCGGCAGCCTGGTGCAGGCGGAAGACGAACTGGCTTCCATCGGCATGATTATCGGCGGGTCTTTTGGCGGCGTGCCCGCCATGACAGCCACCTCGGGCCCTGGCCTGGCATTGATGATGGAATCCATCGGTCTGGCGGTGGCGTCGGAAACCCCGATCATGATTGTCGATGTGCAACGGGGCGGGCCTTCCACCGGTATTCCCACAAAGTCCGAACAGAGTGACCTGAATATCGCCCTGTATGGTCTGCACGGGGACGCGCCGCATATTGTCACGGCAGCCAACTCCATTGCCGATTGCCTGTTTACCGCCCAGTGGTCGGTCTATCTGGCCGAACAGCTTCAGACCGCCGCCATATTGTTGACCGATCAGTCCTTGGGCCAATCCCGGGCAGTGGTCGAAAAGCCCGCTGATTTGGCCTTTGTGGGCAAGCGGGCGACCATGGACGCCGGGACCGAAGATTATTTACGCTATGCAGTCAATGACGAGGGTGTTTCGCCCATGGCCATTCCGGGCACGGCGGGCGGGCAGTATGTGGCCGACGGCCTGGAGCATAGCCCCAACGGACGACCCTCCAGCCAGACAGAGGACCACTCTGTGCAACTGGACAAACGCCATCGCAAGCTGGCCGATTTCGATTTTGGCGACCATTGGGCGACCATTCAGGGCGAGGGCGAGATCGCGATTCTTACCTGGGGCTCTTCCACCGGTCCCTGCCGCGAGGCCATCCGGCGTCACGAACTGGAAGGCCATTCAGTGCGGCTGATTTCGCCAAGACTGTTGATGCCGGTACAGGAAGAGGCCATGGCCGAAGCCCTGGACGGGGTCAAAAAGCTGCTGATCGTGGAACAGACCCATTCGAAACAGTTCTATCGCTATCTGCGCGCCCACTACGATTTGCCCGACGAGGTGGCGGTGTTCAATCAACCCGGCCCCATCGCCATTCGCCCGGCACAGGTTCACGCTTATCTGAAGAAATGGAGCTGATCCCATGGACGGCAGCCCACAGACCGACGCCCCCACCGCCAAGGATTTCAAATCCGAATACAAGCCCGTCTGGTGTCCCGGATGTGGTGACTTCTCGGTGCTTTCCGCCTTTACCAAGGCGCTGGCCGAATGGGGGCGGCCCAAGGAAGACGTGGCGATTATTTCCGGCATCGGTTGCTCGTCGCGGATTCCCGCCTATACCAGCGTTTATGGCTTTCATGGCGTGCATGGCCGCGCCTTGGCGCTGGCAACGGGGCTCAAGGTCGCGCGTCCCGACCTGACCGTTATTGCTACGGGCGGCGACGGTGATGGCTTCTCCATTGGCGGCAACCATTTCATCCATGCCTGCCGCCGCAATGTGGATCTCACCTATGTGGTCATGGACAACGAAGTCTATGGCATGACCAAAGGGCAGGCCTCGCCGACCACGGCACCGGACTGGACCGCCTCCAAGCTCACGCCCCACGGCACCGGCGTGTCGCCGTTCAATCCGCTGGGCGTTGCCTTGGCGGCGGGTGCAACTTTCATCGCCAGGGGCTTCTCCGGCGACCCCAACGGTCTGGCCAAGTTGATTTTGGAAGGCATTCAACATCCCGGTTTTTCCATGATTCAGGTGCTCAGCCCCTGCGTCACCTTCCGCCCCGAACAGCGGGATTGGAAAAAGATGGTGCGCGAGGCGCCCATGGAACGCACCGACGATACCAGCCGGGCCGGGCGTTTGTTGATGACCGACGACGGCTTCAATATGGGCGTGCTCTATCAGACCCATCGCCCTGTCTATCAACCGGATTTGAGCGGCGCGACGCCGATGGCGGACATTGAATCGAAATTTGCTATTTAGCGGACCGCTCCTAGCGGTACTGCTGTTTGTCCCGGCGTGGGCCATGGAGCCGGGAGAGGTCTTCCGTGATTGCGAGACCTGCCCCGAGATGGTGGTGGTGCCCGCCGGGTCCTTTATCATGGGCGCGGAAAAGGGCAAGCATATGAAGCCGCCCCACAAGGTGACTTTCGCCAAACCCTTTGCCCTGGGCCGCACAGAGGTGACCTTCAACGACTATGCGCTCTGCGTCGAGAAGGGCGGTTGTGCCGAGATCCCCCACGACCATAAATGGGGCCGCGACACCCGCCCGGTGATCAATGTCACCTATGCGGAGATCAAAACCTACGTGGCCTGGCTGGCCGAGTTTACCGGCAAGCCTTACCGCCTGCCTTCGGAGGCCGAATGGGAATATGCCGCCCGCGCCGGGACGTCGACCCGCTATTGGTGGGGCGACAAGGTCGGCGAGGGCAATGCCAACTGCCGCGACTGCGGCACCGAGTGGAGTGGCTTCGAGTCCGCCCCGGTGGCTACCTTCGAGCCCAACCCCTTTGGTTTTTACGACATGAACGGCAATGTCTGGGAATGGGTCGCTGACTGTTGGAACAAGGATCATAAGAAAGCCCCCGCCGATGGTTCGGCCCGCATGACCGGCCAATGCAACCAGCCGGTCACCCGTGGCGGCTCCTGGTACTACTTCCCCAAACTCGCCGCCTCGGCTTACCGCTATCGCAATGGCGTGGAGGTCAAGAGCTACAACATTGGATTCAGGGTGGCGCGGGATATGGAATGAGGGAGGGGGCGCACCGTCGCCACGATCCGCCCCATCAGGCTCTCCCCCTCTTTCAATCAAAACGAATAACTCAGCCCGACAACCGCCTGCATCTGTCCGCTGGATCCCGCTTTGACGATGGGGCTGTCTCCGGCCTCGCCCAACAGGTGGCTGTAGCCGAGCATGCCGTTCAGCGAGACACTTTCGGTCAGTTGATAGGCCGCGCCGATGGTCAGGCCCACGTCCCGGAACCCGCTGTCGGCGTCGAAGGCTGACAGTCCACTGGCCGCCGCACCCGTCGCCGTCACGCCGAAATAGGTCTGGGCGAAGTTGCTGTCCATGAATGAGGAGGAGACCGACCCCATCAGCGCCAGCCGGTCGGTGACGGGCTGCTGGATATCGAGAGATAGTTTGCCATGAAAGCCCCTGTGAACATCGGAGACATCAGCGAGCATCTCTCCCGACAGGGCGAATGAGTCGGTCAGAGCGACGGAAAGGTGAGCACCGAGCTCTACCGCCCCATCAATCTCTGGCAGTAGCGAGACCTGCGCATGCTTCACATCGGCATCCCGCCCAGCGCGGTAGCTGACAATGGGTCCCAGGGTGACCGGACCCCAGAGCAGGTTTGCGCGTAGGTCGGATCCCGTGAGCGCGATCGAATGGCGGCCAAGGGCGAGTTTCCCCGTGGGTAACAGGTGGAATTCATACTCTTCCGACCCGTCATATTCCGGCACCATCGCCACGCCCAGACCAACACTGCTTTGAGCTTCCGACGAGTCTGGGGCGTCGACGGTTTTGGGGGTTTCTTCAGCGATAACTGCACTGGATGTCGCTGCGAGAACGGCGAGGACCAACAAGGTTTTGACGGTATTCATGGTCTTTCCTTTTTGAGGTTGTGTGCGGCGTTGGCCGCAAGGCTGGTGGTGAAAAGGGTGAAATGTTGGCGCGTGGCCGCCCAGAGGGTGACCGCGAGAGATAAGACGCCCGCTCCGGCGAACAGGGCGTCCAGGTTCCACTGGCCGATGGCACCGGACAGCGCTTGGGAGGCGGGAATGAGGCCGGTATTGGCGAGCAGCAGAAAGCTCATGACGCGACCGAGCATATGCTCCGGCGTCCGGGTCTGGAGCCATGTGACCAGCAGGATGGCCAAATATCCGTTGCCCGCTCCGAGTACGAACAGCAGGGCCATGAGGGTCAGGGTTGATGTGGGGAGACCCAAGCAACCCACGACGATCCCGAACCCCGCCAGCAGGCCGATCACCATGATCCGGATGACAAGAGCCCCGGGCCAGGGCAGGGCGCCCGCAGCCACGAACCCCATAAGATTGCCCCCCGAAAAAGCCGACATCAGCATTCCGTACGCCACCACGCCCTCCGGCAGACGGGTGCTGGCCAGAAGCGGGATTCCCACCAACAGCGGCCCGATCATCAGAAAGTTGATGGCGGCCAGAAGCAGAAACATCAGCCGCAGCGCCGGGTCACGCCATACATGGCGCCAGGCCGTATGGATCGAATCCAGCACACTTTCACGGGGCGCTTTGGTTGAGAGGCGTGCGTCGTTTTGTCCGCGAATCAGGATCAGACAGAGAAGGGAGGCGGCAAAGCTTGCAGCATCAATCACCAAGGCGGTTCCAACGCCCGAGGCCGTGCCCCCGGATGTGCCAATCATGATTCCGGCCAAGGACGGACCGACAAACCCGGCGATATGCATCATCCCCATGATGAGCGCGTTTCCGGCCTGGAGATCTGTCTTCGAAAGCAAGGTCGGTACGATGCTGCGCTCGGCGGGCAATGCCATTCCGGCGGCGATGCCCAAGCCGAGACTGAAGGCGTAGAGCATCCATGGGTCAATGGACCCGGTGAGGACGGCAATGGCCATCGTCATGACCATCGCCAGCCTCGCGCCATCGGCAATCACCATCATCCGTCGCGGCGAAAGTCGGTCTGTCACGGCACCGCCGACAAGCAGAAAGGCCGCGCGCGGCAGGCCTTCGAGGGCCAACACGATCCCCAGGGTCAAGGCATCCCCGGTGAGGGCCAGCGCCAGCCATGGGGTGGCGATCAACGCGAACTGATCGCCAAGAACCGACAAGCTCGTCCCGGCAAACAGCAGGCGGAAGTTACGGATCGACAGGATGCGGCGCATGGGGTTCGACGTTCTGGCTGGAATCATGGTCTTGATCTTCATCCGTTCGCTCTGCGGGGCGGGCGCCTTTCAGAGCGACTCACCGTCCCGCCTCATCACAATGATCAGCCTTATATATTGCAAAATATAATTTGCAAAGAAATTTTTGCAAAGAAAAGTTTGCAATATAGGCGTTGAATGCGACATATATTGAGAGCGAGGCAATCAGACCGAGCCAAAAGAGCAGATTGAGCCGATCGAAAATGATTGATTCCAAAGGCTGGGACCAATCCACTAGACTGGCGCGGTCCCACAACCGAAGAGAAGATCTCGAATAAATGCGAGAGGATTCCACCACACCTGATACCGGCGCCCTCAAGGCGCTCGCCCATGCGGATCGACTCCGTATTCTGGGGATCTTGCGCTTTGACGGACCGGCCACGGCGACGGGGCTAGCAAAGCGCCTGGGCCTCAATTCCGGTGCGACGAGCTACCACCTGCGCCAGCTGGCTGAATACGGCTTCATCGCGCAGGATACGGCGTTGGGGAACAAGCGCGAGCGATGGTGGCGGGCGCGCGACGAAGTGGTCGGCGATGACCCCGCCGAGCTCTCGGACGAAGAGATGGAAGCCGGGTTGGCGATGATCCGGGCGGTGCTCGCCCAGCAAATGGATCTGATGCGGCAGGCGGTGGAAGAATTCCCGCAACAGCCGCCGGAGTGGCGGCGGGCCTCCAATGCCAGCGATTACACCTTGATGATGACGGCGGAACAGGCCGAGGCGTTCAAGGAAAAGCTGACCGCCCTGCTTTGGGAGGAAACCCGCCGCTCACCCCCGACCGGTACCCCCGGCCCCGATGGCGCACGGGAGTTCATGGTCATGCTGCACTGCTTTCCGGTGCCCAAATCGGGTGGTAACGGCGATGCTGACAAGAGCGGTTGAGGGGAGGGAGTCGCCGAATAGGCGGTTTCGCGCCTAAAGCCTTGGTAAGCCAAGCACGAGGAAGAGCAAACCATTCGATATGGGCTGCCGGTCGCGGCCTATTCCGTCGCCAACGCCCGGGCCAGTTGGCTCAGGGCTTCTTGATGCCGTTCGTTGTCGATCTGGGTGAAGTTGCGGGCCAGCTCCAGGCACATGCGCTGGCGGGACAGCAATTCGTTCTCGGCCTCGGATTCTTCCAGGCCTTCGTAGAAATAACCCACCGGGACTTGCAGGGCCTGTGCCACTTCATAGAGCCGACCCGCCGAGATGCGGTTGATGCCGCGCTCGTACTTGTGGGCTTGCTGATAGGTTACACCGATCATGTCGGCCATCTGCTGCTGGCTGAGACCTAACATGACTCGTCGTTCACGAATACGGCTCCCCACGAACCGGTCAATGTCGCCGGCGCGCGAACGGGAGGTCTCAGAAGGAGAAGCGGGGCTGCTCATGATATACCGGTTTCCTTATCCCAAACGGTGTATGGATGGTTCTTGACCGGCCTTCTCGTTTGGCGGAAAACCTACTTTGGGCGCCGTTCATACCACATAGGCATTGCGGGAATAAAGCGGTTATTTGTCCTTGGTATCGTCCGTGCCGCCTGTCGCCACCTTGGCGAGCGCGTCCAATTGCTTTTGCATTTCCTGCAACTGCGACTGCACCAGATTGAGGGGCTGAGACTCGGTCCCCGCTTCGGTCTTCGGTCCGTTGGGTTCACCCGAGCCATCTTCCGACTTGCCATCTTCCGCTTTGCCGTCTTCGTCGGCAAAGGGGGCAAACATGCGCATGGCATTTTCGAACAACACCATGTTCTGCTTGTTCATCTCCTCGAACTGGCCAAACGGAAACAGGCCGTTGAGAGAGTCCTGCATGTAGTGGCGCATCTGTTCTTGATTGCGGGCAAAAGCCTGCATGGAATGCTCAAGATACCGCGGCACCAAGCCCTGTAGGGAATCCCCATAGAAGCTAATCAGATGGCGCAGGAAGCCAATGGGCAACAGGTTCTGCCCTTTGTTTTCCTCTTCGACAATGATCTGCGTCAGCACCGAGCGGGTGATATCGTCGCCGGACTTGGCGTCATAGACGACGAACTCCGTGCCGTCCTTTACCATCTGCGCCAGATGATCGAGAGTCACATAGCTACTAGTCGCCGTGTTGTACAAGCGGCGATTGGCGTACTTCTTGATCGTAAACGGGGGCTTCATCGCCCCGGGATCCTTGGCCATTTCATCCTTCCTCACTGCTCTTTTGTCGGCACGTCTGTTGTTGGGGAGTGGAACTTTTCTCCCGACCCTACAGTAGTTCGGGATATTTCGCGATGCAATAGCCGCGCCGCAAAAACTTTCGATGCAGCGCAAATGGCGATAGACTGCCGGTTCACCATGAGAGGACGACCCGTGACCGATCCGACCGACTACGAGGACCTGGCCCGGCGGTATCTGGACCTGTGGCAAAAACAGCTGTCCGGACAGGCCGATGATACCACGGTGGCCAATACCATGAGCCAAGCCATCGAAATGATGAACCAGGGCGCCGCCGCCTTTGCGTCGGCCGCCGCCGCCGGGACCGGAGGGATGAAAACCAATGACGGAACAGCAACCCCCGGCGCGCCAGGGGCCGCGCCCGCTACCGCTGCACATGGGCACGGCGGTGCTGACCTGGCTGACATCGCGCGGCGGCTTGACCGCATTGAGCAACGGCTCGATACCCTGGAGGCCGGAGCTTCAGGAGCGGGCGACGCACCTAAGGGCCAGTCTCGAAAGCCTCGAAAGCCCTGAACAGGCGCTGCTGACCCAGGCGGTGGACGCGGAAGCCCGGCGCCAGTTGCAGGAGTTCCTCAACGGGGTGCGGGCCTACAGGGATCATCCCTATCGACGGATGTTGAGTGATCCCCCTGTTTTGCTGAGCATCGGATCGGCGCGGCTGTTGGACTATGGCACCGGGGGCGAGGGGCCGACGGTCCTGGTGGTGCCGTCATTGGTCAACAGGGGCTATATCCTGGATCTCACTCAACGGCGCAGCCTTGTTCGCGACCTGGCCAGGCGAGGCCTCAGACCATTGTTGGTGGATTGGGGCACGCCGGGTGAGGCTGAGCAGAAGTATGGATTGGATGACTATATTGCCGGGACTCTGGACCACTTTCTGACCGAGGCCCGAGCCGGTGCCAGGGGGCCGGTGACCTTGGTGGGCTACTGCATGGGCGGCCTGCTGGCCCTGCCCCTGGCCGAACGGCGGCCCGACGATGTGGCGGGACTGGCCTTGTTGGCAACCCCCTGGGACTTCTCCTGCGGGCTGGAAGCCCAACGACGCTATATGAAGGCGCTGATGCCGCAACTGGAGACATTAGTTCAGGCGGCGGGAGAGCTGCCGGTGGACAGCTTGCAGGCCATGTTTGCCGGGATCGATCCCTGGCAGATTCCGGCCAAATTCCGCTCCTTTGCCCGGCTTGATCCAAAGAGTGCGCGGGCAAGGCTGTTCGTTGCCCTGGAGGATTGGCTCAACGACGGCGTGCCGCTGGTGCCAAAAGTTGCCCTGGAATGCCTGCGGGGTTGGTATCGGGACAATGAACCGGCGCAAGGCCAATGGAAGATTGATGGAAAGCCCGTGGATCCATCGGCGGTGCGCGTGCCGACGCTGGCCTTGATCCCCAAACGGGACCGAATCGTGCCGCCTGGATCCGCCCGTGCCTTGGCTGACGCGGTCCCTGGCGCCACCAGTCAGATCGTCCCGGCCGGACATATCGGTATGACCGCCGGATCGCGGGCCGGCACGGTGCTCTATGGCCCTTTGAGCCGCTGGATTGGCAAGCTCTCCGCTTGATCGGCCAGCGCGTCGGCTGAATCGTTGTGCGGCGCGGCAAATTCCCTTGCGAGTCGGTAATGGCATTACTTATAACCATGCCCACGCGTTAAACACCCATTTCCAAGCAGGAGAGATCATGTCCGAGATTGTTATCGCCGGTGCCGCTCGTACACCCATTGGGGCCTTCAGCGGCAGCCTCAGCACCCTTGCCGCTCATGAGTTGGGCGAAATCGTCGTAACCGAGGCCCTGAAACGGGCGAAGGTCTCTCCCGAAGAGGTTTCCGAGGTCATCCTGGGTCAGGTCCTGACCGCCGGCACGGGCCAGAACCCGGCTCGCCAGACCGCTATCGCGGCCGGTATTCCGCACGGCAGCACGGCCTATACCATCAACCAGGTGTGTGGCTCCGGCCTGCGCGCCGTGGCCTTGGGCCTGCAAGCGATTCGCAATGGAGACAGCTCTGTTGTCGTCGCCGGTGGCCAGGAAAGCATGAGTCTGTCGGCCCATTGTGTGCATCTGCGCACGGGCACCAAGATGGGCAATACCGATCTGGTGGACACCATGATCAAGGACGGTCTGTGGGATGCCTTCAACGGCTATCACATGGGAACCACGGCCGAGAACGTGGCCACCAAGTGGGGCCTGACCCGCGACGAACAGGACGCCTTTGCCGTTGCCTCGCAAAACAAAGCCGAAGCGGCTCAAAAAGCGGGCAAGTTCGACGAGGAAATCGTGCCGGTAACCATCAAGACCCGCAAGGGCGAAACGGTGGTCGACAAGGATGAATACATCCGCCATGGCGCCACCATCGAAGGCATGGCCAAACTGCGTCCGGCCTTCTCCAAGGACGGTACCGTGACCGCCGGCAATGCCTCGGGCATCAATGATGGCGCTTCGGTCTGTGTGCTGATGACCGCCGAGGAAGCCGCCAAGCGCGGCGTGGAACCGCTGGCTCGCATCGTCTCGTGGGCCACCGTCGGCGTGGATCCGGCGATCATGGGCTCCGGGCCGATCCCGGCCAGCCAGGCGGCTTTGGAAAAGGCCGGTTGGACTGCCGACGATTTGGACCTGGTTGAAGCCAACGAAGCCTTCGCCGCGCAGGCCTGTGCCGTCAACAAGGACATGGGCTGGGACCTGGACAAGGTGAATGTCAACGGTGGCGCCATCGCCCTGGGTCATCCCATCGGTGCCTCGGGCAACCGGGTCCTGGTCACCTTGCTGCACGAGATGAAGCGACGCGACGCCAAGAAGGGTCTGGCGACCCTATGCATCGGTGGCGGCATGGGTATCGCCATGTGCGTGGCCCGCGACTAATCCATAAGAAAACAGGGAGGCATTCGTCATGCATCGTGTCGCAGTCGTTACCGGAGGAACCCGGGGCATTGGCCGAGCCATTGCCGAAAACCTGAAGGAAAAGGGCTATAAGGTCGCCGCCACTTATGTGGGCAGCATAGAAAAGGCCGAAACCTTCCATCAGGAAACCGGAATTCCCATCTTCCGCTTCAACGTGGCAGATTTCGCGGAATGCCAAAAGGGTATCCACCATATCACCCAGGACCTGGGGCCCATCGAGATCTTGGTCAACAATGCCGGGATCACCCGCGACGGCACCATGAAGCGGATGAGCTACGAGAACTGGGAGGATGTGGTCCATACCAACCTCACCTCCTGCTTCAATATGTGCAAGCTGGTGTGGGATTCCATGAATGACCGAGGATTCGGCCGGGTGGTCAACATCGGTTCCATCAACGGTCAGGCCGGCCAGTACGGACAGGTCAACTATGCCGCGGCCAAATCCGGCATCCATGGCTTTACCAAGGCCCTGGCCCAGGAAGGCGCCCGCAAGGGCATCACCGTCAATGCCATTGCGCCTGGGTATGTGGACACGGACATGGTGCGTTCGGTGCCCGAAGAAGTCCTGCACAAGATCATTGCCAAGATCCCCGTGGGACGCCTGGGCCATGCCGAGGATATTGCCCGTACCGTGGCTTTCCTTGTGGCGGATGATGCGGATTTCATCACCGGGTCGACCATTTCGGTCAATGGTGGCCAGCACATGTACTGAGCCCTCGGTCCTGCCGAAACAGGGCTACCTATTGCATCGGCCCCGCCTTGAACAAGGCGGGGCCGATTCTCGTTCGGGTGGAGGGGGGGCTGACAAAGCCCCCCTTGAGCCGATTACTTGCGCAGCTTCAACTCACTGCTCAATCCCATGTAGAGACTGATGCACATGAAGATCAGCACCAGGGTGAAGGGCAGGCCCACTGCGATGGCCGCTGCCTGCAAGGCGCCCAGGGCATCGGCCCCGCCTCCAAACAGCAAGGCGCCCGCGATCACCCCTTCGATCACCGCCCAGAAGATCCGCTGCGGTACCGGGGCATCGACCTTGCCGCCGGCGGTGATGCTGTCGATCACCAAAGACCCGGAATCCGAGGAGGTAATGAAGAACACCAGCACCAAGACGATGGCGATGAAGGAGACCACGGAGCTCAGCGGCAGATTTTCCAGCATCTGGAACATGGCCAGGGAGACCTCGCCCAGGCCGTTGGCCAACTGGCCGACGTTGTTCTGAATTTGGTCCAGGGCGGTACCACCGAAGACGCTCATCCATACCAGGGTCACGAGGGTCGGGACCAGCAGCACCGCGGTGACGAATTCCCGTACCGTGCGGCCCTTGGAGATGCGGGCGATGAACATGCCGACAAACGGTGCCCAAGATACCCACCAGGCCCAATAAAACACGGTCCAGCCGTGATAGAACTTCTCGTCCTCGCGACCGATCCAGTTGCTCAGCGGAATCAGGTTTTCCACATAGGCCAAAGCGGTATCGCCCATGGTGATCAGAATGGCCAAGGTCGGTCCGGCGATGAAAACGAAGATCAACAGGATGACCGCCAAGCCCATGTTCAGGTTGCTGAGCACTTTTACGCCACCGTCCAGCCCGCGCACCACGGAGACCAAAGCCAACGAGGTGACGCCGATGATGATGGCGATCTGAGTATTGATGGTGTTGGGGATATCGAACAGGAAATGCAGGCCACTGGCCGCCTGTTGGGCACCGAATCCCAGGGACGTGGCCAGGCCGAACAGGGTCGCCAGCACCGCCACCACATCGATCACATGGCCGAACCAGCCCCAGCAATGATCCTTGAGCAGCGGGAAAAAGCCCGAGCGAATGGTCAGCGGCAGGCCTTTGTTATAGGTAAAGAAGGCCAGCGACAGGGCAACCACCGCATAAATGGCCCAGGGATGCAGACCCCAGTGGAACATGGTCGCGCCCATGGCCATATGTGCGCCTTCCGGGGTATTGGCCTCGGCGTTCAAAGGCGTGCCCCACCAGTTGGTGTAGTAGGCCGTGGGTTCGGCGACGCTCCAGAACATCAGGCCAATGCCCATACCCGCCGCGAACAGCATGGCAAACCAGGACAAGGTGGTGAATTCGGGCCGGGCGCCGTCGCCGCCGATACGGATCTTGCCCACGGGCAGAAAGATCAACGCCAGGCAGAACAGCACAAAAATGTTGCCACCGACCATGAACAGCCAGTCAAAATTATTGATCGACCAGCTCTTAGCGCCGTCGAAGACGCCTTTGGCTTCGGTTGGCATGACGATGGTGGTGATGACGAACAAAAGAACCAAAATAGCGGATATCCAGAATACCGGATGGTGAATATCCATGCCAAATTTTCGCAGGTTGTCCTGCCCTAACTCATACTCCGTTGTATACGGATCATTCATGACCGTTTCCTTGATCGTTTTATCTAATATTTTCTGAGAGCCCCTCGGAGCCGGAGGAACACTAGGGCTCATTGACCGAATCGTCAACCGGAGGGGGGGATATTTATCCGATTACTTAACGTGAAGAGGCGGCCCGGTCCTGTTGCGAATGCTGCGGGGCCGGGACTTCTGGCGGAAAAATCGCCGGAGAGCATCATGTCGATCGGAGACGGAAAATAGCGCGGGCAGGCGGTCGTCAGACCTCGGTAAGCCCTGACTTTCCCTCGCCGGGCGCATCGGTTTGCTTGCTCGCGGTGACCGATGCCTGGGAGGGGTATTGGTGCGAACCGAACCGCAGGATCAAAACCGCGAAAGCCAGGATGAGAATGGCCCCGGAAACATAAACAATGCCCATGTCGGGGATGTGGTGCATGCCAATGTGCCCGATCATCATGCGGGTCAGGGCGGTGATGGCCACATAGACCAGGAAACGTACAGGCATGTGTTTGGTGCGGAAGTAAATCCCCACCATGGCGCCCAGTTCCAGATAGATGAACAGCAGCAGGATATCTTCGACGGTGGCATGGGGCTTGTCGAACAGGGCAAAAAACTCCTGTGCCGCCGACCAAACCACAGCCGCGCCAATGGCAAACAGCGCGCCGATATGGAACACATCCACCAGAAAATTGCCCGCGATGTCGGAAAAGTTATGGAATCTCCAGTTGGCTTCCTTGGCCTTGCCATACAGCTTTTCCATGATCGTGCTCCCCCTGTTCGCGCGCCATCATGGCAAACTGAACGCGGTCGTCAATAGGGGGCGTAGTTGTCCCTCAAATAAGCAGCCTTGAATCCGGATCGCTCGATATTGCGATAGGAATGCTGCGGGTCGCCGGGCACGTCCTCGCCGGTGCAGGTGCCCAGGAGACGGCAACCGTTTTCGAAAGCTGTTTTGATTCGTCGGGCCAGGATTGCCGATTGGGCTCCTCGACAGCGAAACGCTGGATCGGTGGCTCCCCAATCACACCAGCCCACGCCGTCTTTAATGAATAAAGCTCCGGCGGCGGCGGGGGTATCCCCTTCGAACGCCATGAAGATATGCCAGCCGGGGCGGCCCACCAGGCCGGCCAGTCCACTCTCGGCGGCGGCATCCATTTCGAAGCTTTCGTTGACGATGCGGGCGAAATCGGCGGCGTGATCTCGGTCGATCTCACGAATGGCCAAATCCGTGGCGGCTTGGGGTAGCGACTGGCCGTCATGGGTGAACTTCATCCAACGCCGCATGGGTTTCAGATCTTCGTCGGTCAGCCATTGGGGCAGCGCCGCCGGTTGGGCGTCGGGAGCCACCTGGACAAACCAACGGCCTATCCCGGCATCGCGGTAATGGGCGCATATGGCTTCCACGTCCCGCCGAGTGGCCGGGCTGGCCTGACCAAGACCAATCGTTCGATTGACGACGACGCTGGAGTCGAGGCCGCCCATGGAGACCAGGGCGCCGCCGATGAGGGTTTGATGCAGCCCGGCTCCCTGCAGGTCGGCGAGGGCTGCCCGTTCGATGGTTTCAAGGGTGTCATGAGTCCGATCCATTTATGGGTCTCCGATTAAGGGCGGCAGACGTAGTAATAGTTTTGGATATCGTGATCCAGTTCATGCACTTCGACGTTGTCGAATCCGGCCTCGGTGAACATGCGCAGGGCTGTTTCCTTGCCCCACATGGCTCCCAACCCAGCCCCGTCCTGGGCCAAGGATACCGGCATGCAATGCATGCAGGACAGGGAATAGAGCAACGTGCCGATGGGGTGCTCCCGGTCATGGTGGTGATGGCCGGAGCCTTTGATGTCCTGGGCCAGATAAACGCCGCCCGGCGCCAGACTGTGACGGATCCCGCGCAACAGGGCAGAGGGGTCGGCCTGATCGTGCACCGCGTCGAAGGTGGTCACCAGGTCGAAGGAATGGGCGTCGGCTTCGGTGGCGAACCCGGTCAGGTCGCGCTGCTCGAAGGTCACGTTGGCGAGGCCTCTTTTTTCAGCCTGTGCGCGGCCATGGGCGACGGCATCGGCGGACAGGTCGTAGCCAACGAAAGTGGAATTGGGGAACCATTCGGCCATCATGATCAAGGCCCGCCCGCGACCGCACCCGGCATCCAGCACCCGGATTCCTTTTTCCAATCGGGTCGTCAGGTCGGGGACCAGGGGCAAAATGTGATCGCGCAGGGCGGGCAGGACCGTCTGTCCGGAATCTTCGGCCATGATTTCATGGAACCGTCCATAGCGACCATAAGGCACGCCCCCCCCGTTTTTGAAGCAGGCGACGATATCGTCTTCCACCGTGCCCAGATGTGGCATGTACTGAGTAAAAACCGCCAGGTTGTTGGGGGTGGCATCCCGGGTCAGGCAGGCGGCATGTTCGACGGGCAGGCGGTAGGTGCCGCCGTCATGATCATGTTCGACGACTTGCGCCGAGACCATGGCTCCGAGCCATTCCCGCACATAGCGGCTGTTCAATCCAGCGTCGGTGGCCAACTGGTCGATGGTCCGTGCGGCGCCGTCTCCCATGGCGTCGAACAACCCGGTGCGATGACCGACCGACGTCATCAGGCACAAGGCCCCGGCATTGAGGGCATCCACCATCCGGTTTTCAAAGGCTTCCTGGCGGGCCTGGTCCAAAACGGGTTCGGCTTCCAGGTTCCTATTCTGCATATCCATAACGTGTCTCCTAGTGACTGGTGAGGTTTTATTTAAACCAACTAGTCGGTATATTTACGCCTGGGGATGGATTTGTCAAACGGTTTTTTAAGGGGGCGATATGGGGTCTGCGAAAGGGATACGTAGTGCATATATTTCAATATTTTAGTGGATTCTATGGGGAGTCCTGCGGAGGTCATATTATAAACTTGAAACATACCGTCTGGTCGGTATAAGATGGAGTCAACATCAAAAAGAGGAGATTGCATGCCCCGCGACGGAAGCATTACCCGAACCGCCATAATGGATGCCGCCCAGAGCCTGATACTCGATCAGGGGTTCGCCGCCACCTCGGTGGATCAGATCATTGCCAAGACCGGCATCACCAAGGGTGCCTTTTTCTATCATTTCAAGGCCAAGTCGGCATTGGCCCAGGCGCTGATCGACCGGCATGCTCTTTTGGACAAGGCCCACTATGATTCCACGCTGGCGAAAGTGCAGTCATTGACCAGCGAACCCCGTGCACAGTTGCTGCTGTTGGTCGGAATCCTGGCTGACGAGATGGAAGGCATGACCGAACCTTACCCTGGTTGCCTATATGCCTCCTACTGCTACGAAGTTCAGCTCTTCGATGACAATACAGCCGGCACCATCGTCGATGCCCTGCTGTACTGGCGCAAGGAACTCGGAGCCCTGATTCAACGTGTGATCGATGGTCATCCGCCGCGTTTCGATACCAAAGCCGAGGATCTGGCCGACATGGTCCTGTCCTTGTACGAAGGTGGCTTCATTCTCGAACGGACCCATGAGACAGCCGGGCTCACGGGCATCCACCTTCGTCATTTCAGGCAGTATCTGGAGATGCTGTTTCCGGAAACGTCAGCCCACGAGGCGTAACAACTGGTGCAGCGGTCCGTCGGGAATGCCCAACGCGTCCAGGTGAGCCACGGTCTGGGTCAGGTAGTCTCGCGATGTGCCGCTCTGCCCTTCGCCTTGGCGGACCAGTCTCGCCGATTCATCCGGTGAAAGCCGTCCCGAATACTGCGGATGTCCCCGGCGCACCACGTAGCACAAGGCGGTGACCTTGCGATCGGGCAAGCTCAGCGAGAGTTGACGTGGTTCGTAGATGGCGCCTTCTTCCGGCGGGATTCCGGGAACAACGGGCATCTCCCGCGCATCCAAATAGGCATGCACCTCTGGCCAGTGGCACTTCTCCACGGCAAAAGCAATGCCCCGACAGGAGCCACCCTGATCAAGGCCCAGGACCAATCCCGGTTTCTTTCGTGTGCCTCGGTGATGGTAGGAGTAGATGCATAGAGCCCGGTGATAACCGTGCAGCAAGGCCGGGGCCCGCTCGGCATGGGCAAAGCCAGGATTCCACATGAGGGATCCATACCCGAAGACCCAGACTCGATCATTGCTCATCGGTTCTCCTTGGTGGCCAGAGCCACCCCCGTTGCGGCCACCGCCAGGCCGATCAGAGCCAAGGGGCCCATCTCTTCTCCGAACAGACCCCAGGCCATCAAGGCGGTAAAGGGCGGCACCAGATAGAACAGGCTGGCCACGCGGGAAACCGCTCCCCGCCGTACCATGATCCACAACAGAGCCACCGTCCCCATGGACAGGACCACCACCAGCCAAGCCATCACGCCGACAAACTCCCAGGTCCAATGGACCTCGCGGGTCTCGAACAGCAAGGCCAAAAACCCGATGGGAATGGCCGCGGCGGCATATTGGATGGCAAGGCCGCTCCGCATGTCCATATGGCCACAAAAGCGTTTTTGATAAAGGGTTCCCGTGGTGATGCCGAACAGGGCAACGATGCTCAGGGCAAATCCGGTCCAGTTCCACAGGGTCACGTCCATGCGGTCGGAGAGCACCAAACCAACCCCTGCCAGCCCAAGGACCAACCCGGTCCATTGCCAACGGTTGATGGATTCATGCAAGAACAGAAAGGCCCCAAAAGCGGTTAACAAAGGCTGCAATCCGACAATCAAGGCCACCAGCCCGGCCGGGAGTCCCTGACCAATGGCGCCGAATACGCCACCCAGGTAGCCTCCATGGACCAGAATTCCCGCTACCGCGATATGAAGGGCCGCCATCTTCGTCGCGGGCCAGGGGGCCCTGATCGCCAGGGTAAAAGGAACCAGCAATACCACCAGGATCGCAAAGCGCAGGAATAAAAAGGTGTTAGGCTCGGCAAAAGGCAGGCCGGATTTGGTGCCGATGAATCCGGTGCTCCACAATAATACGAAGAGTCCGGGCATGGCCTTGATGAACAGAGAATTCTCGGCGGCCGGTGTGGAGGATGTCATGATGGGGTCCAAAAAGCAAAAGGGCGACTCTCGCCAGGGATCGCCTGAGCGTTTATATAGGATGCATTCGTCCCGTGACCAGGATCGTCGATGGCTAAGCAACCTCCCCTTCGTCTTCCAGCGCCCAATCGCAAGACCTTCAATCCCTCGCCAGGTCGTGCCCCTGTGGCGGGGCGGCAACCGCATCCGGCCATGACCTATGAGCCTTCGAAGTTGTTGCGGGTTTTTACCCAGCTGGCGATCACCACGGCCATCACCCTCATCGCTGCCGCGATCTATACCGGCTACTGGTATTTCATGGGCAGCCTGATGCGCGACGAGGTGGGCAATTGGGTCGCCTATCAGAAGAGCCGCGGCATCGAGATTTCCTATGATGAGGTTACTTTGACAGGGTTTCCCGGGTATTTCAGGGTCGGCGTGACAAACGCCAATCTGTCCGGTGGAAAGGGGCAGGGAGCCTGGGCCATGGCCTCGCCGGAGATCCGCCTGCTGGGCGCCCCCTGGTGGCCGGGATCGGCCATCCTTGACCTGGATGGTGTCCACGACCTATCGGGACCGGCGGTCGGACGCTGGCCGGTGCAGGTAACGGCCACGACGCTTCGGGCGGAGTTCGATTTGTTCGATGGGGAATGGCCCGACCATATTGTCGTGACCGCGGCCAACTTGTTGGCCGCGCCTTCCGCCGGGCGTCCTTTGCTGACCATCGGCCAGTTGACTCTGAACACGGAGCGATTCCCCGAAGGCGGTTCCGAAGACCCGACCTTTACCCTCACCATTGACGGGCGGAACCTGGATGGCGCGGGATTCCTGGATCCGATGCAGGAAGTCAAAATCAAAGCGTCTCTGTTGGGGGGGCTGCCCGGCGGACCCGTGACCCCGGCATTGATGGCATGGCGGGATGCCAACGGGACCCTGGCCATCGAGCAGTTGACCTTGGGCCAAGGGCGTACGCGCGTAATGGCGACCGGCACGATTGCCCTGGACGACAAGCTGGCGCCGGTGGGGGACGCCACGGCGAAGGTGGTCGGCTTCAATGACATGCTAGAGAATTTGCGGAATGCCGGGGTGATTCGTAGCCGTGAAGCGACCATGGCGCGGATTATCCTCGCCGCCTTCGCCAAGCCGCAGAAACAAGGGCCGCCAGCGCTCTCTGTACCGATCAAGGTCGCCGATCGCACTCTCTCCGCCGGACCGGCCGGACTGCTGACTATCCCCGAGGTGGACTGGGCCTCGCTCAATGGCTGGCTGGCCCCCTTGCAGCAACCCCTGCCGCCACCGCAAGAGGATGCGCCTGACAGCGAAAATTAGGAGCGCTGTTCCAGCAATCCCCGAATCTGCTTGAGTTGGTCCTTCATGTCCGCCAGTTCCGCTTCCAACTTCAAGGCGTCTTCGTGAGAGGCGGCTTCCTCTTCCAGCGCGTGCTGGGATTGCATGGCATCGACGATGATACCGATGAACAGGTTGAGAATGGCGAAGCTGGTAATCAGGATGAAAGGCACGAAAAATACCCAGGCCCAGGGATGCTGCTCCATCACCGGCCGCACAATGCCCATGGACCAGCTTTCCAGGGTCATGATCTGGAACAAGGTATACATGGAGGCGCCAATGGAACCGAACCATTCGGGGAAGGTCGCGGCGAAGAAGTTGGTGGTCAGCACCGCGCTTACATAGAACAGCAACAAGATGATCGCGCCCACCGAGGCGATACCGGGGATGGCGGTGAACAAGGCTCCGATTACCCGCCGCATGGCCGGTACCACGCTCATCAGGCGCAGGGTCCGCAAGATCCGCAGGGCACGCAGCACGCTCAACTCGCCAGTGGTGGGCATCAGGGCGATGGCGACAATGGCGAAATCGAAGATATTCCATCCGTTGCGGAAGAAATCGACGCGGCGCCAGGCCAGCTTGCCGCCGATTTCCAACACGAACACGATCAAAACCAACTGGTCAAAAACATCCAGGGCCGCGCCAAAGGCCTCGATCACCGAGGGGACTGTTTGCAGACCCAAGGTGATGGCGTTGAGGACAATGAGGACAGAGATGAAGCTTTGAACCGGGCCGCTTTCGACAAATCGTCCGATCCGCTCGATGAGGGTCATGGTCGGGCTCTTCTATTCATTGGAACACCGCAGGGCATATAAGGGGATGACCGGGGGGATGCAAGGCTGTTGGCGGACAACCTCCTGAGACGTCACATCTAAAGCTTACGCAGCAGGAATACGCCCTGCTCGCCGAACAGATTGGCGGCGGCCAGGCTGGTGCCGATCCGGTGAGGGACTCCGCTGGCATTCACCGATATGGAACGCTCAATGGTGATGCCCAGCTTGTTGCACAGCCGAATGATGTCTTTCAGTGTGCACAAGTGAATATTCGGCGTGTCATACCATTCATAGGGCAGGTTGCGGGAAACCGGCATGCGGCCCTTGGCGAACAGGGTCCAGCGGACCCGCCAATGGCCGAAGTTGGGCACCGAGACAATGGCATGGGTGCCGATACGCACCAGATGGGCCAAAACCTGGTCCGGGCGCCGGGTGGCCTGCAAGGTCTGGCTGAGAATGACATAGTCGAAGGCCTTGTCCGGATAGGCTTCCAGATCCGTATCAGCATCGCCTTGAATCACCGACAAACCGGCGGCCACCGAGGCCCGCACCCCTTCGTTGGACAGCTCGATACCGCGCCCGTCCACCTGTTTGAACAAGGTCAGGTATTCCAGCAAGGTGCCGTCTTCGCAGCCAATATCAAGCACCCGCGATCCGGAAGGAATCATATCGGCGATCAGTTGCAGGTCGACGCGGATATCGCTGTGGCCCAGGGCGCTCATCGGGTTGACTCCAGACTCAGCCGTTCCGCCGAGCCGGCGATGAATCCGGCCAGCACCCGGTGGAACTCCGGCTCTTCCAGCAAAAAGGCGTCATGGCCCTTGTCGCTTTCGATCTCGGCGAAGCTGACATTGGCCGCCGCCGCGTTGAGCGCGTGGACAATGCGCCGGTTCTCCGAAGTCGGATAGAGCCAGTCGCTGGTGAACGACAAGACACAAAACCGCACCGGCGTATCGCGGAAGGCATCGGCCAGGATACCCCCATGGCGCTGAGCCAGATCGAAGTAATCCATGGCGCGGGTGATATAGAGATAACTATTGGCGTCGAAGCGATCGACAAAGGTGGAACCCTGGTGGCGCAAATAACTTTCCACCTGGAAATCCGCATCGAAACCAAAGGCGACGCTTTGGCGGTCCTGTAGTCGGCGCCCGAATTTGCGGGTCAGGGCGGGTTCCGACAAATAGGTGATATGGGCTGCCATGCGGGCCACCGACAGGCCTCGGTGCGGGACCACGCCCTCGGCTTCGTAGCGCCCATGGGACCAATCCGGATCGGCCATGATGGCCTGCCGCCCCACTTCGTGGAAGGCGATATTCTGTGCTGAATGTAGGGCGGCGGTGGCGATGGGCACCGCGGCGAACAACCGGTCCGGATAGCCAGCCGCCCATTCCAGAACTTGCATGCCGCCCATGGACCCGCCGAGCACCATGAACAACCGGTCGATACCCAAGTGATCGATCAGCCGGACCTGTGCGCGGACCATATCGGCGATGGTGATGACCGGGAATTCAAGGCCCCATGCCTGACCAGTGGCCGGATTGACTTCGCGCGGCCCGGTGGTGCCCATGCAGCCGCCGAGGATGTTGCTGCAAATAACAAAGTAGCGGTCGGTGTCGAGAGTCTTGCCGGGGCCGATCAGCGCTTCCCACCAGCCCGGCTTGCCGGTGATGGGATGAACATCGGCGGCGAACTGGTCCCCGGTCAGCGCGTGGCAGATCAATACCGCGTTGGACTTGTCGTCGTTCAAGGACCCGTATGTTTGATAGGCGACGCTAAAGGGACTCAGCTCGGTGCCGCAATCAAGCGGCAATGGGCGGTCCTCGCCCAGCGTCACGCGCAAACCGGGAAAGTTGTCCTTCCCGTTGGAGGGGCCATACGGATCGACCACACTGACATTCATTTGGATGTGTCTCCCATAGGCAGATTGACTTAGGTGCGCCCCCCCTATGTGTCAATGTTTTCTTTGCTTTCCGGTGGGCGACGGGATATCTCTAGGGCCTTCAATAAGGGTCAGGAACCATGAGCCGAAACAGCGAAAAACTGGATGACCTGCGCGAGGAGATCGACCGCATTGACGACAAGGTCCATGACCTGTTGATGCGTCGGGTCGAGATTGGCCGCGAGGTTGGCAACCGCAAGGGACACGACGGGCTGGCCCTGCGTCCGGCCCGCGAAGCTCAGATCCTGCGCCGCCTGACCGAGCGCCATTCCGGGGCCATGCCCAAGGCCGATCTGGTGCAGATCTGGAAAGAGGTACTCGGTTCCTCGGTGCGTCAACAAGGGCCGTTCTCCGTTGCCGTCTGCGAAGGCGGCGGTTGCCGGGTATTGGCCCGCGACCAGTTCGGCGCCCGCACGCCGATCACCGGTTTCGAGTCCGCCCGCCGCGTGGTCGAGGCGGTGACCAAGGGCGATGCCTCGGTGGGCGTCCTGCCCTTGCCCTTGCTGCGCGATCCCAATCCCTGGTGGCGGTTCATGGTCAACGAGGCCGAAGGTACGCCCCGGGTGGTCAGCCGCCTGCCTTGGGCTGGTGCCCCCAGCGGCATGATGAATGAAGAAGCCGAAGCCGTGGTGATCGCCAATCTCAACCACGAGCCCTCGGGGCAGGACCGATCGCTATTCGTGTTTGATGCCGAGGCAGAATTCAACCGGGCCAGTATCGACGCCGCCCTATATCGGGTCGGATTGACCGCCACTTTCAGCACCCTTTGGTACGATACCCAGAAGCCACGGGTATGGCTGCATTTGGTGGAGATAGACGATTTTGCCACACCGGGCGATGAACGCCTGCAAACCGCCGCTGCCTTCCTGGGGACCGCCGTCAAGCGGGTCGTGGCCTTGGGCGGATACGCAGTGCCTTTGACTCACGGCGACCTGGCCGACCTATAGGGCCAACCTGTAAATCGAGGAGACAGGACCATGACCCATCCGACACCGCAACCCGGCGTTCTGGACATTGCTCCCTATGTGGGCGGTGAATCCAAGCTTGATGGAGTGGATCGCATCATCAAGCTGGCCTCCAACGAAAACCCGTTAGGATGCAGCCCCAAGGCCCGCGAGGCCCTGAAGGCCATGGCCGGGGAAATGCACCGCTATCCAGACGGCGGCGCCTCGGGCCTGCGGGCGGCCCTGGGCAAGCGTTATGGATTGGACCCGGCGCGCATCGTCTGCGGCTCCGGATCGGACGAACTGATCGGGTTGCTGTGCCACGCCTACGCCGGGCCGGGGGACGAGGTGCTCTACACCGAGCACGGCTTTCTCATGTATCCCATCTATGCCAAGGGCGCCGGAGCAACACCGGTGAAGGCGCCGGAGACCGACCTGCGGGCCGATGTGGACAAACTGCTGGCGGCGGTCACCGACAAGACCCGGATCTTGTTCCTAGCCAATCCGAACAATCCGACGGGTACGTATGTCAGTGCCGAGGACCTGCGGCGCCTGCGTGAGGGCCTGCGCGATGATATCTTGTTGGTGATTGACGCGGCCTATGCGGAATATGTCGGTTCCAATGACTATTCACCAGGCTTGGAACTGGCCCAGAGCACCGACAACACGGTGATGACCCGGACCTTCTCCAAGGCCTATGGCCTGCCCGCCCTGCGCCTTGGCTGGGCCTATGGGCCGGAGGGCGTGATCGATGTGATCAACCGGGTGCGCGGCCCGTTCAATGTCAACGCGGCGGCCCTGGCGGCCGGGCAGGCGGCGGTGGAAGACCCTGCGTTCATCGACCTGTCCAAAGAGCATAACGATTATTGGCTGGATCAGCTCAGTGCCCGTCTGCGTGCCTTGGGGATTGATGTGCCGACCTCGGTGGGCAATTTCATTCTGGCCCGGTTCAAGGACGCCGATCAGGCGAGCCGGGCCGATGACTATCTGCGCAACCGCGGCCTGATCGTCCGCCGTATGGCCGGATACGGCCTGCCCGAGAGTCTGCGCATCACCATAGGCAGCGGCGAGGAGAACGAGATTCTGGCCGACGCCCTATCCGACTACATGCAAGGGGAGTGAGCGGACCATGTCCGAGCACCTGTTTGATCGCGTCGCCTTCATTGGCATCGGGCTGATTGGTTCGTCCCTGGCCCTGGCCATCCGCCGCGACGGCCTGGCCCGCGAGATCGCCATCAGCACCCGCCGCCCGGAAACCCTGGACAAGGCCCGGGACCTGGGGCTGGGTGACAGCTATCATTTGGATCCCGCCGAAGCGGTGCAAGGCGCCAATCTGGTGATGATCTGCACCCCCATCGGCGCGCAGGAATCCGTTGCTCAGGCCATCGGCACGGCGCTGATGCCCGGGGCCATCGTCAGCGATGTGGGCTCGACCAAAATGTCGGTGATCCGTGACGTGGGCCCGTATCTTCCCGAGGGCGTGCATCTGGTGCCCGGCCATCCGGTGGCGGGCACCGAGCATTCGGGCCCCGAGGCGGGCTTTGCCGAACTGTTCCAAGACCGCTGGTGCATTCTCACGCCGGGTCCGGGCACCGACCCGGACGCCACGCAGAAGGTCCGCAGCCTGTGGGAAAAGGTCGGCATGATGGTCGAGACCATGGGGCCGGAGCATCACGACAAGGTACTGGGCATCACCTCGCACCTGCCACACCTGATCGCCTATACCATCGTCGGCACCGCCTGTGCGTTGGAGGACGACATCAAGAAAGAGGTGATCAAGTTCTCCGCCGGCGGCTTCCGCGATTTCACCCGTATCGCCGCCTCGGACCCCGTCATGTGGCGGGATGTGTTCCTCAACAACAAGGAAGCGGTGCTGGAGATGTTGCAGCGCTTCACCGAGGACCTGACCGCCTTGCAACGGGCCATCCGCTGGGGCGAGGGCGACGTCCTGCACGACCACTTCGCCAAGACCCGCGAAATCCGCCGTAGCGTCGTCGAGATGCACCAGGCCGGGACCTTCCTGCCGACCGAGGCGGGGGAGGATTAAACGCGAAAGACTTTAGAAGCCCCGAGACCCTTCGATCGGCGTGGCGCTCGCTTGAACCTGTTCGACCCGACCCAATGGAAAACGGGGAAGCGACGGTCCGCTCCCCCGTTCCAATTCCGATTGCCGCTCTCGACTAGATCACCGGATGGTCCAGCGCCGGGTTGCCGATGGCGGGCTTGACCGAATAGTCATAGAACCCCTTGCCGGTCTTGCGGCCCAGGTAACCGAGCTGCGCCAGCCGCACCAGAGTATGCGGCGGAGCGTGATGACTCTGGCGGACATCCTCGTAAATGTTCTGGGACATGGCCATCACCACATCAAGACCGATGTAGTCGGCCAGGGCGAAGGGGCCCATGGGCATGCCCGCGCCGGTCATCATGGCCTGATCAATGGTCTCGATGGAGCCGGTGCCACGTTCGAGCATGCGGATAGCATTCAGCATATAGGGGGTAAGCAGACGATTGACGATGAAGCCGGTGGTATCTTGCACCATCACCGGGCTCTTGCCGATTTCCTTGCAGAAATCCATAAGGGCGCGGACGATATCGTCGGAAGTCTCAAAACCATGGATCACTTCCACAAGGGCCATGACCGGCGCCGGGTTGAAGAAGTGCAGACCGGCAAAACGGTCGCGATGTTCGCAGACCGCCATCATGGCGGTGACCGACAGGGTCGAGGTGTTTGTGGCCAGGATGGCGTCCGCGCGGCAAATGCCTTCGAGACGCTTGAACAGGGCCTTTTTGATGTCGATGTCCTCGACGATGGACTCGACGATCAGATCGCAATCGGCGACGGCGCTTTCCTGATCGGTGATGGTGAGATTGCCGAGAATTCTGTCGCGCAGTTCGGCTTCCATCTTGCCGCGTTCAACGGCCTTGTCCAAAGAACCCTGGAATTTCGAGCGAGGCTTGTCCACGTTGCCGGGGGTCGCCTTGACCACAACGGTTTCCAATCCGGCCTGGGCACAGACTTGGGCAATGCCCAATCCCATGGTGCCGCTGCCGATAATGCCGACTTTCTTGATGTTCATGACCCTGTCTCCCATATCGATGCCTTTTCTCGCGCTCGGCGCATGCCCCGACCATAACGCGGGATTTCGCAACTGCAATATTTTTTTGCACATGCGAAATCGTTCATATTCCGAAAGACTGGATCGAAAGCCTTACTTACGGTGTTGTCGTCCCAGTCCGCCACTGTTGGGCCGTGCCAACAAGCGGTAGGAACGACGCGGGGCCTTCGCGGGGACCGTGGTCCCGGCATAGAGTTGCTTGCCCGCTTCCACCAGCAACACGCCGCCCAGGCCGGGAAACCATCGCCCGCCGAGCTTCTCCCAGGCCGGTGCCGCCGACAGCATCATGCGCCAGCGAAACGGCGGAATGAACAGGGCCTGATCGGTGCGGGTGGGCGTGAACAGGCATTCACGCAATAGCCGCGAGATTTGTGACGGGGAATAGGGGTGGCCATGGCCAAAGGGGGTGCGTTCGGTCTGCGCCCACAGGCCGCGCCGGTTGGGCACCATGATCAAGAGCCGCCCACTGCCGCTCAACACCCGCCAGACCTCGCGCAGCAGCGGCCGGACATTCTCCGAGCTTTCCAATCCATGGGCCAGCAGCACCAGATCCATGGATAGATCGGGAAAGGGCAGGTCCAGTTCCTCGGTCAGGGCGGTCAGGTTGCTTTCGTCGCTGGGCCAGTGCAGCACACCTTGGGGTGCGGGCATGGCGGCGACGATGCGCTGCGCCTCGGAACGGAACAGGCCGAGATAGGGCGATGCATAGCCCAGGCCGAGGATGTTCATGCCGGTCACGTCGGGCCACATGAGCCGCAATCGACGGCGCAGGGCCCGCCGCGCCACATGGCCCAGGTCCCCGGCATAGAAATCCCGCAGATCGACGATATCATTCCACATGGGCGGCAGTGTACGCCGGGAGATCCAACGGTCCAACCGAAACCCGGTCAAGGTCAAAGGGAAGAATGAAGATGGCGCGGGCCTGAAGAGGGATATCGGTTTTGAGGGGCTAGGTCTCCGTCAGAGGCTTTGAACCTCTTCTGGCACATGGCCCGGGTCGAGAATTGGAGGGCTCACCCCCTTTTCCCGGATTGCCGCCCCGGCCACAAGGACGCCTTCGGCGAGGCACGGAATCCTTCGGCGGGGCACGGTGTCCGATTGGTCGACAGATTTCCGCCCAGTGAAAGGTCTGCGGAAAAAGGAATAAAAGCGTTAACTATCCAGCAATACGGTATTAATATCATTATAATCGCCATAAATACCGATATTGACCCTTTTTGTTCTTGACGTGCGCCTCCTATGTTTGATATGCCGGTGAAAGTACGCCTCATGATGGGCTTGTGGGCCTTAATGGGGGGTGATGTCACAAACCATCAATGCAAAGGAGTTCCCCATGGGAAGCCTCAATAGCGCAATGCCAGATTCCGCCACCAAGGGCGCCAAGGGCTCCAAGGGGGCCTCTTCGTCGGACAATTCCCTGTTTTCCTTCGGCGAAAGCCCGCCCAGCGCCCCGGCGCCCTTGCCTGCCCCGTCCCCGGACTTCGGCACGACGCCCGATTTCGGCGGCGGCCTGTCATCTTATGGTTCGGACACCTCCCTGAGTGGCGGGTCGCTGTTCGATGACGCCCCGGCCCTTCATCCTGAGGCCCCAACCCTTCATCCTGAGCCCATCGAAGGAGCCCCCGCGCCCTTGCCAGCGCCAACCCTCGCCGATCCCCTGGCTCCGTCCTCTTCGGCGGCCCCGACCCTCGGCGCCGATCCCACCGACCGCCAGACCCGGGCCTTCAACAAGCGCCAGGAGGCGGCCAATCTCAAGGCGGCCCGGGCCGATTCCGATGCCGCCTGGAAGTTCCATCAGGATAAGAAAGCCGCCGAGCAAAAAGCCGCCAGCCAGCGGACCCAGGCCCGCCGCCAGGCCCAGGCCGCCGAACGCCAACAGGAGGCCCAGGCCCGCAAGACCCACCAGGCCCGCATGCAGGCCCAAAAGGCCCAACAGGCCCAACAGGCCCAACAAGTCAACCCGATCAAGGAACAGCAGCGCCGCAATTTCGAGGCCCATAAGGCCCAGGCCCGGCAGGTCCGCTGGACCCAGCCCAATCTCCGCCCCTCCCTGGCCAACCAGCCCAAGGGCCCCAAGCCGGTGGGCTCGGAAGAGGACTACAAGCGCGATTTCCAACGCTACCCGGTGACCGCCCAGGCCGAGGCCGACCGGATCGTCGACACCATCCCGGTGGAAGATTGGTCCAGCACCCAGGCCCTGATGGCGCAAACCTCGCCGGGCTACTTCCAGAGCGGGCACCCGGCCAACAACAAGGTCCGCCCGAAAGTGGACCAATGGTACAAAAACACCTACCCGGGCAAGATCGATCTCTCCTCCGGCCAATCGGCACGGGGCGGCGGCGGTATGCAGGCCGATGACCGGCGCCAGGTGGATGCGCATATCAATGCAGGTTCCGGCACCCGGGCCAAGGCCGTGGCACCCTATGATCCCGAAATCCTAGTGCCCTCGGCGGGCGACGCCAGCCGCGCGCCCGATCTCACCAAGCGCCTGGAAGCCCATGGTCAGGACAGAGACTGGACCCCCGGCGAGATCGAGGACTTCAAAGACCAGTTCGACGCCCTCGACGGAAGGGATCAGGAGGCCTACCTCCGGTTCCTGGAGGGGGATGCCGGTTCGAACCGAGGAACGGTGTCGATGGATGAGGTTTCCGGTGGTAGCGGAACCAACCATCTCATCGGCGGCAGCGGGGAGGATACTTTTGGTCTGTATGACGGCGTCGAAACGCAGGTTGTCGGCGATGGTTTCGGCGATTCGGCTGGAAACCGTTATGACCCTCCTTCTTCTGAAGGCAGAAGCAAACTGCATAATCGACCGAATGACGACAACTTTGATTACGATGCAGGCTATGCCAATGACCAACAAGCCAAGGAAAATGATCGGCACTACGCGCCAATTATCAACGATTCGAATGATCGCAAAAAAGCCATTGTCAACAATGAGAATGCGATCTTCGAAATTACAGACAACCCGCAAGCTGACAACTCAGCTCCGTGGTATGCAAATGATGACGCTGGAAAAACAGCCATTTGGGCCTACGGTACACTCATTGATAGAGAGGCAAAAAAGCAAGGAGTTGACCCTGATCTCGTTAAAGCGATTGTTTACTCAGAGAACGCGAGAGGAAACTACTTCGGTGCCGCAAAGGCAGCCGAAGGCATTGGAATAGCGGATTCGATCTTACCCATGAATATTCAACCAGAAACATGGAAAGAATTGGGAATTTCAATGGAGAATGCTTTTGATCCAGCAAAAAATATTAAAGCAGGAGTTTTGTTGATTAGACGGATTCAGGAAAGGATCGAGGACCCAAATCCTGCAAAAATTGCGTCCATATGGAACTATATGGGGCGAGAAAAAGTAAATGACTTCGGTGCGTATGTCGGACGCATCCACTCCGAAAAACCTTGGGCAGAGGGCGATCAATACCGATGGAACAAGTGAAGTCAGCAGACAGGAGATGGCTGCATAACTTGGTTGCTAGCCTAGTTACCGGGTTTGGATTGAGCGTACTCATGCTTCTGTCAATACTAATGTCAAGCGATGGTACGGAACCGAGAGGTATATGTGAATTTGTGAAAGGAGACGCTGGCATTTCAGCGTTTAATCCCAATGAGGGAGGGAAAAATGATTATTCATGTATCCCCAACTTCTTACTAATAACCTTCTATATCATGCCCTTTGGAGTTGTGTTTTCCGGCATGTTTTACATTCTGATCGCGTTTCTGAAAACATTACCTTCCGTCAATCTCTGGAGAACCAAATAGAGTTACGGCGACACTCCGCGGTTACAGCTTCCAGAGCGGCCACCCGGCCAACAACAAGGTTCGCCCGAAAGTGGACCAATGGTACAAAAACACCTACCCGGGCAAGATCGATCTCTCCTCCGGCCAATCGGCGCGGGGCGGCGGCGGCATGCAGGCCGATGACCGGCGCCAGGTGGATGCCCATATCAATGCAGGTTCCGGCACCTGGGCCAAGGCCGTGGCACCCTATGATCCGGCTATTCTGCTGCCCTCGGCGGGTGACGCCACCCGCGCGCCCGATCTCACCAAACGCCTGGAAACCCATGGTCAGGACAGAGACTGGACCCCCGGCGAGATCGAGGATTTCAAAGACCAGTTCGACGCCCTCGACAGGCAGGACCAGGAGTCCTATCTCCGGTTTCTGGAGGGGGAGGTCCAGCAGGTGTCGAATGGATCTGACACCCTGGTCGGCGGCAGCGGATCCGACCGCCTGCTCGACGGTAGTGGAAGAGAAAACTTCAAGGCCGAACCACCGGAAACCCTGGAGGCGCTCGACCGTTTGGGCCATGACATGGGCCTGGACGGTGGCCAACGGGTCGATTTGCGGAAGCCATTCTCCGAGATCTACCGGCAGGCCATCCCAGAGCAGAAACAGGCCGCAATCGAAGTCTTGCAGTCCTCGACAGGCAGCCGTTCCGAGGCCGGATTCCAGTCCGCTGACGACCAGCCACCGGACTCCACTCCGGTAACCCGGAGCGCTGGTGGAACCAGTTCCCCGCAAAACCCCGCCCCAAAGGCAGGCAAACCGGGACTAGAAAAGACGAATATTTCGCAGAATTCTGCGGAAAGCTTTATTCCCGAGGGTATCCAGGGTGATATCGCAGCCTTGGCCCGAGAAGGCGCGGCACAGGACAAGGTCCGCACCCAATATGTCGATTCAGCGAAAAAATATTCCGAAGAAATGAAAAAAGCCTATGAGAGCCAGGGCCTGACTACTGAAGAGGCAGCCCGGAAAGCCTCGCAGGCACGCAATGAACTGATGGATGCCGCCCGCAAGGAAGGCACTCATGCGGGTGAAGAAATCGCAAAATGGATGAAAAGAAAAGGACAGCCATTCGAGTATTTTGAAAACAAGTATGCGAGGGAAGATTTTGGCGGAAAGTCTTTTTCTGAGCTCACCGATGCCCAAAAAACCAAGGTGCACGAGAAAATTCTCGAAAAGGCAGGCAGCCCCAACCCCAAGGTTTCCACAGGAGTGAAAATCGCCGGTGCCGCGGGCCGCAGCCTCTGGGTATTGACCGTTGCCATGTCGGCTCACAATATTATAGTTGCAGAGGACAAGAAATTTGCGGCCATTAAGGAGGGTGCAACGGTGGGCGGAGGATTGGCCGGTGGCGTTGCCGGAGGGTTGGTCGGTACGGCTTGCGGTCCGGGTGCCTTCATCTGCTCGCCCCTGGGCGTGCTGATTGGCGGCTACCTGGGCGCGGAGGGCGGCGCCGATCTGGTCGATGGCACATACGGGCGCGACGGTGAGCCCATCGACAGCGATTGGGTGATGCCATGACGCCGATTGACAGCTTTGCCTTTCGATCCCCAGATGAATCCTTTCTCGCCTATACATTGAAACCCGAGGGGAAAGAACTTTCCCTCTACCTCCCCAAGCCTAGTGACATCATGAGTCTGGGTTGGCCTTCCAAGGCGGATGATTTTCTCGAATACCTGCTGCCGTTTCCCCGCGATGTTTACTATGACGGCCAAAGGCTCGCAGAGCATATTTCCATTCTCGGCGATGGAATTATTGCCCAGTTCCGCACCAATACGGGTTACCTGTTGATTACTTCGTGGGAAGATGACTACCAAGATCCTTTAGGGCCTTGTGGAGAAATAATCATTTCGTTCTTTTCCAATGACTTTGTCCTCAAAGACAAAATACACCTTTTCGTATTCGAGTTCTACCGATGGTCCGCATATCAGGCATACGGCGAGTCACAGGACACAAATGGGGTATTGAGCGCGGGAGCTAGTCCCATACATTCCCTGAAAACAGGCAATAGCGAAAGCTTAGCCTTTAGATTGAAAGACGGTCCAAAAGTTTGGGTCAAGGTTTTTGACCCGCCCAGGCGGGGCCTATTGGGTTGGCGCGGGTTCCTGGGAGGCCTTTGCGAACCATGGCGTCGCGCTCCCCGCCACCTATGGGTTCATAAGTCCTTCATTCCCTTCTTTCCACGCAGGAACAATGAGCATCCGAAGAAGGCGGTATAACCGAGCGCCATACTTCCTTTCCCGCTCCAAAGGTACAGTATTACATTGACGCACTACAAATTAATCCTTCGAACTCCTCACCCTTCACTTGGGTTACGGTAATGGCATGGACGCCCCCTTCGGCTTCGTGATGAGCCATACTGGAGGCTGTCAGCACTTTCCAGCAAAGGAAGCGCCCAATGCCTGAGATTACCAAAGTTGGCCTGGATCTGGCCAAATCCGTATTCCAAGTTCACGGGGCCGATGAGGTGGGAACGTCGGTTTGGGCGGTTATCAGGCCGTTACCGAGGGCAGCCCGGAACTGCGGGCGCGCAATGCCCGCCAGGCGGGTTTCGAAGGGGCGGCCTCCAAGTATGCCCTGGAGGCCGCCGGCAACCAGATCGTCAAGGATTCCGGCGATGTGGCCTATGGTGCCGGAACATTGATCGGGTCCGAGACCCTGCGGGAAGCGGGGCAGTCCATGAATGACTATGCCGATCAGACCTTCCCGGTCCCCAAGGCCTACGAGACCACCCGCGCTGTCCAAGGCGGGCGGGCGATGGGCGTGGCAGGCGGCTTGGCTGCTGGCGGCTTGGCCGGGGCCGGTTTCAAGGCCGGGGCAAAAACCATCGCCAACACCGTCGGCAAGAATCCGGAAAGGGTCATGGGCATCCTGGAGAAAAGCGGTGAGGCTTTGGTCGCGGCCCGGGACAGCCTGAAGTCGGCGGGCAGTACCGCGCGGGAACTGGAACAGAAAGGAGCATCCGCCGAGGATGTCCGCACAGGGGCCTGGGGCGCCGCCGGATCAAGCCTGACCACGAGGGGCGGCACCAAACTCCTCGGCAAGGCCACCGACGATGCCCTGCGCGACATGGGGATCGACCCGAAAACCGCCGCCCCGGAATTGCGGGACCAGGTCTCTGGGATGCTGGAAGCGTATGCGGGTAAGCATTTCCAGAATAGGATTGTATCCAGCACGCCCAGCGAAACAACTGAACCTTGGGATCGGTAAATTCGCATGCGAGTGGTCTGCATTGGTTAAATACTCTATGCAGACCACTCGTTAATTTCCGCATATTACCTCAGCTGATGTGCCAAAAAATGTTAGCGCGTAAGCACATATTTTTTCCGCCAAAGTCAGTTGCTCGGACGCATTTGGGTCGTCCGCCATCCACAGCAGGATGAGCGAGTCCCTGTGCCCGCTCATTGCGGCTTCCTTTAGCCAATGGAGATACAGGTCGTCCTTACCTAAATCTTTGTAGACTAAAGCTAGTTTCGCCTTGGCATCACGCGAACCTGCTTCTGCTCCCTTCAATAGCCATCTCTCCGCCTCAGAGAGATTTATTTTTGTACCCAGACCTCGCTGGTAAAGTGATCCCAACGCTGTATAAGCCCGCGAATATTCGTTTTCCGATGCCACCTTATACAAGTCGAACGCAGCCCCGTAACTTGGTGCTCCAATTTTTCCATGCTCATACATCGTGCCAAGTGCAAATATTGATTTCGAATAATTTTGGGCAGCGGCTTTCTCTAAGAGTCGGACTCAGAAAGAAGCTTTCGAGTTCAATCTCTTGCTAGACGCCGGGTGAGCTGGCGTATACTGGCGATGGTAATCCAAGCGACGGCGCTTTCGATGGTCGCCTCGAAATCCTTGGCCAGTCTACGACACCGACCGAGCCAAGCGAAGGTACGCTCCACGACCCAGCGCCGGGGTAGAACCTCGAAACCGTTTGCCGCATCGGAGCGCTTGATCACTTCAATGGTCCATTGTCCGATCTTTTCCAGCGCGCCGCGCAGCTTTTGTCCAGCATAGCCTCCGTCAGCGAAGACATGGCGTAGCCAAGGGAGGCGGCTGCGAAAGGAGGCGAGGATCCCGGGAGCACCGTCGCGATCCTGGATATCCGCCTCGTGCACCATGACGGCAACCATGAAGCCTTCGGTATCGGTGACGATGTGACGCTTCCGGCCTTTGATCTTCTTGCCTGCGTCAAAGCCCCGGGGGCCGCCGCTCTCCGTGGTTTTCACGCTCTGGCTGTCGATCACTCCGGCACTTGGGGAGGCCTCCCTGCCCATCGCCTCGCGTGCCGCCATGACAAGATGATGATTGATCGTCGCCCACCGACCGTCGTCGCGCCAATCGTAAAAATATCCCTGTACCGTCGAATAGGGCGGAAAGCATTTCGGCAACAGTCGCCACTGACATCCACTCGCCGCGATATAGAGCAACGCATTGACAACCTCCCGCAAATCCGTCTCGCGTGGCCGACCCAATCGGTTCGCCTCGGGTAAATGCGGCTCGATCCATTCCCATTCCTCTTGTGTCAGGTCGCTTGCATACCGGCTGTTGTTGCGCTCATACTTGGGACGAGTGGTCTCGGTCCACATCTTGTGTCTCCTTCATTGTTTGGTCACAACGATAGAATCACAAGTGACTGATTCCACTCAACTCTTTTTCAGCCAGCCTCTAACCACTCCACTGCCTTTGCCGGATTTTCCGCTACACCTTCGCCCTGGCCATGCATATAGCCCATGAGGTGTTGCGCCTCGGCAAATCCCGCTTCGGCCACCGGTTTGATCAGCGAGTAGGCCTGACCGTGTTTTCCCGCATCACTGAGGGATACGGCTTCCAAATAAATCTGGTGCGCTTCTTCAGCCGTGTAGGCCTGCGCGGTGGCCGGGAAGAGCGATGCAACCAGCAGAAAAATTAGCGATATGACCCATGTCCCCATGGGGAGCATACTCAATCATTATCCCGCATAACGCAAGTACCCGTCCGCGACCAGCAAAGGCACCCGGGCCAAGGCGGAAGCGGCCTATGATCCGGCCATTCTGCTGCCCTCGGCGGGCGATGCCAGCCGCGCGCCCGATCTCACCAAGCGCCTGGAAACCCATGGTCGCGACAGGGACTGGACCCCCGGCGAGATCGAGGACTTCAAGGACCAGTTCGACGCCCTCGACAGGCAGGACCAGGAGTCCTATCTCCGGTTTCTGGAGGGGGATGCCGGTCCGACACCTGACGGGATGGATGGGGTTTCCGGTGGCAGCGGAACCAACCGTCTGGTCGGTGGCGCCGGGGAGGATACCTTCGGTTTACATGGCGACGTGGAAACGCAGGTGGTCGGTGATAATTTGGGCGATATGCCTGATAACCGAAAGGAACCTATTTCTTCCGAAAGCGGCGAGAACAAGCGTAATCCTATGAATGACGATCACTATGGCTATGACGCGGGATATGCCAGCGACCAGCAGGCGCTCGAAAATGACCGGCAATCGATTCCGATCGTGACCATGGAAAAAGACCGGATTGATGCCCTTAAGAGTGGGGATCCGGCAATTTTCCAGATCGAACGAAACCCAAAAGCTGACAATGAAAGAAAATTTTGGGAGAAACCCTCGCTCGGATACGATGCTGTGAAGGAACACGACCGCACCATCGAAAAAATGGCCGAAAAACACAAGGTCGATCCAGACCTTATTCGTGCCGTAATGTGGGCGGAGAATGCACGTGGACATTGGTATGGTGCGAATGACTTCTTGGATCGCATTGGTTTTTCCGACACCGTGATGCCAATGAACATTAACCCTGATGAATGGGCGTCTCTTATTGAAAAACAGGGAGACAGGCTTGAAAACCCGTTGGATAATATAGAAGCTGCAACAATTCTAATAAAAAGAATTGGTCAAAGGATTGAAGGGCCAACTGATGCTGCGAAAATAGGATCAATCTGGAATTTTTCAGGCAGAGAAAAAACCAGTGATTTCGGTGAGTATATTGGAAGGCTTTATAAAGATAGGCCTTGGAACAAGGATCGCCCCGATGGCTAGAAATGTGGAAATTCATAAACTCAAACCTAGTCTTATGCTGAAAATATGTCACTTTGCAGTCGTTATGTCGATCCTGGTTCCGGTAGCCTATGGCGCGTTGGTTCTCTCTGTCGGGTTTCTCGAAAACTCCCATGCAGAATTTTGCCACTATGTAAAAGAAGGGCAGCCACACAATGCCACGCACAACGGAGATCCCTGCCAATTGACGGACATGTTCCTAAAGGTCTATGGAGCAATAATGTTTTTTGGTGGCACTCCTTTGCAATTGATCGCGCTTGTTGCATGGGGTGCTGCCTACCTGGGTGTTAGAAAGACATCCCGTCCGGACTGAGCGATTCAACCTGCGTCCCTCCCTGGCCAACCGGCCCGAGGACCTCAAGCCGGTGGGCTCGGAAGAGGACGACAAGCGCGATTTCCAACGGCACCTGGGCCAAGGCCGTGGCACCCTATGATCCGGCCATTCTGCTGCCCTCGGCGGGCGATGCCACCCGCGCGCCCGATCTCACCAAGCGCCTGGAAACCCATGGTCGCGACAGGGACTGGACCCCCATGGTCGCGACAGGGACTGGACCCCCGGCGAGATCGAGGACTTCAAGGACCAGTTCGACGCCCTCGACGGAAAGGATCAGGAGGCCTATCTCCGGTTTCTGGAGGGGGATGCCGGTCTGACACCTGACGGGATGGATGGGGTTTCCGGTGGCAGCGGAACCGACACGCTCGAAGGGAGCGGCGGCCCCCAGACCAGGGAATACGGTTTCCATATGGGCTCAACCTATATTCAGAATTTGCCCCAACGCCGTGACGACGAGTCGGCCTGGCTGGCGCTTTTGGATCAATCCTCGGAGACGAAAACCGGCTCCCAATCTCCCCTTCCGCCCGGCCATCCCGTGGATGAGCAGGGCAGAACCTACGATCCCCAGGGACGCAGGGTGCCCAACTCCAACCAGGACCCGAATATTCACAACGCCGGGGGCGTCGTCCCGGTGCCGGGGCCATTGCCTTTGCCGGTCCCACCCGAGATGATTCCCGGACACAAGGAGCGGACAGAGCAACTGAATACTCTCGGTCAGTGGGCCAGCGAGAAACTCCAGCAAGCCTTCCCCAATGGCATTCGCTACAAAGGGCTCCCGGTTCCGCCGCCGAGCCCCGGCGACAACGCCACCCCTCGCACCGACATGGCCGAACCGCAAAAGCCCGTGCCGCCATCCCCGGCCCCGACGCCCGAGACAGGTCAAACCCTACCCAATCCCGCCCCTCGGCCTGATAAAGGCGATGGCACGACCGTGTATCCCGATCAATCCGATCAGTCCGGGCCTACGGCTCACGTGAATCCGGACCAGTCTGATGAGCTTGAACAATTGAATATCCAGGAAATGGCCAATGGAGACGATAAAAAACAAGCACGAGCTTTTGCCGAGAAATTTGGATTGGATCCGAGGAAAACCGGTCGCGCACTTGAAAAAATGAAAAAAGCTGGTGGGATGGGAGGAGAATCAGCCTATCTTGATTTTTCCACTGGTGATGCATACGATCCGAAAAGTGGTGAACCTCTGGGAAATATACTGGATGAAGTGCAGTGAGCCATTGGCTATCATCTTCGGACGGCACCTTGATGGTCAATGCTGGTGTCGTGTTGGAACCTTCCGAAACGACGTCTGTCGAACTTCTTGAAAAGATACCCTTTTGGTACATTGTCGAGAAATGGCATTGCGTAATGGGCAATGGTCGTTTCGACACCTCGGACCTATTCTACGGGCTTGATGCGAGGGACCATCTCTCCGTTCTCGAAGAAGCATTGGAAGACGTTCTCCCGATCTTGGGACAGATTGTTAATCACGATGCCAAGGTGACCATCACGCTGCAATGGATTGGCCGCGTTGGCGCCAGTCCACCCCGCATCTCCTCATCGGACCTGGGGCGCCTTTGCCTCCCCGGGGTCACATTCGAGATGACGGCGGATTGGGACCATGGCAATCATCATGGCCCCATACAAGACGTCTCATTCTGTGTTTATGGCCCACACCCGGACGAAGTTTCGTCTTTTTGGGGTTTGCCGACGCGTGCACTGGTCAAAGGCACGACATCCGTATCGAAGGCCACGGGCAAAACACGCGTCCAACGGGTGAACGCATGGCTATTGAATATCAATAGCGAAGATGAAAACGCCTCTACGGAAAACCAACTCAAGCGCCTGTTCGAGCGTCTCGGAACGCCAGCGCCGGAATGGCACTCTTTCGTCGAGAAGACGGGAGCACGCGTACAGGTTGGATTGCATTGGGAGGGCGCCAGCGGCGCTATTGAGCCGATTTTGAATTACGAAACACTTAAAGCAATCGGCTCGTACAAGGCGGAGATTGTGAGGTCTGACTACTATTTCGTTCCAGATATCGCAGAGCCCTGGAGAGAGCCGGAACAAGAGCCCGTCGCCACCACAGAATGAACGCCCACCACTAGAGCGTGTTGCGTTTAATTGGTTTCATATCCGGCGGCGCTGAAGAAGTTGTAGCATTCCTCATCGGATTGCGGTGACACTCCACAAATTAATATCTCGACCTCTTGGCGTTCTCTTGGGCCAGAAGGCAGGCCGACAAGGAGTCGCCTCCCAAGCCGGTGGGCTCGGAAGAAGATTACAAGCGCGATTTCCAACGCCACCCTGTCACCGCCCAGGCCGAGGCGGACCGGATCGTCGACACCGTTCCGGTGGAGGACTGTCGGCCACCCAGGCGCTGATGGCCCAGACCTCGCCGGGCTACTTCCAGAGCGGGCATCCGGCCAACAACAAGGTCCGCCCGAAAGTGGACCAATGGTACAAAAACACCTACCCGGGCAAGATCGATCTCTCGTCTGGCCAATCGGCGCGCGGCAATGGCGGCATGCAGGCAGACGACCGGCGCCAGGTGGATGCCCATATCAATGCAGGTTCCGGCACCCGGGCCAAGGCGGTAGCGGCCTATGATCCGGATGTTCTGCTGCCCTCGGCGGGTGACGCCACCCGCGCGCCCGATCTCACCAAACGCCTGGAAACCCATGGTCGCGACAGGGACTGGACCCCCGGCGAGGTCGAGAACTTCAAGGACCAGTTCGGTAGTCTCGACGGAAGGGAACAGGAGTCCTATCTCCGAATGCTGGAAGGGGATGTCTTGTCAGCATCGGAAGGGATGGATGGGGTTTCCGTTGGCATTGGAACCGACCATCTCATCGGCGGCAGCGGTGACGATACTTTCGAGGAATCGGATGATCGGCACTCCGGCAAGAGTGAATCCGAGCTTGGCGTGCCCAATGGCCCGGATGAATTCGATACAGCGACAGAAGGCATGGATTGGCAGCCGCCAAAACAACTCGACCCCTCCTGAACCGCCCGCCAAAAAGAGACACACAGGACTCTGTGGAGCGTTTTCGAAAAAGGCCAAAAGAATAATAAACCGGTGGCGGCGCAATTGCTCAAGCATTACCTCGGAGGCAGTGGCAGGCCGGTGACCCTGGAAAGTGATTTTGTGCGCCACCATGAACCCTCGGCGAATGCCCAACAGAAGACGGAGGGACATTTCGAGTCCTGGCTAAGTGGAGATCTGAATGACCAATCGGGCTTTGGTGACATTCAATCCTGGCTGCAATCCGATCAACCCACCCTTAGTATCAAAGGCATGAAATGGGAGGCGCGGGCAAAGCCCTATGACGCTCTCGATCCGTCAGACCAGAATATGGCGCTCGGAAAACACAAAATTCTGGGAGTTGGCGACCTTACATTGACCCGGCAGGGCGACAAGGTGATCGTCCGGGGGGTAGTCGAGCACCGACTGGATGGCGAAACATACGATTTCGCCGAAGGGGGTGGGTCCTCAAACCCCGCTTCCAACCTGGCAACGGTTCCGCAGGGGCTGATTTCAGGTGACATCGGTCTGACCCGCGACACCATCACGGACTATGAACGGGCAGGTGGTGCCCAATCGTTTCCGGTGTCAAGTGATCCCTGGAAGCGGAATTTGATCGGAGAACTGACCATCAGAAATGGCAAGATCATCAATTCCATATTTGATTGGAAAGATGTAAAATGATAATACATTCAATGTCATGTTGAATTCAATTTATCATTGGCTTGCGCCCTCAGCCCGCTACAAACTGATGGGCGCCGTCCTTCTGGTCGCGCTGCTCGTTGCCTGGCTCTACGCTATTTGGTGGGTCCGTTACGGGGAGATGGAATACCGGCTGCAGTGCTATGGCGGCGATGCAATATGGTACTGGGTGACTCCTGCTTTGAAACCTCCTGTTTTCAAAGACCTGGAAGACTTGTTGGTCGCCTCATGGGCACCGGATATCTGGGTGGCCAATTCGAAGATGATGGCTCGACCTTACAAGGTTTTGTTTCGCTATCCAGAAGATCGCAAACCCGTAAGGTACTTGCTAGGTCGGCATTCGGTTGGAACAAAACTATACAATGAATGTGATACAGCCATCCACTTTCTGACCGTTGAGGAATTTGGAGAAAATGGTCGAAGCCTGCCCCATCAGTTGGAGCAGGTCCCGGACACCGACCTACTAGATCTATTTAATTTTCTGACCCTCAAGCCAAAGCCACCCTGGCAGCGCGATAAATGAGCCATGCGTTTACGATGATACTAAGGTTACGGTAATGCATTAATTGCCACCGTCTCCCACGTTCTCGAAGAGTAGCCCATCCACGTCGAACAGGCCCTGGCCAAGAGCCTGCCACCACTCCAATCCGATCCCGTTGCGGTGATACTCCACTAATTACCGCCGTCACCTGCCTAGTTGAGCGCATGCCCATCCACGTCGAACAGGCCCTGGCCAAGAGCCCGCCTCCGCTCCAATCCGATCCCGAGGATACCTGGGATGGCATGGCCCCGCCCAAGCCCAAGGAGATCCAGGCCATCCGCGCCAAGCCGGTGGCCGAGCGCACCCATGCGGATCAGCGCCGCCTCCATTGGGCCGAGGATTACTGGACCAACGAGGATATCCAGACCGAAACCACCGCGTTCTACAAGCTCAACAGCGAAGTCGGCGCGCCCACGGGTCATGCCACGGGCCATGCTCCCTTCGGCGCCGACAGCGCCCGTTCGGAAGACGCCCGGATCAACCGCCAACGCGCCGACCATGCCATCAAGAGCCTCGGGCCCGATGCCGATCCGGACCATGTGCGCATGGTCGAGGCGCATTACGGGCTCAGAGAGTTGCAGTCACA
Organism: Magnetospira sp. QH-2; assembly: GCF_000968135.1. Classification (NCBI taxonomy): domain Bacteria; kingdom Pseudomonadati; phylum Pseudomonadota; class Alphaproteobacteria; order Rhodospirillales; family Thalassospiraceae; genus Magnetospira; species Magnetospira sp. QH-2. The sequence goes on along the minus strand of NZ_FO538765.1, from coordinate 2,984,324 downwards.
GCCCGATCCGAAGAGCGACAATCTGCCCAAATCCCTGGAAACCTCCTTCGAAGCAATCTCTGGGGGAACCGGAGAGAGCACCCTGGTTGGTGGTTCCGGCAACGACACTTTAGGCCTGCTCGATGGCGTGGAAGCGCAAGTGGTCGGTGATGAAGGCCTGCAACTGGGTGATGCCGCGTATGTTCCGAACCAGAACCCGGACGGATCCTTTGCCGACGAACGCCAGGAAGATGGCCAGACACCACAATCAAATGACGACAACTTTGACCCTGGTGACGGTCATGCCAACCATATGCAGGCGCGGGAGAACGATCCGTCCTTTTCCAGCGAGGAAACAGGGCCCCGTTGGTGGGAAAATGCAAAGAGTGCTGTCGCGAATTGGGTGGATAGGCTTGATCCGAACCATCCCGATAATCCTCACAATGGAATTCCGGATCATTATCTCAAAATCCAAAACCCGACCAAGCACCAGTTGGTAAAGGATATTGTTTTTGCCAAGGACGCGGACGTGCCCGGCCTGCGCCAGCGCATCGAAAAGGCGTTCCAAGACGATCCGGATACGACCCGCCGGGATATGGCCTTGGGTCTACTCGAGCAGCGTGGTGACAAGGAGGCCGTCAGCGCCTACTTGAACGGTGCTGAAGGCGATACCAACCGCTGGAACCAATTGACTCGTGACGATCCGACACCGGTGGAAATGGCGGCGATGGGCTTTGGCGGCGTCACCGGCAGGTATCCCGGACGTTTCAAGTCATACCGCCTGGGCCGCGGGGGGCAATCGGGAAACGACAATCCGGTGGTCATCGATTTGATGGGCGGAAAACAGTCTCAGAAAACAGGCTCCTACAATGTCGATAAAAAGCTGAATCATCATTTGGACGCCCGGGGCGAGAAGGTCACGTTTGGGGATCGGAAGAAAGACCGAACGGATCTGATCGGCCCAGCAAAGAATACAAGCGTTCCCAACGGGTCCGCTGATACGGCCCTGGCGATCAGTCCTCAAGCAAACTATTTGGGCGAGGCGGCTCGAATTCTCAAGCCGGGCGGCAAGCTGATTATCGGGGCGAGCATAAATAAGAACGGTAAGCTCGCCAACAAATATGGGAGAGTTCCAGATGACAAGACACTTGCAAGCCTTGGATTGCGAGTGGTATCAAAAGGGTCGAATACACGCCCTGATGAAGTTCCAAAAGGCTATGTATCACGTCGCGAGGATAATAACTCGGTGATTGAGGCGGAAGTCATGAGATGGACCGTTTTGGAAAAAATAGACTGAGATTCTCCAACATACCGTATGATAGGACTGAATACTACGAAGCGAAAATCGGTTGCGTTCGGATCGACGGGAACGATCTTTACGTTCCCGTCGATCGGGATCTTCATCTACCGGAAACCCGCCCGTTTTTCCGATGGCTCTGGGGGGGGGAATGGTTTCTATGCTGATGGATTTACCTATCTTTTTAGGGGGGTGCGTAAATCGAAACGCGAATGCCTCCGCTACTTTGATGACAGAAACTACCATAAATTCAATTGGATAGACGGTCCTTTTCCGCCTGTCGACGGCCCAATGGTCGAATTCGACGTTTCCCAGTGCTATATGGCTGGCACGCAGGTTTGGATCGATGACTGGATTATCGAGGCCAAAGAGGCTTTCCTGCTCGAACCGCAAGGCAAGTGGAAAAGGTACAGTGAGCCTTCTTACCTGAGGTTCGATTTCTCGCAACTTCGAAGCGGGTCTTTTTGGTGGAACAAAGTGCTTTTAGCGCCCATCCACTACGTCAAGGCATTGTGGGAGCTTAATCTGTATGAAATGGACGATCCTCCTGACAAGGGGGGAAGCCAGGCAAACCCTGGCGAACAAGTGGAAAAAGACGGAAAACACTGAATCGCGGACCTCTTCATAGCCGGATACGGTGACGTTGCATTCATTGCCTGAGACCCCAAGCCGCCACCACTCCAATCCGATCCTGAGGATACCTGGGACGGCATGGCGCCGCCCAAGCCGGAGGAAATCCAGGCCATCCGCGACAAGTCGGTGGCCGAGCGCACCCATGCGGATCAGCGCCGCCTCCATTGGGCCGAGGACTACTGGACCAACGAGGATATCCAGACCGAAACCACCGCGTTCTACAAGCTCAACAGCGAAGTCGGCGCGCCCACGGGTCATGCCACGGGCCATGCCCCCTTCGGCGCCGATGGCGCCCGCGCCGAAGACGCCAGGATCAACCGCCAGCGCGCCAATGATGTGATCAAGCGCCTCGGGCCCGATGCCGATCCGGACTATGTGCGCCTGGTCGAGGCGCATTTTGGGCTCGGGGATCCGGCCCAAGGGGGCTCCATGGATGAGCATGGAAACTGGTATGATGCCCAGGGGCGCCGCATCGACAATCCCCATAAGGACCCAAATGCGCACAAGGCCGGAACCGGCTGGGAAGGTGGTCCCGACGCCCGGCAAACGAACGGCCTCTCGATGGGCGACGACGGCCAATGGTACGACGAATTTGGCAACAAGATCGACGACCTGGACCGTGATCCGAATGTCCACACCGCCGGATACGATGGGAAGGCGGCTTCCCCCTATTGGAGCCAAAACCGCGATCCTAGATTCAGACCCCAAGTGCACCACCCAGGTATGCTGGGAACGCTATGGGACAGAGATATGCACACGTCAGCTTGGACGAAAGATGCGAGATTTACCGTCTGCATGCAGACGGTAAATCTCAACGGGCCATTGGGCGGCTGATGGGCCGCTCGGCCTCGACCATTGGCCGGGAATTGAAGCGCAACGCGCTGCCCCGGGCCGGATACAAGCCGGCCATGGCCGAGCGCATGGCCTGGGCGCGCAAACGCCGCCTGCCGAAAATCGAGCGCTTGAGCCCTCTGAAAACCCACATCCTGGATGCACTTGCTATGGAACAGAGCCCGGAGCAGATCGCCGGAAGGCTCAAGCTCGAAGGATCAGAGCATACCATCAGCGCCGAGACAATCTATGCCTGGATCTACGGGCCCCACGGGCGGCGGCGGAAGCTCCACCGCCTGTTGCCGCAGGCCAAATCCCGTCGCGGACGACGGGCCCGAAAAGGGCGGCGCGATCCGCCGATCCCCGACCGGATGCCGATCCATATGCGTCCGACCAAGGCCCATCTGCGCGCCGAGCCGGGCCATTGGGAGGCCGACTTGGTGCACTTCCGCAAGCAACGGGCCTGTTTGCTCACCTGTATCGAGCGGCGGTCTCGGCTGCTGCTCACCGCGACCCTTCCAGACAAAACCGCCCGCACCACCGCCGAGGCGCTGGCCAGGCTGCTCAACCGTGCGCCCAAACGGGCCCGGAAAACCGTCACCCTGGACAACGGCGGCGAGTTCTACGACCACAAGAGCCTGCCTGTGCGCGCCTTCTTTTGCGATCCCCATTCCCCCTGGCAGCGCGGCTCCATCGAGAACGCCAACGGCGTCCTGCGCCGCAGCCTGCCCAGGCACATTCGCCTCATCAAATTCTCCGATCAAGACATCGAGGACATCACATGGACCTACAACACAACGCCCCGAAAATGCCTCGGTTTCCTCACGCCAATCGAGGCATTCGCCAAATCAATCGGTGTTGCACTTGAAATTTGAATCCAGCGATGACATCGATGCCAATGGTATTTGGACCGCACCCGACGGCACGAAGCTCGATATTCACGAGGAACGGGAAAAGCGCGGCAATCCGTATTGGATGCCGCCGATGCAGGATGGGCCCGAAACCGGCGGAACAACGCCGACACCCGCGCCTCATCTGGAAATACCGGCACCGGGCAGCCATGCCCATCATGAGCACCTGAGCCGTCTCCAGGCCACCGACCCTGACGCCTACAACGCTCTGTCTTCAGAGATCCGTGCGGGGAACGAAGCCTATTGGGAACATCGCCAGGGTGGCGGCAATAGCGCCAGTCCCAACAGCAATATGGCAGCCCAGGCGGAAGACCCCCGGCACCGGCAAAACTCCCTCAAAGCGGCGCAACAGGCGCGCGACGCCCACATGGAGCTGGAAAAGGCAGACTGGGAAAAGAGCTTCAAGGAAGGCTTGATAAAAGACTATGGCCTGTCGGAAACCGAAGCCGAGGCAGCGGCGATCATGGTGTCGGTGACGCCGGTTGGAACCGCTCTCGATGTCGGTCAAGGCTTTGTCAAGGCTGGCGTCGCCCTGTCACGCGGCGACGACACGGCGGCCCTGGAACATTTGGGCAAGGCCGGTCTGAGCGCCGCCAAGATCAAGAAGCTCGATACCCTGCTGAAGAAGGGCGGCGGCAAGCTGCTGGCCAAGGTGATGCCGGACGTGACCTCGGCCTGGATGGCGCGCGGCCTGGCCAAACAGGGACTGGCCTACGACACGGTCAAGGAGAGTATCGGCCGGGCCCTGAAATCCGGCGCCAACCCCGCCGAGGCCCTGACCTACGGTGTGTTCTCGGCCCATGCCAAGAACAGCCTGAACAAGGCTATGGGCGCCTATGGCCGGAAGTGGTCGAAGGAGGCCTTGTTCATGTTGAGCCGGGAGCAACGGGACGCCGTCCGCGCTTTCGCCACCAAGGACCTGGTCGCCAGCGGCGGAAAGTATCTCAATGATGTGAGCAAAGAGGTGCAGAGCCGAATGGTTGGAGTTGCCCTTGACGAACTGTTCAAACCCGACCAACAGGAGAAAGATCAAGAGAGGTAAGGCTCACGGCCAACAATGTTCTGGTGTGAGGATTGGCGGTTCAGGAACGCGTTCGAATTCGGGCTGCCAACCTCGTGCTAGACTCCTCCCTTCTGCAAAGGAAATGCGGACTTCTGGATTCGTCGAGTTGCGTGCCTCTTCGATCATGGTTCTAGCGTCTTGTGCTCCCTTTTTTGCAGAAAGGAACAGTCGCATATAGCCTATAGAATTTTCAACATAAGGATTTATCAGATCCAAATTACCTATGATAAATAGGCTCCTCTTATTCCCCTGTGCAGCAGCACGATAAGCCCAGTCGAGTGCGGTTGGGTCAATTCCTGGCTTGTTTCTCAAATGCACATGCAACGCTGCTTGCGCATTCGCATAGCCATTCTCCGCCGACACCCGATACAAACACTCAGCCTTGTCCATATTTCTCGGGGTTCCCTGACCCCGCTTCACCATATACCCCAGCGCATAGACCGCTCGCCGCATGGTATCGCCATCCCCGGTTTGCCGGGCCGCCTTTTTGTACCATTCAATGGCCGCCTTGTAATCCTGCTCGACCCCGGTGCCAAACCGGTACAGATCGGCCAACCAATATTGCGCCCTCGGCTCCCCGGCCTCGGCAAGCGGCAACCATTCCCCATGGGCCGTCGCATAGTCCTTGGCCTCATAGGCCGTCATGCCCGCCGCGAAGTCCGCCTGGGCGGGGGGCAGGGGCCAGACGAGAAGCATCCCCATAAAGGCAAGCATTTGGCGCATGGTCCGACTATAACCAAGAGGCGCGGGCGGCGGCAAGCGGGGTGTGGCGCCCGTGCAACCGGCGCCGCAACCCGCCATCCCGCGCAGGCCAGAGGAAACGCCCATCCACGTCGAACAGGTCCTGGCCCAGAGCCCGCCTCCGCTCCAAACCGATCCCGAGGATACCTGGGACCGCATGGCCCCGCTCAAGCCGGAGGAAATCCAGGCCATCCGCGCCAAACCGGTGGCCGAGCGCACCCATGCGGATCAGCGCCGCCTCCATTGGGCCGAGGATTACTGGACCAACGAGGATATCCAGACCGAAACCACCGCGTTCTACAAGCTCAACAGCGAAGTCGGCGCGCCCACGGGCCATGCCAAGGGCGCCGAGAAAGTTGCTCCCAAAGTCCTGGGTCGCGCGGGCGGCGCCATTGGTGGCGCCGTCATTCCGGACAACGAAGGGCGGCAGACGCACGACGTACAGGTCGGAGGCCAGGACCTGAGCTTCGACCATGGCCCCGGCGATCTGTACAACCCAGTCTATGGAAAAGATCCGGCGACCGGTGAAACGCTCAACACCGGGATGGTCGCGGTTCCCAACGGCCGTGATGCCGATGGCAATCCTCGGTTCGACCTGATGCCCCAATCCAATCTCGGCAAGTACCTCGACGGCAAGATGACCCGAACTGAGATCGCCGACCCCATGCCGCCGGCACCGGGCCTTGAGCCGACCCCCATGCCCGAAGGCCATGGGATCGAAACCTATCCCGCGCGACAGCCTGAGAAAGACGATGGCATGATCGTCGATGAACCCACGCCGCCCGTCGACACCCAGACGCCCGGTCGACCGATCCATGAGACGCAGCCGGAGGATACCTATGTCACCATGCAAGGCCAGGGACCGGACCAGATCCTGCCCAACGGCAAGAAGGGCCAGGAAAAGTGGCAATCCGGATATGACGAATGGTACGAGGCGGCAGGCCGCCGGATCGAGCAGGAGGTGGCGAAGGACCCGATCAACCGCAAAATCTCGCCCTCGGAGAGCTATGTCTGGAAGAGCCTGAAGCCGGAAAAGGACGGGCGGAGGAAAGACAAGGACGGCAACATCTACACCTGGGACCACGGCGGAGGGGGACGTCACAAGCAGCAGATCGAGAAGTTCGACAAGAAAGGCGAACATCTCGGCGCCTTCGATCCGATTACCGGACGAAGAGTCACGCCGCGAGATAAGGAGAAGTGGATCAAAGTCTTCTTCCTGGGCCAAAACGGGCAGAAATGGTATGCATAACAATCGACACGGGCGGCCTTCGGGCCGCCTATTTGTTCACGAGGAGCATCATGGGATTTCGTCTTTCTGATCAAAGCCCGGATCTGCAGGCGGCGGTGGCTGATCCAACGGTGGGGCTCGTGTACAGCCCGACGAATCGGGTGTATATAGTCCCGGACCTTCAGCCGCAGAACCTTCCCCGGCGGCAGTCTTTTCCCCCAACCAAACGACGAGTCTGCCCTGGCCACACGATAAGTTTTTGTCCGTTCACCGGCGCATATCTGCCGGGCAGCGTCGATGAGATACGGGACAACATTCTTGAAGAGGAGATGGGCCTTGGCCATCTGTTTCCGGATATTGTTTTCGATGCCCGGATCGGCCCCCGGTCCATGCGCGGCGAACAATGGTGGTTGAAGCGGGGCATCGGTGAAACCGTCAACAAGGAAGAATTGGAAGAAGACAAGACGCAACCGCCATTCCACTCCTATGACCCCATCGACCATCGGTTTCCCGGATATCGGCGCTGCCAGGAAGAACCCCCGCATTTCTGCTATTCATTAGGGTTTGTTTTCGACGATGCCAGGGTTATGTACTGGTACCTCCCCCACACGCGGGAATACGGCTTTCGGATCATCGATCCGGAGCAGCGGGTGGACTTTCAACCGATCCGCATCCTTCCCGCGCCCTATTGTCCCTGGTGTGGGACCAGGCTACCCAGCAGTTTGCGCACCCAATGGGAAGAAAGAGTGCGAAACAGAGGATTGGATCCCGACGACCTTGTCGCCAGCCATCCCCCACCGGAAGGCTGGCCGGAGGAACTGACCACCAGCGCCTGGTGGAAAAACGAGGGGCTGTAGCTAACCCGTACTACTGCCACATCGTCTCATCCAAAGCTGCCAAAGCCTTCTGCTCCGTATGTTCCCGATTTGGGTCGATTACGGTGACATTCCCTAACCTAAATGTTCTGGCGTGCGCCCATTCAATAAGGAGTCTTCCTCAAACCGGCAGCCCCACCACGATCTCCAATCCGCCCCCCTCCCGGTCGCGCAGTTCGATTTCGCCGCCATGGCGATGCACGATGTTGCGCACCACGGCCAGACCCAGGCCGGTGCCGCCGGTTTCCCGGTTGCGGGAGCTTTCCATGCGATAGAATGGCCGGAAGACCTCTTCCTTCTGGTCGTCGGGGATGCCGGGCCCCCGGTCGGCGATGGCGATACGGATCTCCTCGTCCGACGTGGTCAGGGTCACATCGGCCCGCTCACCGTATTTGATCGCATTGTCCAAAATATTGCCGAAGGCCCGGCGCAGGGCCACCGGGCGGCAGGTGAGGATGGCGCTGTCGGGGCCGACGAAAGTGACCGGCTGTCCGGCGTCGGCCAGATCGTCGCAAAGGCTGCGCACCAGACTGGCCAGATCCACCCGGTCGGTGGGTTCTTCCGCCGCGTCGTCGCGAGCAAAGGACAAGGTCGCGGTCAGCATTTCGGCCATGTCGTCCAGGTCGCGCAGGGCCTTGATCCGTTGCTCATCGTCGGCGATGTATTCCGCCCGCAGCCGTAGCCGGGTGAGCACGGTGCGCAGATCATGGGAGATAGCGGCGATCATCAGCGTGCGGTCATCGACGAAGCGCTTTAGACGTTGCTGCATGCGGTTGAAGGCGCGGGTGGCGCGGCGCATCTCCGGCGCGCCTGATTCTTTCAAAGGCGGTGCGTCCAGGTCGCGGCCCAGGCGGTCGGCGCCCTCGGCAAAGCGGGTCACCGGACGGGTCAGGCGGCGCGCCGCGAAATAGGCGAAGACGGCGGCCAGCAAGGCGGCAAGTAAGTTCCATCCGGCCAGCCGCATCAGCCATTCCCGTTCGGGATCGGGCAGCGAGGCGGTGAAAGCGGCCCAGCGTCCGTCACTCAGAGACACGGCAATCAGTGCCTTCATGCGGCCCGATAACACATCCGGCCCGGCGTCGATATCCGGGCAGTCTCCTTCGATGGCCGGATCGCAATCGGGCATGCCGGGCATCATCCGGTTTTTCATTCGCCCTTTCATGGCGGCGGGTCGGTCATGGGGGTGATGATGCTTCATCCGTTCGCCTTCGAACCAGCGGTGGCGCTCGGTTCTGGGGCGAAAGCGCTGGGGCCGTCCCCAATCAAAGGTCACATGCACCACATGGCCGGGCAGGGCCCGTTGCAGGCGTTCGGAGATGTCGCGGCGGACATGCGGCGGGCCGAAGCCCCGGTCCTGATCGGGGGGATTTTGTTTCAGGCGGACTTGAAGGGTCGGACTATTGATGGCGGCGAGCAAGGCGAAACGTTCACGCTTGTCGGTCCGTTCGTCGAGCAGCCGCGTGGTCATGACAATGCGCCGTAGATTGGCCCGTTCGAACAGGTCCTTGGAGGATTCCCGGTACTTGCCAAACCAGGTTGCCACCACTGCCGCCTGTACCAGCAGGACGGCGGCCAACAGGATAAGCGCGACCCGTCCGGCGAGGCTCAGCCGTTTCATCGCTTACTCCTTGGTCACGGGAACGGCCATCATGTAGCCGCCGCCGCGTATGGTCTTGATCAGCACGGGATTGGTCGGGTCGGGCTCGATCTTTTTGCGCAGGCGGGACAATTGTACATCGACGCTGCGATCAAAGGGTGCCGCCTCGCGGCCCCGGGTCAGGTCCAGAAGCTGGTCGCGGTTGAGTACCCGTTGCGGCCGGGTGGCGAAGACCGCCAGCAGGTCATATTCCCCAGCACTCAGGGTGACCAGCACCCCATCCTTGTCGCGCAGTTCACGCCGCGCGGTATCCAAACTCCAGCCTTCGAAGCGCAGCAGGCCGCTGGTCTCGACGCGGTCTGACTCTCCACCCGGTCCGGCCCGGCGGAGCACCGCCTTGATACGGGCCAGCAGTTCGCGGGGATTGAAAGGCTTGGCCAGATAGTCGTCGGCGCCCATCTCCAGCCCGACGATGCGGTCGGTGTCTTCGCCCAGGGCGGTCAGCATGATGATCGGCAGGGATGACCGGGAGCGCAACTCGCGGCACAGGGTCAAGCCGTCCTCGCCCGGCATCATTACATCGAGGATGACCAGGTCGAACCGCCCGTTGTCCATGGCCCGGCGCATGGCCTTGCCGTCCTCGGCCGAGTCCACCCGCAGCCCGTGGCCGCGCAGAAAACGCACCACCAGGTCACGGATCTCCCGGTCATCATCAACGATGAGAATATGCGGTGTGTCGGTTGTCATGGTTTTGATTATAGGCGCCGCCTGGGACCTGGGACAAAAAACTTTGTAACGGCCTGTAACATTCCGCGTGTTGGTAACAGGCCGTTACCAAAAGAGCTTTTTCCTGAAACCGAGCTGTTACGGGAAATGCGCATCATGGTTTCCACGGCAGCGGCGAAACCCTGCCGATCGATCAACCGAGAAGCAAGGAGACCTTCCATGAAACGTCGTACCGTCATTCTTTCCGCCGTCGCCGCCACTGCCCTGGTCGGTATCATCGGCCTGTCCGTCGCCAACGCCAATGGTTGGGGCGGCTGCCCCAAGGGTGGACCCATGGGCGGAGGATACATGAATCAGGGCCAGATGATGGGGCAAGGCCCCATGGGCTACGGACGTCACGGCGGCGGCAAGTTCGGTCGTCATGGCATGGGTGGATTTGGCGGTCGGGGAGCCGGCCCCGCCACGATGTTGTGCAGCGGCCAGATGGAACAGAAAGCCGAATGGATGCTGCAACGCATGACCGGTGGCCTGACCCTGAGCGAAGAGCAGACCGCCAAGCTGGACGCGGTAAAGAAAGCCGTGGCCGACAACACCGAAAATCTCAAGACCACCTGCGCCGATACGGATCTGACCAAGACGGCCACCACGCCGGTGGAGCGCATGGCGCAGATGGAAACCGGCATGGCCGCCATGCTCACCGCCATGCAGTCGGTGCGCCCGGCCTTCGATGATTTCTATCAATCCCTGACCCCGGAACAGCAGCAGTCCGTGACCGCCCCCCGTCGCGGCCGCTGGTAACATCCCGGTTCCGGGTTCGCCCACCCTGTAGCGTCAGGGTTGTTGAAGGGTCTCCATGGCTATGGGGCCCTTCAACTGATTCAGCGCGGCAAAGGCGTAGCTTTGCTCATAGCCCCGATCTTTTTCCGCATGAATCGCGGGCAGACCACGCCAAGGGACATGGGGAAACAGGTGATGGGTTCGGTGGTGGTTGAAGTGCAGGATCAGCGCCGAGGTCCAACCGGGTAGCGACAGGTTCAGGGAATAGCGGATTTGGTCCAGCGGCGTGCCGTAGTGATAGATGTTGTCCAGGAAGGAGATCAGAAATCCCCGCCCGAGGATCGCCGCCAACAACAAAGGCCAGTACGCCCCATAAAGCCAGAAGGACAGGCCATAGAGCACGCAGATGATCAAAGCATCCAGGCGCAAGGCCCAATGACGCCCGTCTTCCACCAATTGCTTGACCGCCCAGTCGCGCACATCCGGCGATCCCTCGTCCCGAGGCCGGAAGATGATCCGCACCACCCGGCCCAGCCAGGGCTGCGGAATCCAGCACAGGACCAAGGCCGAAACCTCGGTGGCATAAAGGCCGATGATCAGATTGCCATAGTAGTTTATCGCTCGGGCAAGCCAGGATTCCCCCTCACGATTCCAAACCTCCGGTCGGTCCATGGCGGTGCGGCTGACCTTGTGATGGATCAGGTGGGCCTGTCGCAAGACCCGGAATGGCGCCCCGAACTGCCAGCCGAAAAAACGCCCGACGCCATTATTGACTGTTCGGTTTGGATGAAAAACCCCATGGACGCATTCGTGGATCAGGGCCCAGAACGCCGGGGTGGTCAACACCAGGGGAATCAACAGCCAGCCCCAAGCAATGTCCAGAGGCAGAAGCCACAGCGGAACAGCCAAGCAGAGGCTCAAATTGACCAGCGTGAACAGCCCCGCCAGACAGAAGTTGGCAACGATGGGAATAGCGGTATGAGCGTCTGATCGTTTTTGCGAGACCATGAAAAACCGAAAGAGGGTAGGGACATGGGTTTCGAGGGGGCCTGCCCCGAACAAGGATAACAACTTGGATTCCACTCCACCAGCCTGCCACGAAAGGGGCAGCGTTTGAACCCCTTGTTGACAGAGGGTGATTTCACCAATCCAATGGGGTCATGATTGAAACGGCTCCCGCATCCACCACGGCGCGACGCCTCGTGGGGCAAGCCTTGGATCTGTTGCTGCCGCCCCGCTGCCTGGCCTGCGGGACTCAAGTGGCTGATCCCGGCACCCTCTGCGGCGATTGCTGGTCGGAAATGCATTTCCTCGGCGAGCCCCAATGTGCCACCTGCGGCCAGCCTTTCGAAGTGGACTTGGGGGCGGGCATGGTCTGCGGGGCCTGTCTGCGTCGGCCCCCGGCCTGGGATCGGGCGCGCGCCGCCCTGGCCTATGACGATGCCAGCAAGGGCCTGATTCTGTCTTTCAAGCACGCGGATCGGACCGATACGGCCAAGGTTTTTGCCGCCTGGATAGTGCGGGCCGGCGAGGCCTTGCTGAATGATGCCGATCTGGTCGTGCCGGTGCCGCTGCATTGGACCCGGCTGTTTAGCCGCCGCTACAATCAGGCAGCCCTTTTGGCGAAAATCCTGGCCGACCAGAGTGGTAAAGAGTTCATGCCGCAAGGTCTCAAGCGTATGCGCCGTACCCCGCGCATGGGGCACCTGGGGGCCAAGGCCCGCCGCCGAGCGGTCAGCGGCGCCATTGCCGTGGCACCGCGAGCGGAACCCCGCATCAAGGATCGCCGGGTGCTGTTGGTCGATGATGTTCTGACATCGGGGGCGACGGCGACGGCCTGTGTTAGAGCCTTGAGAAAGGCCGGAGCCTCGGGGGTCGATCTGCTGACGTTGGCCCGGGTGGTGCACCCCACATCATAGCAGGCCTCGTGGATCACGTCGTGTTTGATTGGATTGGATCAAACACGAAAAACGTGATCGATTCCGATTGGGCCCGACAGGCGCTAGCGGGCTGGCATATCCGCCGTGCCCGCTGTAAAATCATTACCGGAGCAAGAGGAACCATAACCCTCGAAGGAGAAACAACCCATGGCCGAAGTGGAAATCTATACCACGCCCATATGCCCGTTTTGTCATCGGGCCAAGAACCTGCTGGACAAGAAAGGCGTGCCCTTTACTGAAATTGACGTGCAGGGCAAGCCGGACCTGCGGTCAAAGATGACTCAGCGGGCGGGTGGCCGCTCGTCGGTGCCGCAGGTATTCATCGATGGCCGTTCCATCGGCGGCTGCGACGACCTCTTCGACATGGAATTCGACGGCGAATTGGACAAATTGCTAGGAGCCGTTTGACCATGACCCAGGGCTTCGTTGCCGCCTGTGTACAGTTGAACAACGGCCGTGAGACGGCGGAAAACCTGTCCCGTGTGGTGTCGATGATCCATCAGGCGGCCGAGACGGCGGCATTCGTGGCCCTACCGGAAAACGCCGACCGCCTGGAACCGGACATCGACCGGTTGCGCGCCGGTGCCGAGCCCGAAGGGTCCCATCAGGCCCTGATCGCCTTTCGCCAGGCAGCCAAATCCAGCCGGGTCTGGCTGCTGGTTGGCTCGGTCTGTGTGCGCAAGGATGACGGCGATCTGGCCAATCGGTCCTATATGATCAATCCCGAAGGTGACATCACCGCCCGCTATGACAAGATCCATATGTTCGACGTGGATTTGGCCAATGGCGAGAGCTATCGCGAATCCGACCGCTGCACACCGGGGGATCGAGCAGTGGTGGCCGAAACCCCTTGGGGAGGAGTCGGGATGACGGTTTGCTATGACCTGCGCTTTCCTCATCTGCATCGGGACCTGGCCAAGCGGGGAGCCTTCATGCTGGCCGGTCCGGCGGCCTTTACCCAACGCACCGGCGAGGCCCATTGGGAAATCCTGCTGCGCGCCCGGGCCATCGAGACCGGCTCCTTTGTTGTCGCGCCGGCCCAGTGCGGCACCCATGCCGAAGGCCGCCAGACCTTCGGCCACTCGTTGATCATCGACCCCTGGGGCAAAGTGCTGGTGGACGGTGGCCCGGACCCGGGAATCGTCACCGCCTTGATCGACCCGGATCATGGGACAAAGGTGCGCCGCATGATCCCGTCGCTGACTCACGACCGGGACTTCCATGCCGGGTGAGAGAGCAACCTTTACTTGGATGGCCGGTCGTCAGGGCCGGGGCAGTTTCACGTTCAACCGACTCTATATTTACCACCTGCCCAAGACCGGTACTTCGACGGTGTTTTCCGCCCTGCGCGGCGCTGCCGGGTTGCTGTTTCATCACATCCGCCGAGCCCATCCGGGATTCGAGGCCCCGTTCATCGGGCGCTTGGATGACGAAGGTAAAATGACCGCCGACCATATCGAGCTGAACGGCGGCGTCATCGCATCCCACCGTCCGTTCGGCTTTCACCGGCGATTTTCCCATGTCTATCATTTGGCCACGGTGCTGCGAGACCCGATCTCCCGGGTGCGCTCGGCCTATACCTACGACGCCATGCGTCACCGCCAACCGGTCACCTCGGATGGCTTTCGGGCGCACTTCGAGGCAGCGCGGAACCGCAATGTGATGTGTGCGTTGTTGTCGGGTCAAGTAGCTGATAAGGCATTGACAAATATAAATATGGAACAATCAATCAATAACGTGAGCACGGCTTTTTCCCTGGCCGCGCCCTCGACCCATATCGCCGATCTGTGCGAATCCTATCTGCAATGGGGCGGCCTGCCCAATGTGGTCATCGACCGCATCAACCGCACCGAGCCAGCCTATCAGTTGGATGTGACACCCTTTGCCGAGGAAATCGCCACGTTGAACCAGATGGATCAATCGTTGTTCGATGCGGTGGCCGCGCATCCCAGGCTGACGCCGCCCGAACCCGTGGAGCCGGGCGAGCCCCATGGCCTGACCTTGCTGATGCGCCAGACCGTCAACGATATCTCGGTGCGGGGCCTGGCCAGGTCGGTCCCAACCCATTGGATCCCCGACGACGCCCGGCAAAGACAGTTCGATCCCGACCTTTTCGCGGCCCTGTTTGCCCGGGGGGAGCCGGTTCCGCTTTAACAGGCTGCGGAAAAAGTCCGATTCCGAGCCTGTGGCGACACATGCTTCGACAAGCTCAGCATGAGGGCCTTCGACCTTTCAACATGTTAGAGGCGGATTCAAAAGTATTCCTTTGATCTCGAGGGCGTATATTTCCGCTCTGGCGGTGTCAAGACCTCCTAACGGGGCGCCGCCCCGTGTCGTCGGCCTTTCCTGGCCAAATCAAAAATCTACTGCCTTGATATCTAAAGGATACTTTTAAATCCGCCTCTTAGCCTCACCCTGAGCTTCCTCATCCCGAGCTTGTCGAGGGACGAAGGGTAACGCGGGCCGTAGAACAACACTTTTTCAGATGGCGGTAATCGAGCAGTCAGGGATTGCCTAGACAGTCAGCTGGTCTCCACACTCGGTCTTGATCAAGTATCCGGGTCAATTCCTGGACATGGAACAGAGGAGACCAGCTATGGAGTATTTTGTTGGAATGGACGTATCGATGGCAAGCATTTCGATCTGTGAGATTGATGCAAAGGGAACCGTCATTCGCGAAGGCAAGGTGTCAAGCACACCCGAGGCGGTCGCCACTTGGCTCGAGGAAAGCGGGCGTGGCTTTGCGCGAATTGGGTTGGAAGCTGGCCCTCTGGCGCCTTGGCTGTACGCAGGACTGTCCAGTCGGGGCCTCCCTGTGATTTGTATCGAGACCCGGCAAATGAAGGCCTTTGCCAGCGCCAGCCCAGTCAAGACGGACCGTCGCGACGCCCGCTTGATCAGCCAGGCGATGCGGACCGGTTTGTACCGCGCGACCCACGTCAAGACCGCGCGCAGTCAGGAGCTCCGGATGGTGCTGACCCATCGGGAGACCCTGGTTCATCAGGTCCGTCAGTTGTCCAATACGGTACGAGGAACATTGAAAGCTTTCGGCCTCAAGGTCGGTATGGCGCGCGGACGCCTTTTCGCGGCGCGGGTTCGGGAATTGACGGCTGATAACCCGCACCTCAGCGCAGCCGCCGAGCCGCTCTTGCTTGCGCGCCAAGCCTTGCTCGAACAACTCGACAAGCTCGACCGGCAGGTTCATGCCGCTGCGCGCGATGATAGCGTTTGCCGGCGCCTGATGACCGTTCCCGGCGTCGGCCCGGTTACCGCCCTCGCTTTCAGGACAGGACTCGACGTGCCGGAACGGTTTCAAAAGTCGGTCATGGTCGGCGCCCACTTCGGGCTTGTCCCACGCAGATACGCCTCGGGAGAGCAGGACCGAAGCGGCCCCATCAGCAAGTGCGGAGATGCCATGGTTCGTTGGCTTTTGTTCGAGGCCGCCAATGCACTTCTCACTCGAACCCGCCGTTGGTCCTGGCTCAAACACTGGGGGCTCGCGGTCGCCAAAAGGCGCGGGATGAAACGCGCCAAGGTCGCCGTTGCCCGGCGTCTCGCCGTAATCATGCATCGCATGTGGATCGACGGCACGGACTTCCAGTACCGCAAGGAGGAGACCGCCATCTAAACACAACGAAAACCGAGATCGCCTGAAGGGCGGCCAGGACGCGTGGCGACGCGCGGGGCTCGGATGACAGCGCGCAGGCTGCAGTGGCGCAAGACCACGCTTTTCAGATTGCTGCACCCGATCCCCCTTGATCCCCATCATGCGGCGACGACGTCGACCGCGGACAGAAGCAAAGGGCGCCACATACCCCAGGTTCAAACCGACGGCTTGGAAATCAGCTTGACTCAAATGACTCGATTACAGAAGCAGCCTGCTAAGCCCACCGCGCTGCCCCCTTCGCATGATTTTCTAGGTAATTTTTCCGATATTGGCTCGCATGAATGCATGGGGCCTATTTTTTTGGGTCCATGGGCGGTAATACCCCTTTTTTGTTCTTGACAAGATGCGGGGGAAGTCGAATGATCATGGGAACACCAACGTATAATAGGCCTTTATAGGCTATAGCATCCCACATATCGGAGCATTATCCGATGAACAGATAAAGGACCCAAACCAATGAAACGTGACAGACTCGTTCGAACCTTCGCGCCGGAAAGCGACTACGCAGACCGCCTGGACCGGGATACCACCCCCGAGGCCCTGGCCCGCATCCTCGCCAAGCCTCTGGCTCTTTAGACCGCCACCGACGTGAACCGGGCGATGATGAGCCGGGCTTATATGGTGGGCGGACACGCGGACCCCTTGGGCGCCCGCGACCGGGTTACCGCCTGGTTCAAGCAAACCTATCCGGGTAAGGTTGATCTGTCCGGCGGTGCCCGGGCCGTGGGCCAGGCCTTCGCATTCCCCGAGTCCCGCCGGGAGCTGGACGAGACCCTGGCCCGGCGGGCGGCGGGCCAACTGTTGCAAGACCATGGCCGCCACGGCGATACCTTGCTGGCTCATATTACCGAGCAGGAAGCCATGCTGTTGCACCTGGCCACCGACGGCGGCTCCATCAATCCCATGACCGGGCTGCTGGAGTTCTGGGAGGACCGGGACGACAACGATACCTTGGGCGGCACCTCCGGCCAGTCGGCGGGGGCATCGGTTTCCGATACCGGCGATGTGGCCGGGAACCTGCATTCGGGTGACGATCAGGCCGGAGACGACTGGGCGGACGGCGGCCAGGATCCCAGCGCCTTCGATGGCTTCGATACCGGCAACCCCGATGAGGATGAGACCGACTGGAATGAGTCCTGGGGCGGGGGCGGTGACAACAAACCAAGCACTACTAGCGACTGGGAATACCGGGGCAAACCCCATATCGGCCCGCCGGGCATCGGCGACCCGGACGACCATGGCCTGCCCGGTGGCGATGGCAAGCGGTCCAAGGACTACCACAACATGATGGCCGAGCAGCAGCAACGCGATCGGCAGCGCCAGGAAGACCAACAGCAGGCCGAGGAACGGCGGAGGCACGCGCAGGAAGAACAGAAAATAGAGAAGAAAAAAGGCGGTCTTAAGAATAAGCTTGCCGCAGCTCAAAACAACGCACGCGCCCTCCAGTCAAAAATCGAGGAACTGAACCAGAAGATCGACAAGCAGGCAGGTGTCGCTAGGCTCAGGACTCATAACCAGAAGATGACGGTTGCGGCGATGCAGATTGCGCTCATGAAGGTATGGGCGCAACGGTCGTAGCGGGTGGCGATACGCCGCCAGTCCTTGAGCCGACCGAACATGCGCTCGATCAAGTTTCGCTGCTTGTAGAGGGCTTTATCGTAAAGGATTTCCTCTTTGCGGTTCGAGCGACCTGGAATGCAGGGCTCGATGCCGAGATCAAGCAGGGCCTGGCGGAAACGGTCGCTGTCGTATCCCCTGTCGGCGATCAGGTCGTCGGCATCAGGGAATGCAGGGAGCATGGTGTCGGCGCCGCGATAGTCGCTGACTTGTCCTTCGGTCAGCAGCAGGATCAGGGGCTTTCCATCGGTATCGCAGGCGGCATGCAGTTTCGAATTCAGGCCGCCCTTGGTGCGCCCGATACGGCGGGGAACAGCCCCTTTTTGAGCAGGCTCGCCGCCGTCCTGTGGGCCTTGAGATGGGTGGCGTCGATCATCACCGTATGGGTGGCCGTGCTTTCGGCGGCCAGGGTGGCGAAGATCCGGTCGAACACTCCGGCCTCGCTCCAACGGACGAAGCGGTTGTACAGGGTCTTGTGCGGTCCATAGGCGACGGGCGCGTCACGCCACATCAAGCCGTGGCGAAGAACATGGATGATGCCGCTGATCACCCGCCGGTCATCGACGCGCGGGACGCCTCTTGTTTTGTTCGGCAGCAACGGTTGAAGGCGTTCGAATTGTTTGTCGGACAACCAGAAATGATGGCTCTGCATCGGCTTTCCCCTCCCTAAAATTCCAGGGAAGGGAATCATGTCCACCGACTATTGGGAATCCCTTTTATGGGTCCTGAGCCTAGGTCGTCCTATGGTAAGGCCGATGCTGGGTTGGTGGGACTGGCGGAATTTGCCGTTCCCATAGGCAAGGTCGTTGGAGCGGTAGCAAAAGGAAGATCTTTGGAGAAGGCTCTCAAATCAGTCGATCCCGGCGACATCCCGGTTCTTGGCCCGATGGGAACCATGGATGCCTATCGCCAAGCCCAGAGGGAAAACCGAATATTCGACGACTTGGTTGAAGAGCGAAATACTCTTTGGCATCACAAGGATATATATGAAGACGAAGCCAACAAGTACCGGGAGCAGTTGAAGGAAATGGATGCGAAGTAGGTTGAAATGCCCTCCTTTGTCCAGGGCTAGATCACGTCGTGTTTGATCGGATTCGATCAAACATGAAAAACGTGATCGATTCCAATAAGGTCGCGCGTGTCTAACGGGTCTGATTGGACCCGACACGCGCTAGTCGGCTTCACAGAGGAATATGGGTTCCTGTGTTTCCGCCCGCGCCTGTGCGAGAGCGATTTCTTCGGGAGCTAGCTTTCCAGACAGCAGCTCCCGAAGTGATGCCAATCCCGTTTGCCCTTGACGCTGTGCCCGGTATAGGAGAGCGGCGGCATCAATCCAGTGCCGCCGATGAGGACTCTTGGCACAAAGAAGGCCAAGGTCCCTTTGCGCGGCCCCAAAACCGAGCAAGGCTGCTTTGGCAAGCATGGCCTCGGCCGCCGAGACTACTTCGGCGCGCGGGGAACCCACGTCGTTGAGCTCCCTCCGAAGCTGGCGACGGGCATACTCGTAAAGCGCTTCCGGAGATTGCCTTTTAAGGGCAACAAGTAAAATGCGCTTGGCAGCCCCATGATCGAGGGGATAGCCCTCTCCTGTCCACAGTCCCTTGTATGCAGCCATGAGGTCGCTGGTCGATCCTTGTCGCAAGCGCTCGGCTTGTTCAACTTCCATGTTCAAAACAGGAGGTATCTTCACTAGGCCGTGGGCGAATCTGCTAAAGGTGAACAGCCTGCGCAGCTTCCCAGTCTCATAGAGCACAAATCTCAAGGAAAGCCTTTGGAACCAATATCGTGCCTCTTCCCTATCCTTTCCGACGCCCCATCCCTGGTCGTAGGCCAGTCCCAGGAACAGCATGGCTGTCGGAACCGAGGGATTGTCGCCATTGCGAGAAACCTCGTGAAGGAGCCGAATGCCTTTCAGGGGATCATTGCTTCCACATTGTCCGGTCGCATAGCCTAAACCGAGGAACAGCCGTGTTTTCGTATTGGCTTTCGTTTCAATTAAGGCTTTTTCGGATTCGAAGAGGCGACAGTCAAATTCCATCTGCTCCGGTCCGACGGGCACGGTACTTTCTCGAGCTTCAATCGAGAAGGTTATTCCAGAAAAAAGTAATAACAGAAGAATATAGTGGGTTATTGATGGAATGCAGGTAAATCCCGTCATCTCACTCCTGCATTAATAGAATTCGTTTGCAGTGATAGTCCAATTACCATTCTAAAACTCACCAGCTTGTTTTGCCAAGCCCCTGTATCTTTGGACCGCCACCGATGAGTTGCGGACAAGTTACGGTAATGGCATGGACGCCCCCTATCGGCTTCGTGATGAGCCATACTGGAGGTTGTCGAAACTTTCCAATAGCGGGAGCGTCCAATGAGCAATGTTACCATGATCGACCTTGATCTGGCCAAGAACCTGTTCCAAGTCCATGGCGCCGACGAGGCGGGTCGTCCGGTGCTGCGTAAGAGGCTGCGGCGGAGCCAGCTTTTGCCGTTTTTTGACGGGCTCGAGCCCTGCCTGGTGAGTTGCGGTGACAGTTGCTGTGACAAGTTGCTGTGACAAGTTGCTGTGACAAGTTGCGGTGACAGTGAAGTTGCGGTGACAGTGCATAAATTATCCACCCAAACCAACCTCGCTACACCCATTTTCAACGCGCACGGCAGAAGTTGCGGTGACAGTGCATAAATTATCCACCCGAACCAACCTCGCTACACCCATTTTCAACGCGCACGGCAAAAGAAATAATTGCAAAAGTAGTGGTATTCGGCAGGTCAGCCTTCGCCCTTCAAGGTATGGCTCCGACATCACCTCTGTGCGGCACCTTGTCAGTTAGCGGCGGCTGGAACAACAGTGGTTTTGGAAGCTGGCATGATGACACGAACCCCGGCGGTCGCAACGACGGCGACTACAACGGCTCGGCGATCGACAACACCGCCTCCCTCGACGGCGGCGCGCAAATCGCCCAAACACCGGAGAAGGGACCGGACAAGAATTGGATTGGTACGAAGGACCCATCCGGCCACCTGAAATCAACGAATCCCCGTGGCCATATCGGCACCAACCCCAAGGGCCACATATCCTTGGAAGACAAAAAACCCTCGCCCTCCGAAATCCTGGGCCAGCGTCCGGGCGAAAGGATCGAAGACGAACTCGGCGCAGTCTGGGAACTCATGCCGGACGGGCAATGGCAGCGGGTGCTGGATGAGAATACGTTGGAGATTCTGGAAGGAGATGAGGATGGCTACTAAGCTTGAGAGAGACTGCACCGTCTCAGTATCGCCCAACCTTTTTGCCTTACGTTTTCCAGTGCCCATAGCACTTTGGAACTCAAAGGTGGGCGATGGATACCAACATTGACGTCATCGTCTCTGATGCCTTCATTGTAGTGAACTTCAACACAAATATCCGGCGGGATGGGATACGGAACCACGGTCCCTTCCTCGAACGAGGACGGCCTGTCCGTTCCCGTCGGCGGGTCGGCCATCAGAAACATGGCCAGGATGATAGGGGCGAGTTGCATGTGCCTATTATATCACACCTAAAGCACGAATGAAACACCACCCCCAAGGGAACCATATCCTTGGAAGCCGACCAGCGCCGCCAGCAGGCCCAGGCCCAACAGCTCAAGTAAAAAGAGGACGAGGAACGCAAGGCCGATCAAGCCCGCCGGGCCGCCCGAATTACGGTGACACCCGAATTACGGTGACAGTGCATAGAATTACGGTGACAGTGCATAAAATATTCTCCCGAACCTTTCGCCATACCTATATTCAATGCGCATGGTATTGGAAATAATGGCAAAAGTAGTGGATTCTGGCGATGCGGCTTTCGCCCTTCAAGGCATGACTCCGACATCACCTCTGGGCGAGCGCTCGGTCGCCGAGGTGAGGGCGCTTTCGTGGGGGCATGGGGGGCGGCGGCGCCCGGGTCGGGCCCGGGTTGCCGGGGGAGGTCTGCAGGTCGTCGCACCACGCCGACCCATGAAAGGGCCGACGGGGCGCGTTTCGACCGGGGCGACCGTCAGACGGCCACCGCCTCCGGCTTGCTCTTTTCCCGCTTCACAAACAGCTTGTTCAAGGCGTTCAGGTAAGCCTTGGCCGAAGCAACCATGGTGTCCGTGTCGGCACCTTGGCCGTTGACGGATTTGCCGTCTTCTTCCAGCCTCACGGTGACTTCCGCCTGGGCGTCGGTGCCGCCGGTAACCGCGTGCACCTGATACAGTTGCAGGCGGGCTTGGGTCGGGATCATCTCCTTGATGCACTTGAACACCGCATCCACCGGGCCGTCACCGCTGCCAACGGTGGAGCGCATCTGGCCGTCCACCTCCAGCTCCAACGCCGCCACCGGCGGATTGTGCTTGGTGCCGCATTTGATCTCCATGGCCACCAGCTTGACCCGGTCGTTGGTACGCACCACTTCGTCATCGACGATGGCGATGATGTCCTCGTCGAACACTTCTTTCTTGCGGTCGGCCAGGTCCTTGAACCGCTTGAAGGCATCGTTGACCGAGTTGTCGCCCATGTCATAACCCAATTCGCGCAGTTTATCCTTGAAGGCCGCGCGGCCGGAATGCTTGCCCAACACCAAGGTGGACTTGGTCAGGCCAACGGATTCCGGGGTCATGATCTCGTAGGTCTCGGCGTTCTTCAGCATGCCATCTTGGTGGATTCCCGATTCATGGGCAAAGGCGTTGGCCCCGACGATGGCCTTGTTGGGCTGAACGTTGAAGCCGGTGATGCTGGACAACAGGCGCGAAGCCTTGGTGATCTGCGTGGTTTCGACACCGGTCACATAAGGCATATGGTCGTGGCGGGTGCGCAAGGCCATCACCACTTCTTCCATGGCCGCGTTGCCGGCCCGCTCGCCGATGCCGTTGATGGTGCATTCGATCTGCCGGGCCCCGGCGCCCACGGCGGCCAGGGAATTGGCCACCGCCAGACCCAAGTCGTTGTGGCAATGCACCGAGATGATGGCCTTGTCGATGTTCGGCACCCGGTCGTACAGCATGCGGATCAACGACGAGAACTCGTCGGGGATGGCATAGCCGACCGTATCGGGAATATTGATGGTTCCGGCCCCGGCGTCGATGGCAGCCTCGACGCAGCGGCACAGGAAGTCGTGCTCGGTACGCGACCCGTCCTCGGCCGACCATTCCACGTCGTCCACCAGATTGCGGGCGTGGGTGACGCTGGAGGTGACCATCTCCAAAACCTTTTCCGGCTCCATCTGCAATTTGTATTTCATGTGCAAGGGGCTGGTGGAGATGAAGGTGTGAATGCGCTTGCGAGGGGCATTGGCAACGGCTTCCGCGCAGCGATCAATATCACCTCGGGTCGCGCGGGCCAGGCCGCAGACCGTGGTGTTCTTGATGACATTGGCCACTTCGCGCACGGCTTCGAAATCTCCTTCCGAGGCAATGGGAAAGCCGGCTTCGATCACGTCGACGCCCATGTCCTCCAGGGCCTTGGCGACGCGGATCTTTTCTTCCAAATTCATCGAGCAGCCGGGCGATTGTTCGCCGTCGCGCAAGGTGGTGTCGAACACAACCACCCGGTCGGATTCAGGGATACTGTTCATGGTTCGGTTCCTTCAATAGGCAATATCATAGGGATGGGTTGGCAATCCCCTGAGCGGCTGTCGGCATGCGACGATGGTGCGCGGCTCAGGGGCGCGTAAGTCGAAGGAGCCCGTCCAGAAGCAGGGTGTGCGGCAACAAACCCGACGCAAAGACGTCAGGACGCAAGGAAGCCCGGGACGCGGTGGCGTCCTCGGTGTTCGGAATCATGACCGGATGAATGGCGGCGGTCATCGTTTGGGTCCGTTTCCTGTGCGTTGCAGTGATCGACTGCCCTAAAATAAGGGGATGAGGAGGGGGGATGTCAACGGAAAATGCCGGATCAGGAGGTGGGCAGGGTGAAATGGAACGCCGATCCGACCCCCGGTTCGCTTTCCACCCAGATGCGACCGCCGTGGCGTTCGACAATGCGTTTGCAGATGGGAAGGCCGATGCCGGTCCCTTCATAATCCTCGCGTGGGTGAAGCCTTTGGAAGATAGCGAAGATGCGGTCAAAATACTTGGGCTCGATGCCTAGGCCATTGTCGCGAATGGTGAATTGTGCCAGGTCGTCATTGGTCGTGGCGCTGACGTGGATTTCGAGTTTTCGATCCGGTTGGCGATATTTGAGAGCGTTGCTGATCAGGTTTTGAAACACCCGCATGATCTGGACCGGATCGCCCAATACGGCGGGGAGATCATCGAAGCTGACCGTGGCGCCGGTTTCGGTGATGGTCAGATGGAGGTTCTCCATCGCCTCGCTCAGAGCCGCCGTCGCTTTGGTGGGCGCCAAAGGCTGGGCGTGGGTCTCTACCCGGGAATACTGCACCAGGCTTTCGATCAGGTCGTTCATACGGGTGGCGCCGTCCACGGCGAAATTTATGTATTCATGGGTTTCCTCGGTCAAGTCCAGGCCAAAACGGCGTTGCAGCAAGGCCAGATAGCTGCTGACCATACGCAGAGGTTCCCGCAGATCATGCGACGCAACATAGGCAAATTGTTGTAGGTCGGCGTTGGATCGTTCCAAGGCGCTGGTTTTGTGAACCAGGGCGGCTTCGGCTGTGCGGACATCGGTGATATCGCGGGTGAGCAGGACATAGCCGATCAGATCTCCCTCTGGGTCCCAAATGCCGCTGACCCGTGCCGCGATGAGTCGGGTCTCCTCGCCGGATCGGCGTTTAAACTCGAACGTATGGGACCCTTCCACCCTGATGATGTTGACGACCCAGTCCATGCGAGATTGATCGATGCCTTCCTGGTCGCGGAAATCCAACGCCGAGCGTCCGGTAACCTCCAAGGCTTTGTAACCAAGGATCTTTTCCGACGTCTCATTGAAATACTCGATGCTGAAATCAAGATTGGTGGCAACGATGCCCATATCCGCCGAGGAGCGTAGGATATTCTCCAAATAGGCGGATTTGGCGGCGGTTTCCCGTTCTGCTTCAAGGCGTAGTCGGGATTCCCGTTGCAAGGCGCGCAGCGGGACCAAACGGAGCGGCACGAATATCAGAAATCCGAGGAGGATGCCTCCCACAGCCAGGATAATCGTTTTTATGCGGATCTGGTCAACTGAGTAGCTCAGTACTAAGGTTCCCACTTCGACTCCGAAATCATGAATCGGCGCCACAAAGGTCTTTACAGGGGGGGCCAAAGCCAGAGGATGATCAATGATCGTCCGACCCTGTTGATCGAGAATGGCGATGGCTGTATCGGGGTGTCGACGGATCAATTCTTCGACAATGAACTGAAGGCGAGAAGTCTCCAGCATCCATTGATCGGTGCGGGAATTGATATATTGCTCCGCCGCTGCGGCGTCATAAAGGGCAATGGTCTGAAGACGGGCATCCAAGTTTGCCCGCGCCACCAAGTAGTATGTCGCGGGCAGGACCAGAGCCACCAGAACGGCGGAAACGGCAGCCAGCAAGGTAACGACGCGAGCCGTGCGCGCGGCAAGGGCCATGGCTTAATTTCCCACCATCAAGTACCCGGCCTCGGCGAGCAAGGACCGACCAGTGGTCGAAGCCAGGAAGGTCAGAAACCGCCCAACCACTGCATCGGGTTGGGCATGGGTAACAGCATGCAGGGTCTTGGTATGGGGATAGGTGCCGTTGCGCAGGTTCTCCAAGGTTGGGGCTACACCCGCCAACGGCAAGGCCTTTAAGGGGCGATTCTCGGAAACGATCAAGGCTAGGGTCGAAGAGCCTATGGCACCCGGGGTGCGGGCGATCCAATCGGCGGCTTCTTGGTCCGTGGGCGGAAAGACCATGCCCCTGCGCGCCAGGGCGGCATCCATGGCCTTGTCCAATTTCGGTGACATGGCGCGCAGCGCGGTGGTATCGGAATCGGTGGAAGGCCGTAGGATCAGGCGTAGTCGGCTGCCGTCGGGCCAAGTGCTGACCGAGCCGTCATAGACCGCCGCCAGTTCGTCCATGGTCAAGCCCTTGGCTTGGTCATTGTCGATGGCCGCGGCAATGACCAAAGGGGTGCGACCCAAAACATATTGTGTGAGGCCGGCTTCCCGCTCGGCAGGTTTCAACGGTCGGGCGGAGAAGGCCAGTTGGAGAACATCGGCCAGGACCCCCTTAATGCTGCCCGAAGACCCCATGGCCGGTTCGATGATGGTGATTTGGGTATCGGGATGAATTCTCTGGTATTCGACCGAAAGCAGTTTGATGGTGGCGATGGAGGATCCGGTGCCGCTGATGGCAAGGGGCTCGGCGCGCAGGCCTCCCGCCAACATCATTGAAATAAGCAGGGCGAAGACCGCCGGGTGCCAGCAGCTCCAAGCTTCACGAACAAGTAGGTCCATTTTCCGATTCTCTATTGAGTACCTGAAATCAACCGAAAGTATAACCTCTTCTCCAGCCGCAGGAAATGCTCACAGCAGACCCATTTGCTTGAAACTGCTGTGCCCTCGGCGGCTGATGATCACATGGTCGTGCAGGACGATACCGAGCAATCGGGCGGCCTCGGCGATTTCCTTGGTCATGTCGATGTCGCCGCGCGAGGGGGAGGGGTCGCCGCTGGGATGGTTGTGTACCAGAATAATCGCCGTGGCACCCAGGTCCAGGGCGCGCTTGACCACCTCGCGCGGATAGACCGGGGTGTGATCGACGGTGCCGCGTTGTTGTTCTTCGTCGGCGATGACTTCGTTCTTGCGGTTCAGAAATACCACACGGAAGCATTCCCTGGTCTCATGGGCCATGGCGGCGCGCAGATAGTCGATGAGCGATTGCCAGGACGCCAGAAGGGGCCTGTCCATGATCTCTTCGCGACCCAGGCGCAGGGCGGCATCGCGGACGGCGCGCAGCAACACGGCGGTGGGTTGATTGATCTTGTCGAACTCGGCCAGTCGTTCCGGGTCGGCGGCCATCACCCCGCCCAGGCCGTCGAAACGCTCCAGCAGGTCCTTGGCCAGGGGTTTGACATCCACCCGAGGGATGGAGAAAAAGAGCAGCAGTTCCAACAGTTCATAGTCGGGAAGCTGTCCCGCATCGCCTTCCATGAAGCGCTCGCGCAGGCGCTGGCGGTGGCCATGGTAATGGGGCTTGGGAGGGTGATTGTGGCCGACCCCGGGAACGCCATCTTCGGCCAGGCCGCGCTGGGCGTTGTGGGCGCTGACTTGGCGGGCGATTTCGGCGGTGGGGTCTGTGCCCGTAAACACCCAGACCTGCTTCATCTTGTCCCAGGTGCCGCCCGCCGCGCGCAGGGCGTGGCGGTGGGGATGGGTATTGCCGGAAACTTGGTGCAGGGTCTGACCATCCAACGCTTCCCGGTGACCGAGAATCAGCCCGGCTTCGGCAAGGCTCACGGAATCTGGATGATCGGCCCCGCGCCCCACGGAAGATCAGCCCTCATATGGCGGCTGGTGCCAGCCCTTGGGCGATAGGGTGAAGATCTCGCAGCCCTCCTCGGTGACGGCGATGGAATGCTCGAACTGGGCCGACAGGGACTTGTCCCGGGTGACCGCCGTCCAGCCGTCGGCGAGGATCTTCACGTCCAGCTTGCCGGCGTTGATCATCGGCTCGATGGTGAAGAACATGCCCGGTCGCAGGATCATGCCTTCGGCGGGGCGTCCGAAATGCAGCACGCTGGGGGGCATGTGGAACACCCGCCCCAGGCCGTGGCCGCAGAAATCCCGCACCACGGTAAAGCGGTGACCTTCCGCATAGGACTGAATGGCATGACCGATATCGCCCAGGGAGGCGCCGGGGCGTACCTGCTCGATGCCGCGCATCATGGCTTCATAGGTGACATCGACCAGCTTGCGCGCCTTGACGCTGGGCTTGCCAACGAAATACATGCGGCTGGAGTCCCCGTGCCAGCCATCGAGGATCGGCGTCACGTCGATATTGATCACATCGCCATCGGTGAGCACTTTGTCGCCGGGAATGCCATGGCAGACCACATGGTTGACCGAGGTACAAATGGAGCGCGGGAAACCTTTGTAGCCCAGGGGAGCGGAAATACCGCCATTCTCCTCGACGAACTTGGCACACAACTGGTCGATCTCGCCTGTGGTCACGCCCGGCTGCACGTGGGGTGTGATAAAGTCCAGGCACTCGGCGGCCAACCGCCCGGCCTTGCGCATGCCCTCGAAATCGGCCTCGGTATGGATGACAATGCTTTTGGTCTCGGCGTCCAACGGATCGCTCCTCGGTTGCTTTTTATTGTTCTATATCTCAATCGGCAGGGGATGCGCCACCGTGATTCCGCTTGGGGTCAGTTTGCAAGTATAGCACAGAGCTTCGACACCGGCCTTGGTGGCGGCCTTCAGGGCGGCGTCATAGGCCGGGTCGATGTCGGCGGCGACGCGGAAACTGGTGCAATCCTCGCGCTGTACCAGATAGACCATCACCGCGCGGTGTCCCTCGGCCACCATGTCTGTCAACTCCTGAAGATGCTTGGTGCCGCGAGTGGTGACCGCATCGGGAAATTCGGCCAGGTTGGCGCCGTCGCGCATCAAGGTGACGTTTTTCACCTCCACATAGCAAGGCGGCTTGTTCGGGTCGGTAAGCAAGATGTCGATGCGGGAATTCTTGCCGTACTTCTGTTCCGGTTTCAGGGTCTCGTAGCCTTGCAGTTCGGTGAGGGTGCCGTCGATGATGGCCCCGGCCACCAGCTTATTGGGTCGTCCCGTATTGATGCCCACCAGCCCCTCGCCGATGCGGATCAGTTCCCAGGTATATTTCAGCTTGCGTTTCGGATTGTCGCTGGGCGACAGCCAGACTTCCGAGTCCGGGTCCTTGCAACTGAGCATGGAGCCGGAATTGGCGCAATGGGCGGTGACCACCTCGCCGCTGTCCAGGGTCACATCGGCCAGGAAGCGCTTGTAGCGTTTGATCAATTTGCCACGCAGCAAAGGGGTGGGGAAGTCCATGGGTTACTCCAGAATATCGGTCAGGCAGACCTGCCCGCTGCCGCGCTCGGCGGCCTGGGGCTGGTCCGGATGGGGGGCCCAGCCGAGCAGGAACAGCACCTGGAAGGTGGCCGGAACCCGTCCATCTTCTCCGGCGAAGTCATCCAGATACTGTTGCCGGGCGGCCATGAGGGTCTCGCGGCGGCTGAAGCTCTTGCGCCTCTCGATCACCGCATTGCTTTCGCCCATGCCGCGCAGATCGGTCATCAGCTTCAAGGGGTCGCCATAGGAAACCGTCAACGGATCCGTATCCACGACCGGCAGGGTAAATCCGGCACGGGCCAAAAGGTCGCCCGCATCCTTGACGTCGGCAAAGGGCGACACCCGAGGGCTGACGCCGCCTGCCGTGGCCTGTTCCGCCGCCGCCAGGGACTGACGCAATTCGGCCAGGGTCAGCCCGCCGAACATTGCAGCGAGAAACAATCCGTCGGGTTTCAGGGCCTTGCGGATCTGCAACAGCGCGCCAGGCAGATCATTGACCCAATGCAGCGACAGGCCGCTCAAAATCAAATCGAACGATCCCTCGGCAAAGGGCAGGGCTTCCTCGTCGGCGGCCATGGCCAGACCGCCCGCCCGTACTGCCATGGCCGGAGACAGGTCGGCCTGGACCAGGGTCTTGATCCCGCCGCGCCCGTCGATGCGCTTCCCGAGGCTGCCCGTATGGCAGCCCAGATCCAGGGCCACGGGAAAGTCGCGCTTCACGTCGTCCAGACGATCCAGCAGCCGCTCGGCCACCTCGGCCAGCAGGAAATCGTATTCGCCGAACCCGGGCGCGGCCCGGTCCCGGTGATGACGCACGGCGCGTCGATCGAAGACGGTCATGGCGGATGGCGAAGACATGGCGGGGACTATGGCGGGTTGGAAGGCGTTTGTCACCGGGGGAGTGGATGAGAGACCGCGAAAAAAAGAATAATATCTTATTTCAGTCAATTTTTATGATTAATAGAGCGAAAGCGGCGGGTAAACCTTAAATGATACATTAAATGTTCTTGACAAATTCCGTAAACGATGCAATTCAAGCAGGAGCTGAGCCCGATAACAGGATCCCATGGCTCTCTAAAGACACGGGGATCTCGAACTAATCACGAAAAGAGTTCCCCATGGGAAGCCTCGATAGCGCCATGCCAGACTCCGCCACCAAGGGCGCCAAGGGCGCCAAGGGCGCCAGGGGGGCCTCTTCGTCGGACAATTCCCTGTTTTCCTTCGGCGAAAGCCAGCCCAGCGCCCCGGCACCTCTTCCAGCCCCGCCCTTGCCCGCGCCGTCCCCGGACTTCGGCACGACGCCCGATTTCGGCGGCGGCCTGTCATCTTATGGTTCGGACACCTCCCTGAGGGGTGGGTCGCTGTTCGATGACGCCCCGGCCCTTCATCCTGAGGCCCCAACCCTTCATCCTGAGCCCGTCGAAGGAGCCCCCGCGCCCTTACCAGCGCCGACCCTTGCCGATCCCCTGGCCAAGTCCGATGCGACCCCGACCCTCGGCAGCGATCCCACCGACCGCCAGACCCGGGCCTTCAACAAGCGCCAGGAGGAAGCCAATCTCAAGGCGGCCCGGGCCGATTCCGATGCCGCCTGGAAGTTCCATCAGGATAAGAAAGCCGCCGAGCAAAAAGCCGCCAGCCAACGGCTCCAGGCCCGCCGCCAGGCCCAGGCCGCCGAACGCCAACAAGAGGCCCAGTCCCGCAAGACCCACCGGGCCCGCATGCAGGCCCAACAGGCCCAGGCAAAGCAGGCCCAAGCAACGCAGGCCCAGGCAACCCAGGCCCAACCCGGCTTCCTGGCCCGCAAGCTGGGCGTGACACCCGTGCGATCGGCGCCGCAACCGGCGCCGCAACCCGCCATCCCGCGCAGGCCAGAGGAAACGCCCATCCACGTCGAACAGGCCCTGGCCAAGAGCCCGCCACCACTCCAATCCGATCCCGAGGATACCTGGGACGGCATGGCGCCGCCCAAGCCGGAGGAAATCCGGGCCATCCGCGACAAGCCGGTGGCCGAGCGCACCCATGCAGATCAGCGCCGTCTCCATTGGGCCGAGGATTACTGGACCAACGAGGACATCCAGACCGAAACCACCGCGTTCTACAAGCTCAACAGCGAAGTCGGCGCGCCCACGGGCCATGCCACGGGCCATGCTCCCTTCGGCGCCGACAGCGCCCGTTCGGAAGACGCCCGGATCAACCGCCAACGCGCCGACCATGCCATCAAGAGCCTCGGGCCCGATGCCGATCCGGACCATGTGCGCATGGTCGAGGCGCATTACGGCCTTTTGCCGAAACAGGAATCAAAAGATACCCTCGGCGGCACGGATGGAACTGACACCTTTGGGGGCGGGGATGGAGACGATAGCCTGATCGGCGGTTCCGGCCATGACGACTTGTCCGAGGGCTCCGAGGTCCCAAACGACCAGACTCAGCCAGCACCCACTCCCGAAGATGAGTCGTACTTCGACCGCAAAACCTACCGCCAAGCCATCGAGGAACAGCGGTTGGCCTCCTGGCTCGCCGGAGGGGGGCAGCGCATCGCCGACAACCTCTCCGAAGCCTATGACCAATGGGACCCGAAATGGTCTGATCTCTACGAGATCCCGGGCTCCATGCTGAGGTCTTTCAGCAACGACATCAAAGACGCCATCGAGAACCCGGAGGACCCCTCGAAAACCCTGCCGCTGGCGCTCGAAGCAACGGGCCTCGGCGGCGCCTTCAGCCGCCTTCCCAAAGCCCTGCCGGACGGCGACGTGCTCGGCATGAGCGGTGGGCGCGGCACCTTCCAGGGGACGAAAAAGACCTGGACCCAACCCCGCGCGCCGCGCCCGGGCGAATGGAAGGCTCCGGACGGCGATCTGGACACCGGCGACATGGAGGTCATCGATCTGCTGAACCAGGGCGGCTCCCGACCCGGCCAGCCCGCCACCGGCAACCGCAATCCCGGGGGGATTCATAATCCGGATGGGAAAGGGGTTGCCCATGCGGATCGTAAGCATGTGGTGACGGAAGAATACCTGGATCACCGGATTCGGACAGAAAAGGACACGCCGACTGCATCAACATATATCAACCAGGATTTCGCCAACAAGGCCACGACTATTGCGATACAGAAAGGCCTTTGGGATGCTAAATTCAAGAAAGGCAAGGGAACCATCGAGTGGGACTTAGGTAAAACGGTCGGATACGTGAAAGGCTCAAAAACCAAGTTTGGAAGCGACGGAAAAGAAGTAAATGTTCCTCACGGAAAGGCTCAACCTACCTCGCGTATCAAGGTGGTATTTGTGCAGGATCCATCCAAACCATTTGGTGTCCATATTGTGACATCCTATCCAATACTTCCATAGTATTTCAGGAGAAATACAATGAAGAAGAAGCGTTTTTATGATGACTTTCCTTTGCTAGAAAGTTTATTGACCATAAGTTTTAGTACGGGATATGTGGGAAAATCCATTGAGGCGCGTATTGCATATTACCGAGTCTTGACCAATGACGAAGATATTCATGCGCTTCTCAAAGAAATCGATTCTTTTCTTGAATCCCCTTGGGCAAAACCGGAGTCGATCAAGGAAGCATTCAAGCAGGCGGAGGTTTATTACCCCTACGATAGAAGGCGCTACAAAGGTGCAAGCAATCCGGATAACCGGGCCATCGGTTGGATCGAGCAGATTCGCGATACCTTGAAGATCCCCATACCAGATCAAATGCGCAGAAATGCCGCGAAGCTGGTGCGTGAAGAGGCGCATATCAGAGAATAGCGACACCTACGCGACAACCCCTGACACCCTCGCGCGTCAGGGGTTGTGTTTATGCCCGATCCCTCTAAGTCTTATGGTGTCCATATCGTCACATCCTAATCCAGGTGGGATTCATAACCCGGATGGCATAGGGGTCGCGCATGCAGATCGTAAGCATGTCGTATCAGAAGACTATCTCGTTACGGTGACGCTGAATTAATTAACCCCGTCTCGTGCATGCCCTAGGATACCTGGGATGGCATGGCGCCGCCCAAGCCGGAGGAAATCCAGGCCATCCGCGACAAGCCGGTGGCCGAGCGCACCCATGCGGATCAGCGCCGCCTCCATTGGGCCGAGGACTACTGGACCAACGAGGATATCCAGACCGAAACCACCGCGTTTTACAAGCTCAACAGCGAAGTCGGCGCGCCCACGGGCCATGCCACGGGCCATGCTCCCTTCGGCGCCGACAGCGCCCGTACGGAAGACGCCAGGATCAACCGCCAGCGCGCCGACCATGTGATCAAGCGCCTCGGGCCCGATGCCGATCCGGACCATGTGCGCATGGTCGAGGCGCACTATGGGGTGGGTAAACCAAAGCCCGACGGCGATTTCCAGAAGGTCATCGACACCGGCGAACACATCCTCACCGTCGAGCAAGCGCCGAAACCCGACCCGGAGACCTATGGGTCCATTGGGGGGGATTTGACGGATCAAGCCGTTTCCATAGGCCAGTTCGCTGACAGAACTCTCGCCGATGGGGTTGGAATCGATCCTTACGGCTCTGATATCAATGACCAGAAAGTACAGGAGATAGAAGAATCCGGCCCATCAAACGAAGAGTCCCACCGGGACCCCAAACAACCGTCACCATTCGATGTCGTCCTCTCCAGGCAGGGCGAGAAACAGAAGTGGTCGCCTCTCAAAACGGCCATCATGCAAAAAACCTACCGGCAAAAAACGAGTGGGCTCTCCTCGACAGAGCAGGAGAGAGTCCTTCGTTCGATGGGCTCTCGGACGGAAAAATCCGGCGCCAGATCCGAAGCCCACACAAAATCGTCACCCGACATCATGTGGGACCACGAAACCCCGACAATGCTCGAAGAACTCAACGAGCAAATCGGAGGCGGTGCGGAGCCTGCCGCCTATCGGCAGGAACGTCCGTTGGACGTGTATGGGCTCCGGGATACGACCATCGGCCCCCTGCAACATGATGGGTTCCTGTATGATAATGGAGATGATTCCGGATACTATGATAACAGCGAAGTCAGGAAAGACAAAGCTGACGCTGATGTGATAGAAAAATACGAAAACGTTGGTCCTCATCTGGAAGACGACCTTCTCAAGCAAGCTGAGAAGAACCTCGAATCGGAATGGGACCAGAAAACCAATCCGGATGCCGAAGACTACAATTTTTTCTGGCGCAACTGTCAGGACTATGCCGATGCGGTTGAAAGAGAGTATTATCGCCTGAAGGCGGAACGGGACGGCGCCTGGATGCATTACGACATGGACCAAGGCTATGTCGCCCCTTGATGGAGGTTGCCTTTGATACGATTCGGCCAACTGTTCGGCATGGCCGTCATTGCCGGTTGCGTCGCCATGGTGCTTTTTCCGACCCACGCCATGGCGGCTGAACGGTATGTTCTATCAAGCGGTGGCAGCATCGGGATCTATGAACTGCGCGATGAAAATCTTGTCGAAGTGATGACTCTTGTCTGGGGCGTAGGTTGGCATGGTCCTAGTCACCCGGTATTCCGCCGCTCAAAAAACACTTTCTTTTTCGATGCATCGCGCCGGGATGGAAGAGGTTCTCAGATTTTCGAAGCCCCTCTGCAACCGGACGCCAAGGATCATGCGAAACCGATTGTCCAGGGACAGGCCCCCTCCCTATCCCCAGATGAAACGCAACTTGCTTATGTTACCCAGTCCAATGACCTGATGATCCTTGATTTGAATTCACAAAAATCCAGGTTGATTGACGTGCAAGTCAGATATTTTACCTCTCCTCTTTGGCTTGATTCCCACCGCCTGCTGTACCGTCTGAACATTTCTCATAATGAAGAAGACCGGAATCCGGAAAAAGATCTTGTTCTGTTCGACTTTGCTACTGGAACCAGACGGCTATTGGAGCCAAGAGCCCTATATCCAATTGCGCGGACTTCAAAGGGGCAGGTCATATGCGGCGATTATTTTGCACGCTCCCTGAGTCTGTTGGATCTGGAAACATCAACACTTCAAGAACTTTTCAGATCAAAACTCTTCAAGGTTGGGCCGATACCCATCCTTCGGCCAAACAACCAGGGCTTTCTCTACGCGCGGCAAAACTGGAAGAACTGGCGCCGCCTCCTGCCGGAAGCACAGAGCATTTATGTGCGGGACTGGCAGGGCAACGAGACCTTGGTCAGGGACAATAACATTCTTGTCGGTGGATTCTTCTTGGGCGAAAAATGAACTGGGTCTAGATCACGTCGCGTTTGGGTTACGGTAATGGTTTGGCGTTGCGGTGTTGGCGTTGCGGGCGTTGCGGTGCCCGGCGTTGCGGTGACACTCCACTAATTACCGCCGTCACCCGCCCAGTTGAGCGCATGCCCATCCACGTCGAACAGGCCCTGGCCAAGAGCCCGCCACCACTCCAATCCGATCCCGAGGATACCTGGGATGGCATGGCCCCGCCCAAGCCCAAGGAGATCCAGGCCATCCGCGCCAAGCCGGTGGCCGAGCGCACCCATGCGGATCAGCGCCGCCTCCATTGGGCCGAGGATTACTGGACCAACGAGGATATCCAGACCGAAACCACCGCGTTCTACAAGCTCAACAGCGAAGTCGGCGCGCCCACGGGTCATGCCACGGGCCATGCTCCCTTCGGTGCCGATGGCGCCCGCGCCGAAGACGCCCGGATCAACCGCCAGCGCGCCGATGATGTGATCAAGCGCCTCGGGCCCGACGCCGATCCGGACCATGTGCGCCTGGTCGAGGCGCACTATGGGGTGGGGGAACCGGCCCAGGCGATTTCCATGGACGAGCAGGGCAATTGGTATGATGCCCAGGGGAATCTGATTGATCAGAATACCGGGAACGATTCCATGCATAATGCAAGAACGCTGGAGTATGTTCCCGGCCGAGACGATGCGCCGCCCATAGACCTTCTCTATCGCCCCGGCGAAGATTCCGGCACCGGCATGCCGATGGACACGAACGGCGGGAAGGGCGATAGCGGAGACACCTCGACGACTTCGCCGCCAAATACCCATAAACCGGCCATGAACGAATATGGACGGTGGACCTATCCAGACGGCAGCCCTGCGCCCGATCCGGATCATAATCCGCTCATCAAAAAGGCTCAGTATGTCCCCACGGCAGACGGTGTTGCAGCGGGAAATGCGGCTTCATCCAATGGCGTCATCACCGTCACGCCCGGCAAAGGCAATGGTGCCGGAGACGCCTTGGCCAAGGGCGCCGAGAAAGTTGCTCCCAAAGTCCTGGGTCGGGCAGGCGGCGCCATTGGTGGCGCCGTCATTCCGGACAATGAAGGGCAGCAGACGCACGACGTACAGGTCGGGGGCCAGGACCTGAGCTTCGACCATGGCCCCGGCGATCTGTACAACCCAGTCTATGGAACGGATCCGGCGACCGGTGAAAGGGTCAACACCGGGATGGTCGCGGTTCCCAACGGCCGTGACGCCGATGGCAATCCTCGGTTCGACCTGATGCCCCAATCCAATCTCGGCAATTACCTCGACGGCAAGATGGCCCGCACGGATATGGCCGACCCCATGCCGCCGGCACCGGGCCTTGAGCCGACCCCCATGCCCGAAGGCCATGGGATCGAAACCTATCCCGCGCGACAGCCCGAAAAAGACGATGGCATGATCGTCGATGAACCCACGCCGCCCGTCGACACCCAGACTCCCGGTCGTCCGATCCATGAGACGCAGCCGGAGGATACCTATGTCACCATGCAAGGCCAGGGACCGGACCAGATCATGCCCAACGGCAAAAAGGGCCAGGAAAAGTGGCAATCCGGATATGACGAATGGTACGAGGCGGCAGGCCGCCGGATCGAGCAGGAGGTGGCGAAGGACCCGATCAACCGCAAAATCTCGCCCTCGGAGAGCTATGTCTGGAAGAGCCTGAAGCCGGAAAAGGACGGGCGGAGGAAAGACAAGGACGGCAACATCTACACCTGGGACCACGGCGGAGGGGGACGTCACAAGCAGCAGATCGAGAAGTTCGATAGCAAAGGCAAGCATCTCGGCGCCTTCGATCCGATTACCGGACGGCGGGTTACCGGGCCGGATAAGAATAAACCTCGCATCAAGCGCTCTTTTCTGGATCAGGACGAGCAAGTGCGGTACGTATGATAACCAAAGCGGGCAACTTATCGAGCTGCCCGCCTATTGACGAGGAGTATCATGGGGCTTCGTCTTAGTGATCAAAGCCTGGAACTGCGGACAGCGGTGGCCGACCCCAAGGTGGCGCTCGACTATGGCCCATCGGATCGGGACTATGTGGTTGCCCATCTGGAGCCAGGCATTCTGCCCCGTCGGCAATTCTTTCCCAATACCAAATGGCGGTATTGCCGGGGAGTCGGCATGTACTTTTGCCCCTTCACAGGTGTGCATCTCCCCGGCGCGCTTCGTGACGCCCGTTACATCGTCTATGCCCGGGAAAAAGGGATGGATCATCTGTTTCCGGACTATTTCCTGGATGCGCGGATCGGCCCCCGGTCCATGCGGACGGAGCAATGGTGGCTGGAGCGCGGGATCGGCGAAAAGATCGACTGTGACGGTATCTATGAAGATCAGGAGATGCCACCAAAATACCCCTATGATCCTTATGAAAAGGAACTTCCCGGCTTCCAGCGCTGTCTCGAGCAACCGGTGCATTTCTGCCGGGGAGTTTCCAGTGTTTTAGACGACATGCGCAACATGTACTGGTACCTCCCCCACACGCGGGAATACGGCTTTCGGATCATCGATCCGGAGCAGCGGGTGGACTTTCAACCGATCCGCATCCTTCCCGCGCCCTATTGTCCCTGGTGTGGGACCAGGCTACCCAGCAGTCTGCGCACCCAATGGGAAGAAAGAGTGCGAAACAGAGGATTGGATCCCGACGACCTTGTCGCCAGCCATCCCCCACCGAAAGGCTGGCCGGAGGAACTGACCACCAGCGCCTGGTGGAAAAACGAGGGGCTGTAGCCTCCGCGTATTATGACCCCGATAAAAGAGACAACGCGAAAGCTGGAGATACAGTGACCCTCCAAGGGTTACGGTAGATTAGGTTACGGTAATGGCATGGGCGCCCCCTATCGGCTTCGCGATGAGCCATACTGGAGGTTGTCGAAACTTTCCAATAGCGGGAGCGTCCAATGAGCAATGTTACCATGATCGGCCTTGATCTGGCCAAGAACCTGTTCCAAGTCCATGGAGCCGACGAGGCGGGTCGTCCGGTTCTGCGTAAGAGGCTGCGGCGAAGCCAGCTTTTGCCGTTTTTTGGTGGACTTGCGCCCTGTCTTGTGGCCATGGAGGCCTGCTCGGGCGCGCATCATTTCGCTCGGGAGATCCAGGGCCTTGGACACAAGGTTCGGTTGATTCCACCGCAATACGTCAAGACCAACAAGAACGACGCGGCGGATGCCGAAGCGATCTGCTGGTGCGTCAACGCACCCAGTTGATCAATGCCCTGCGCGGCCATCTGGCCGAGTTCGGCATCCTTACGGCGACGGCCCTGGTCGCCACCGTCGGCGATGCCTCGCAGTTCTCCTCGGGACGGTAACTGGCGGCCTGGCTGGGGATCGTGCCGAAGCAGAGTTCCAGCGGCGGCAAGGAGCGATTGGGGCGGATCTCCAAGCATGGCGATGGCTATATCCGGCGCCTGTTGGTGCACGGCGCGCGGGCCTCGCTGCGCTGGTCACGCAAAGACAAGCAAAAGCGCTCCCCCTGGCTGGAAGCGATATTGGCGCGGCGCCCGACCAACGTGGTGCTCGTCGCCATGGCCAACAAGAACGCCCGCATCATTTGGGCCATGCTGGCCCATGGACGGACATACCAGCCCGAAAACACGGCTTCGATCTGAACGACACCATCAAATTGCGAGGGTAATCAATCGGTAATGGCAAAACAGGGAAACCGGGATCGGTCAAACCCGATGCACTGTCAGAGCCTCGAGCTCGTTACGGTGATGGGGAACCGGTCCTCGAACTCCATTAGGGCCAGCGGTCACAAGCCGCGCAAACAGGCCGGATAGATGACTGCAAACCCACTTTGCCCGATCCGATGAAACTCCTTGCAATCAAGGGGGCGTCCATAGATGACACTCCACTAATTATTCCCAAAACCCTCCGCGTTCACCTGGGGCAGAAGGCAGCCCGATGAACGGTAAGGACCCCAAGCCGACGGGCTCGGAAGAAGACGACAAGCGTGATTTCCAAAGCCACCCGGTGACAGCCCAGGCCGAGGCGGACCGGATCGTCGACACCATTCCGGTGGAGGACTGGTCGGCCACCCAGGTCCTGATGGCCCAGACCTCGCCAGGCTATTTCCAGAGCGGCCACCCGGCCAACAACAAGATCCGCCCGAAAGTGGACCAATGGTACAAGAACACCTTTCAGGGGACGATGGATCTGTCGTCGGGACAAACAGCGCGGAAAATCGAAGGCCTACGCCTGTCAGGCGAGGTCGAGGGGTGATGACGATCAACCGCGCCGATCCCTTGGCGGGTAAAAAGTATCGCTCAGGCCAATCGTCCCTTGCCGCCAGGCCCCTGTCGCGCCTAGAATCCGGCGTTCATAAAAATCAACGGAGGCGTTCCCCCATGCCCGGCATGGAAATCATTCAGATTCCCGCCCTGACCGACAACTATATCTATCTGCTGCATGATAACGATAGCGGCAAGACGGCGGTGGTCGATCCGGCCATGGCGCAGCCGGTGCTGTCGGTGCTCAATGAGCGCGACTGGACGTTGGATTATATCCTTTGTACCCACCATCACCGGGACCACGTGGGCGGCAACGAGGACCTGAAGATGGTCACCCGGTGTCAGATCGTCGGCGCCGCGAGCGATACGGACCGCATCCCGGGCCTGGATCTGGGTCTGAAGGAAGGCGATCTCTTCGCCTTGGGAAATCTCACCGCCCAGGTCCTCGACGTACCCGGCCATACCATGGGTCATATCGCCTTCTGGTTCGCTGAGGCCGAGGCGCTTTTCTGTGGCGATACCCTGTTCAGTCTCGGCTGCGGGCGGTTGTTCGAAGGCACGCCGCAACAAATGTGGGCGTCGCTGGAGAAGCTGCGCGCCTTGCCCGATTCCACCCAGGTCTATTGCGCTCATGAATATACCAACGACAATGCCGACTTCGCCTTGAGCGTTGACCCGGCCAACCAGGATCTGCAGCTCTGCGCTGCCGAAGTGAAGCGCCAACGGGAGAACGGACAATCTACTGTGCCTTCGAGCATGGCGATCGAAAAACGCTGCAACCCCTTTCTCCGCCCCGACCAGCCGGACCTGCAGATGGCTCTGGGCATGACCGGACTGGACCCGGCCTCGGTATTTGCCGAGGTCCGTCGACGCAAGGATGCTTTTTGATGATGCGCCTATTTTTTTCCGCCACCTCTCCTTATGTCCGCAAGGTGGTGGCCACCGCTCACGAATGCGGTCTGTTCGAGCGGTTGGAAATCGTCCCGACCCAGGTTTTTCAGACGGGGAACGGCTACGAGGCGGTCAATCCGCTGGCCAAAATTCCGGCGTTGGAACTGGACGGCGGCGAAGTGCTCTATGATTCCCCGGTGATCTGCGAATACCTGGACAACCTGCACGACGGCATTCCCTTGTTTCCGCCGTCCGGTGGGGCCCGTTGGACGGCCCTTCGACGGCAGGCCCTGGGCGATGGGGTCATGGACGCGGCCTTGACCATGCGGGTGGAATTGCTGCGCCCGGAACACCTGCAATCGGCCGATGCCCAGGACGCACAAACGGCCAAGGTCACCGCTGCTTTGGATTTGTTGGAAAAAGAGGTCGATGAATTGGGGCAGGATCCGACCATCGGCCATCTGGCTATTGGCTGTGCTTTGGGCTACCTGGACCTGCGGTTTGCCGATCTGCAATGGCGGGCGGGACGACCGGGCCTGGCCGCCTGGAACGAGACCTTTGCCGCCCGGCACTCCATGACCGCCTCGGCCCATCCGGCCTCATGACGGCAAACGAGGTCATCACCCATTTGGGCTTGCAGCCCCATCCCGAGGGCGGTCATTTCCGCGAGATTTTCCGTGATCCGGATCCAGATGGTGGTCGTGGCGCGCTGACCTGCATTTATTTTTTGCTGGCCGAAGGGGAGCGCTCCCACTGGCATCGAGTGGATGCAGCCGAAGTCTGGACCTTTCATGGCGGGGCACCGCTGACGTTGTCCATTTCCGAAGATGGCGGCCCGACCACCGACCACATTCTGGGAACCGACTTAGGGGCCGGACAGAGACCCCAGGCGGTGGTTCCCGTCGGGGCCTGGCAGTCGGCGCGCAGCTTAGGGGATTGGACCCTGGTCGGCTGTATGGTGGCTCCGGCTTTCCGCTTCGAAGGCTTCGAAATGGCGCCCGAGGGCTGGTCGCCCTTTTCAGACTAATCGTTTCAATATTGAATTCAAGGCGTTGGTCCGGGTGGCTAAACGCGGCTTTATTTCGCTTGAGCAATAAATTAAAATAAGTCAAATTATATGCCTTAGTCTCTGATATCTAAAAGAATAATATACGAATGGGGTAATGCCCAAGTATGAGAAATGGATTTGCGAGATGATGGATATGGCAATGGAACACGATCACGTCTGTGCTTGTTCGGCGAGACTTCAAGCAAGTACCAAAGCGCTGTTTTCAGGTGAAGTGGAAAAGGCTCTGGGCTACATGGACACCGTGCGGGCCTGCATCTTGAAACATGAATGTGCGCATGCCGCCGAGTTGGACATGACCATGGAGCGCATGGAAGAAACCTTCCATCTGCATGACTAAAACCTTTCGCGCGTGTCGGGTCCAATCGGACCCGTTGGACAGACGCGACTCAGTCGAGACCGTAGCCGTAGCCGGAAATGATCGCCCGCGCCTTGTCTTCTTTGAGGAAGGCGATGAACGCCCTGGCGGCTTCGCTCGTTTCACCTGTTTTCAGCAAAACCGCGTCCTGGCGGATGGGGCTGTAGAGATCTTCCGGCACGATCCATTTGGACCCACGGTCTTTTCTGGTCACCTGGGCCAGCGCGACAAACCCCAGCGCGGCATTCCCCGTGGCCACGAACTGGTGGGTCTGAGCGATATTGTCGCCACGCACAAGCTTGCTTTCCAGAAACTCATAGACAAGCAGCTTGCGCAGGGTTTCCACGGCGGCCCTGCCATAGGGCGCGGTCTTCGGATTGGCGATGGCGAGTTTGCGGAACCGGTCGGGGGTTTTCAGAATTTGGCCAAGGTCATCGACCAACCCGGGGTCCCGGCTATAGAGCGCGATCTTTCCCTTGGCATAGGTGAAGCGGGATCCGGCAACGGCGAGATCATCCTCTTCGACCCGCCGAGGTCTGTCGGAATCAGCGGCCAAAAAGGCTTCAAACGGTGCCCCGTTGGCGATCTGGGCATAGAGCTTGCCAGTGGAGCCGAAGGCCAACAACGCCCGATGTCCGGTTTCTTCTTTAAAGGCCTCGGCAAGATCCTTGGCCGTGGCCGTGAAATTGGCGGCCACGGCGATGGTGGTGTTACCCGCGAAGGCCGTCTGTCCGGTCAGAATGGAACAGAGAAGCAAGGCGGGCAGGGCAATTCGAAAGGTCATGCGGAGAATTTAGCCACACTTTGAATATCCGCAAGAGGTGCAGGTATCACAGCCTTCCTGTTTGATCAGGCTCGGCTGTTGGCATTTGGGGCAATGACGGGCGCGGATCTTGGGAGCCGCATCGCCATGGTCGACGGGACGGTCCGTGGTCGAGGCGCGCGGATCGCCGGTGCCGGTGAGCATCACCACCTCCGGCTTGGCCTGATCATCGGGGGAGAGTCCATCCGTCTGCGTGATAAAGCCAATGGCGATCATATGCTGTTCGATGACCTCGCCCATGGCCGCCAGCAGGGAGGGGATATAGCGCCCGCCCATCCAATGGCCGCCGCGCGGATCGAACACGTTTTTCAATTCCTCGACCACGAAGCTCACATCACCACCACGGCGGAACACCGCCGAGATCATGCGGGTCAGGCCAACGGTCCAGGCGTAATGCTCGGTATCCTTGGAATTGATGAAGACCTC
Organism: Magnetospira sp. QH-2; assembly: GCF_000968135.1. Lineage (NCBI taxonomy): Bacteria > Pseudomonadati > Pseudomonadota > Alphaproteobacteria > Rhodospirillales > Thalassospiraceae > Magnetospira > Magnetospira sp. QH-2. Next base: position 2,941,498 of record NZ_FO538765.1, on the reverse strand, counting down.
GAACGGCCGTCGGCGACCGGTGTCGTCGATCAAGTCGTTGAGGGTGACATAGATGGCATGGTCGCTCTCCGGCCAGCGCAGTTTGTAAGTGGCGCCGGGCAGGGCCTCGGGGCGGTCCAGGGGCTTGAACATCTGATGCACCTTGGCCCCCTGGTCGCCGCTGTCGGCTTTGGTGCGGACCCGGGCGGCGGGGCGCTCGAAGGGCAACTCCGGTTGATCGTTGTCCTGAACTTTGGTGATTTCTTTTTTGGTCGGTTTAGCCAGCAAGACCGCCCCTGTCACGTCGTTGGGGCGATAGGTGGTGCAGCCCTTGCAGCCCAGGTCATAGGCCTGCCGGTAGACGTCCTTGAAGTCGTCGAAGTCCATATCCTCGGGCACGTTGATGGTCTTGGAGATGGACGAGTCCACATGCTTTTGCACCGCCGACTGCATGACCAGATGTTCCGACGGGCTGAGCGCCTGGGAATCGACGAAGTAATCGGGCAGCGGGCCGTCGCCCTTCAGCCGTCGATAGAGACGATAGGCATGGTCGCTGACTTCTTCCTCGCGCCTCGTCCCATCCGGCATCAGCACATTGCGGGAATAGGAAAAGGAAAACACCGGCTCCAACCCCGAAGACACGTTGTCGGCGAACAAAGAAATGGTGCCGGTGGGGGCGATGGAGGTCAGCAAGGCGTTGCGGATGCCCTTGTCGGCGATAGCCTGGCGGACCTCGGCATCCAGGTGTTTGACCGTGCCGCCGTTGAGATAGGCCTCGGCGTCGAACAGGGGGAAGGAACCCTTCTCCCAGGAGATCTCGCTAGAGGCCAGATAGGCGGTGCGTTCGATGGTCGCCATCCAAGATCCCACCAGTTCCACCGCCCGCTTACCCCCGTACCGGGCCCGGCAGAGGATCAAGGCATCGGCCAGCCCGGTCACGCCAAGGCCGATGCGGCGCTTGGTTTTGGCCTCTTCAAGCTGTTGGTCCAACGGGAAGCCGGACAGATCGATGACGTTATCCAGGAACCGCACCGCGGTGCGCACGGTCCGCTCCAGGCCCTCCAGGTCCAGAGTCGCGGCATCCTCGAACGGATCTGTGACGAAGCGGGCAAGATTGATGGAGCCCAGCAGACAGGCCCCATAGGGGGGGAGGGGTTGCTCCCCGCAGTTATGAATATAGAGGCCGTTGCCGTCGAATGCGTTGATCCCGGGGACCTGTACATCGAAAACATCGACGGTCGGGCTGGCATCGACCGATTGGACGTCCACGATAAAAGACTCTTTATTGAGAGCGCGTTTATATCCGGAAAGCGCCTGGTCCAGACGGCGGCTTTTGTCGGTATCTCCAAACCCAATCCGGTCCCGGTAGCGCAGCATGTTTGATTTGGCGATCACCAGTTCGTGACAGGCTTTACAAGCATACAGGGCCTGACCGCCCTTTCCGTCGGGAAGGGGGCGGCTTTCGGCGGGGCGGCGGTTGCGATACAGGGTGGAGACAATGCCCAGGCGCAGCAGCATGCGTTGCGCGGCCTCCAGTGTGTTCAGGTCGCTCTGCGCCAGACGAAGGCTGACACCTTTTTGCTGGGCGCCTTGAACCGAGCCGTCGGCGTCAAACAATCCCCTGAGCAATCCCACCTGGAAGGCTGATGATTCCCGTTCGATTTCCGGAGTGATGCCTTTGTGGCCCGGTGCCATACCCAGATCCCGGGCCATTTTTTTGAGAGATCCGGTGGCCAGGCGGTATTCGCCCCGCCCCGGAACAGCGACCCATCCCTTGAAATCCGATCGATGAGGCAGGGTTCGGGCGGCGGCTTCCGCACGGGTCATGACCTCAAGCACGCCGGGCCGTTCATGGCTGCCATTGCAGGCCATCGCCCCGGGCCAGCAGGATAGAACCGCCTTGTCCGATTTCAGGGTCCCATCCCCGATCAGCAAACCGATCAGGTAGCCCTCTTCCTCGCTTCGCTGGCCGGGCCATTCCAAACAATCACCATGATCGTGGAGCAGCACCCTGTCGCCCGGCGCGAGGTCGCCCGCCTTGGTCCATTCGACGTCGCGGCGCCATCGGGTAAGCTTCGTCACCCGTCGAACCAGATGGTCCGGGGTCAGGCGCAGGCGATAGCCTTGGCTTGTCTGAAGGGACAGGGTTTTCTTGCGGCCGGTGGGGAAGAAACCTTCCGGGCCGGAGGCATGGGGACTCCCGTCGATCAAGGCCTTGAAAGGCCTGCCGATCAGTTCGGATACCTGTCTTGGCCCTTGGTCGGTATGAACCCAGGTGTCTCCCGTCACGCAAGGATTGGTCGCCTGGATGGATTCGCAATAGGACAGGTTGTTGAGCCGGTTGATACGGTCGATGAAGATCACGCCGGGCTCGGCGTAGTCGTAGGTGGCCCGCATGATCTTGTCCCACAGCTCGGCGGCGGGCAGGGTCTTATAGACCCTGTCGTTGAACTTCAGGTCCCAATCGGCCTTGTCGCGCACCGCTGCCATGAAAGCGTCGGTGACCAGGACCGATAGATTGAACATGCGCAGCCGCCCAGCTTCGCGCTTGGCCTCGATGAAGGCCTCGATGTCCGGATGGTCGCAGCGCAGGGTGGCCATCATGGCGCCACGCCGGGAGCCGGCGCTCATGATGGTTCGGCACATGGCGTCCCATACATCCATAAACGACAATGGGCCCGAGGCATCGGCGCCGACGCCTTTGACCAGGGCGCCCTTGGGGCGCAGGGAAGAGAAATCATAGCCGATTCCACCGCCTTGCTGCATGGTCAGGGCGGCCTCGCGCAGGCTTTCGAAAATCCCCGACATGTCATCGGGAATGGTGCCCATGACAAAGCAGTTGAACAGGGTCACCTGCCGGGCACTGCCTGCTCCGGCAACAATCCGACCGGCGGGCAGGAATTTGAAGTCTTCCAGGATTTCGAGGAATCGCGCTTCCCAGAGGTCGGGCTCCTCCTCCACCGAAGCCACAGCGCGAGCGATGCGTGCCCAACTATCGCCAATGGTTTTATCCACAGGCTGGCCCTCGCCATCCTTCAGACGATACTTCATGTCCCAGATTTGCCGGGAAATCGGCGCGATGGTCGGGTCTGTGGTCATACGAAGGCGGATCCGTGGTTTTTGACGATCTGATTCCAATGGGGCAGAAAATGATTGCGAATTCGTATTAATTCGCTGATTTCCCAGCCCGGACCTGTCTTAGAGGCTATGCCTCGGGCGCCTTGGGGTCAAGGGAGATGTTCTTATTATGTTTCAACAGAATTCTCCCGAGACCCTTGGGGGCTCAAGCCTCTGGATTCATGGAAGAGGCGGCATTCGTCCCCATGATTCACAGGTCAGGCCGCCGATTGCTCCCCACCGTTATCCACAGGCAGCGGGCGTCCGGATTCGACCATCAACCGGTCGGTGGCGGTCTCGATGCGCTGCTCCAATTCAGCCATGAATTCCCGGCGCTTCAGCCCCTTGGGCATGGGCGGCAGGATTTCCATGGTTATGGTTCCCGGATAGCGCAGAAAGGTGCGTCGTCCCCAAAACAGGCCGGAGTTGATGGCCACCGGAATCACCGGCTGTTCGATGGCGCCATACACAGCGGCAATACCCGGGTGATAGGGCAGACGGGTGCCGGGCGCGGTTCGGGTGCCTTCGGGAAAGATGATCACCTGGCGGCCTTTGGTCATGCGGTCCTTGACCTCCCGAACCAGCATTTTAAGGGCCGAGGCGCCAGCCTCCCGGTCCACCGCGATGGCTCCGGCTTTCTTGGAGCAGCTTCCCCACATGGGAATGCGGGTCAGCTCGATCTTGAGCACATAATTGGGGTCATAAAGGAACAGGTAAAATGCAAAGGTGTCCCAGGCTGATTGATGCTTTCCGGCGATCACGCAGGCACCCTCGGGGATATGCTCCTTGCCCCGCACCTCGAATTTGATCCCGGCGATCCAATGCATGGCAAGGTGCAAGGACCCAGCCCAACGCTTGACGATCCATTGGATGACCGGCTGCGGAAAGGGAATGGACAGGAACATGGCAAAGACGAAGAACGCCTGTCCGATGACGAAATAGATATTGAACAGCAAGGATCGCAAAAACATCATGAGACGGCATCCGCGGGTTGGTCGGCCAAGTTTTCCAAAAACAGGCGCAGGCGGGCGAGAAGATACTTGTTGTACTCGCCGATGATCAAGCGGGTGGTTCCGGGCCACATCCACCACCGGTCCTGTTTGACCTGATCGGGAAACACCGCATGGGCGATCAGGGTTCGTCCGGGCAAGGTATGGCGAAATTCCAGCAACGTACGGGGCATATGGTAGCTGGCGGTCACCAGCCGCAAAGAGCCGATATTGTTCTCTTTTGCCCATTGGGCGGTTTCGCGCGCATTGCCGATGGTGTCGCGGGCGCCATAGCCCAATTCGATACAGCAGGTCAGAGATTGCGGGCTGCGTTGCGATAGACTCAACAATTGCCGTACATCCACGCCTTGATAGACCCCGGAAACGAACAGCTTGACGGCTTGTCCGGAGGCCAGAAGGTCCAGTCCGGTATCCAAGCGACCGCTGCCGCCGGTCAGGACGACGATGGCATCGGTTTTCTCATCGGGTCTTTCCGCCGATTGGGGCAATTGTCCGGTGAACCAGAATAGGCCGCCGCTCCAAGGAATCAGAAACATCAAGGCGACCATGAACAGCCCCTTGAGGCCACCCTTGTCCGGTTTGCGAGGGTAGGAGGAGCGTTTCATGGGCGCCTCAGAACATGCGGCGCAGGGTGGACAGGACCGTGCGATGGGCGGTCAGCATGGCTGTCAGGCCGGACAGGACGGGCAGGCATCCCAACACCACCAGATCGCCGGTGGACAGGGTCATTTCCGGCAGCATTTCGGCGCCCAGGTGCTCGGCAAAGGTGCCCAGGGCCCATAGCGTTGGACCGGCCAGCAGCAATCCGATCAGCCCCCCTTTGAGGCCCAGCATCAAGGACCGTTCGCCGAATTGGCGGGCAATATAGTTGTCTTGCGCGCCGGTCAGGTGCAGGACTTCGATCACGTCTTGATGAATGGCCAGCCCGGTGCGGGTGGCGAAAACGATGGTGGCCACCATGGCCAGGCCAATCAAAATCACCACCGACGTGGCCACGCCCTCGGCCGTCCGCATCAGGCCAATCAGGCGATTCAGCCATACTTGATGGTCATCCACCGTCGCGCCGGGGATTTTTTCGGCAACACCGACAGCCAGATCTTCGACCTTCAGATCGGCATCCTCGGACAGATGGACATCGATCAACCGGGGCAGCGGTAGATCCCCCAGAGTTTCCGGCGGCCCCAGCCAGGGAGCCAAAAGCTCCCGAAGGCTGCGCGGATCGAGCACCTGAACCTGCGTGACATCGGGAATTTCATTGAGCATGCGGCGGATGGTATCCACCCGGCGGTTGGTCTCGGCGACCTTGTCCGAGGCTGGAATCTGAATGGTTAGCGTGGCTTCCACACCCTGGTCCCAGCGCGCGGCCAGGCGTTCCATGGTCAGGGCGCCGGCCAGGGTCAAGGCGGCCAGAAAAACCATGAAGGCAATCAGCCAGGGCAGGAATTTGCCAATGCCGTCGCGATCCAAAGGCAGGTCGGTCCGCCGGACACTCATGTTATCCGGCCTCCTGTCTTGGCGGGATCATGGCGTCCTGGGCGGTGGTGAAATCCACCTGTCCAATATTCAAGCGGATCACCGGATATTCGCGGCTGCGGATCAGGTTTTCGTTGTGGGTGGCGACCACCACCGTCGTTCCCAGGCGGTTCAATTCCTCGAATAGATGCACCAACCGCTCGGCGATGCGGTCGTCCACGTTGCCGGTGGGCTCATCGGCCAGCAACAGATGCGGGCGGGCGATCACCGCGCGGGCAATGGCCACCCGTTGCTGCTGTCCGCCCGACAAAGTCGGCGGGCGGGCTTTCATGTGATCTTGCAAGCCGACCCAGGCCAGAAGTTCTTCCACATGGCGGCGGACCTCGGCTTCGCGGATACCGGCGACGCGCAGGGGCAGGGCCACATTGTCGAAGGTGCTCAAATGTTTGAGTAGGCGAAACTCCTGAAACACCACACCAATGCGGCGGCGCAGTTCCGGCATCTGATCGCGCGGGGTGGTGGCCACATCGCGTCCGAAAAGGGTGATCAGCCCCCGCGACGGCTTCAAGGCCAGGTACATCAATTTAAGCAGCGATGATTTACCGGCACCCGACGGGCCGACCAGGAAATGAAACGATCCGGCATCCAGCGTGAACGACAGATCCTGCAACACTTCCGGACCCAGTCCGTAGCGCAGTCCGACATTCTCGAATCGCACCACTTTTTCATCGTCGGAGTGCATCAAATCCGCCTGATTACCTTTGTTTGCAAGTTGCTTTTGACCGCGGGCGCACTTTCGCATGCCCGGCCTTCCGCGTCCAGGGGCCAAGGGTTGGGGATTGTGCCTCTCAGCATCTTGCCTTTGATCGAGTAAAAGCCTATAAGGGTTGGAAACTTAGGAAGGTTTTCGCGCTCGATGATTATTACTTGTCCGAATTGTTCAACAAGCTATTCCATCGATCCCGCCACATTGGGCGCGCAGGGCCGTACGGTCCGCTGTTCCAATTGCGGCCATAATTGGAACCAGACCCAGCAGGAGGCCAACCAACCGGCGCCTCCGCCTCCGCCCCCGCCTCCACCACAAGAACAGGCCTACCCCTATGGTCCGCCGGGTGGCTATCCGCAGCAGCCGCCCTATTATCCGCCGCCGCCGGGAGCCTATTACCCGCCGCCGGGTGGCTATCCGCCGCCATACGGCCAGCCGGGCCAGCCTGGTCAAATGCAGCCTGGTCAAATGCCGCCGGGGCAAATGCCCGATATGAATCAACCTCTGCCCGATCCGGCGCCCGAGCCGGAACCGGAAGAGGATGAAGACGATATCCAATTCAGTTTGCCCGAGGAACCCGAGCCCGATCCGGAAGACATCGCGGTAGAGGACGAGGTTCCCGAGCCGGAACCCGAACCTGAGCCGGAACCCGAGGAAGAGCCGGAAGAGATGCCCGAGGAACTGGCCAACGAGCCGGATCCCGAACCGATGGCGTCATTTGCCGATGATGACGAGGACGACGGGGGCGAATTCGAGGAATTCGAAAAGATGCCGGACCCGGAACCCATTCCGCAGGTCTTTACCGCCGACCTGGACGAGCCGGACAAAAAAGAGAAAAAGGGTGGCGCCATTCTGCGCGTGATCCTAATCATCGTCGCCTTGCTGGCGGTGGCAGCGGGCATGGGGGCCTACTTCTACAAGGATGAACTGGGCGAGATGGTGCCGGGGGCCGAGGGAATCCTCGAGGCTATGGAAACAGAAGAGGAAATGGGCGCCGGGCTTGAGATTCAAAATACCAAGACCGAGTTCAGCGATGAAGGCGGCGCCCAGGTGATGGTCGTGCGCGGCGAAATCGTCAACATCTCCGAAATCGACCGGTCGATCCCGAACATCAAGCTGTCGGTGGTCAACCAGAACGGCGTTGAAGTTCAGAGCCTGGTGGTCAAACCGTCTCAACCGGATGTGAATGCCGCCGGACGCCAGCGGTTCAAGGCGGTGCTGCGGAATCTGAGCGAAGAAGCGGCCAACCTGGAAGTTTTGTTCACCAAGGATCCGCCAACTAATTGATTGGGTTGGTTATTCCCTTTCGAGGAGTCGCCGCAGGTAGCGGCGCTCTTCGTTTGATCGTTGGTCTTCATTGGCCCGGCGCTGGATTTCCCGGCGGATCTTGGTGGCCCGTTCGGCGACACCTTCCTTGGGAATGCCAATGGGGCCGGTCTGCGCCTCGCCCATGGGGGATCCCCCCCGGCGTCCAAAGGGATCTTGCCCCTGGCCTCGGCCCATCATCGGCATGCGGCCTTTGCCGCCGCCCGCCGCCTTGGATAGATCCTGCAACATCTGATCCAGACCCTTGCGTAACCCGTCCAGAGCCTCGGACTGGCGGGGCAGGGCGCTACGGGCCCGCTGGCTCTCCAAGGCCCGTTCGGCCCGGCTCATGGCCAAACCGGCCTTGGTCAGGTCCAGCGGTACATCCCCCAACAGCTTGGCCAGTTTCCCACGGGTCTTCGTCAGGCGCCCGGCCAGATCCTGCTGCCGCTCCGCCAACGACTGCAACCGAGCCCTTTCATCGGCGTCCATCTTGCGCTTGGCCCTGGGGACCTTCGGGTCCATGGGAGTTTGGGGCGGGACGGTGCGGAAAGTTTCGTCCATCACCTGTTGCTGCTCGCTTTCCAAGGCCCGGAGGTCGTCAAGGATTTCCTGGGCGGCGCGCAGGGCTTCCGGGTCCATGCCACCTTTCCCGGCTTCCTGGAGCGCATTGGTGATCTGGCCCAGTTCCCCCAGCAGGTCCATGGCCTCTTCGAAATTCCCTTCGCGCATCAGTTGGGCCAATTTGTCGAGCATGCGTTCCAGATCGTCGCCGGTCACCACCCGGGTGGCCTCCATCAACGGTTGCAGGTCCGGGGGCACATCGCTCAGAGCCTTCTCCATCGCCCGCATCATGCGCTCCATGGCCTCGCGCAGGGACTGAGCCAACGCGGCCAGATCGCCCTTGTCAACGCCGTCGCGCAGGGCTTCCAACAGATCCTGCCGCGCCTTTTCCAGGTCCCGGCGGGCCAGACCCATGTTGCCTTCCTCCAGGCGCAGGGCCAGATCCCAAAACAGGTCGCGCAGGACACCTATGACCGCTGGATCATTGTTTTCCAACAGGCGGGTCTGGGCGGTCGCCAGTCCGAGATAGACCACGATGTCGTGATCAAAGGCATCTGGGTTCCGCTTCAGGCGGTTCAAGCTGAGAGCCCCATAGACCCGGCTCTGTTTGTCCGAGGCCAGACGGGACCGCAGTCTTGCCAGTTCCGTGGCCACCGGATGGGAAAAGACCCGGGTCGGCAAAGAGGTCAGCACCGGTTCGGTGACTGTTTCATTGCCCGCCGCATCCCGGGCCCAAAGGCGCAAGGCCGCCTTTTGTCCGGCCCAGGCATGGCGGGCCATGTCATGGTTGAGGCGTCCGATCGGGCGTCGTTCGGAGGGCGGGGCCAGGGCGATCCGCTGGGCCGCGATGGTTGTCGCCGGCAAGTTGATCACCAAATCCATGGCGACAATGCCATAGTCGTCGCGACCGCTATAGGCCACCTTGAGCAGGCCCAGGCTGTTGCCTTCCGGGGCTTCGGCGAATGCCAGGTCGGGCGCGAGATCGGGGATCAGGCTCAACGGCCAAGCGGCGACGGGATCCGCACCCGCCAAGAGTTGAATATCGTTGCCGCGATCAAGAACAACCTCGACCCGTCGGCTGCCATCCCCCAGGTCTGACAAGGGGGTATCCTGATCGCCCTGGCGCAGCACCAAATCCGCGTCCGAGCCGGAAACCTGCAAGAGCAGACGGCTCCGCACCGGCACGCGGACCGGCCCCAAACCGGCCTGATCCCGGTGCAGCGGCGGAACGCCCGTATAGTCCGGCGGTGTGATCCACATATCCAACTGAGCCAGCGGAAAGGAATCAGAAGCCGCCACCGGGGTCAGGGCGCGACCCAGACGGGGGGGGATATCGCCCCAGGCCGTGGCGATGGCCGCAACCAAAAGCAATAGTGGAACCGTGCGCAGGGCCCAGGGATCCAGTTTGGCGACCTCGGGGCGCGGCGGCGTCCAGCGCAGCCTGTCGAGAGTTTGAGCCGCCCGAGATACATGAGCCCGCCACAGGGCATCGGTCCGCGAGTCACGCTGGTTCGGGTTGACAGGTTTGTCGCGGAGGGTGGTCAAGGGATGGTGGACGAGCGCGCTGTCAGTCTCCAATCGTCGGGCGACTTCCGCCTCGGTGACCGCCGGCGCGGTGATCACGGCTCGGATCAAGGTCAGCAAAAACCCGACGGCGAAGGATGCCAGCAGCAGCCCATGCAGCCACCCGGGCAACAATGGCAGCCAGTCGGTAAGAGCGATGGCAAAAAACAGATAGAGCAGCCCGATGGGAATCCATAGCCGAGGCCAAAGGATTTCCCAGGCCAGCCCGGCACGGGCCAGCGGTAACAGGCGGTTCAGTCTGGTCTCACGCCGGGTCGTCATCTCCCTCCAACCAGTCGGGCATGGATTCCAAGGCCAGCAGATCGGCCACTTCCATCCGCCGACGCACCACCGTCCAACGGTCGCCGGAAGCCAGCACCTCGGGGATTCCCGCGCGGGTGTTATAGGTGTTGGCCATCACCGCGCCATAGGCTCCGGCGGTGCGCATGATCAACAGATCCCCTTGCTCCATGGCGGGCAAAGGGCGCTGTTTGCCAAAGGTATCGCCGGTTTCACAAATGGGGCCGACCACGTCCACCGGCAAGGGTTCGGCGTTGCTGTCCGATTGCCGCACCGGTTCCATATGATGGTAGGCGTCATAGAGGGTCGGACGCATCAAATCGTTCATGCCCGCATCGACCACATAGAAGGTCCGGGTGGCGCCTTCCTTGCGGTACAGCAGCCGGGTGACCAGCACTCCGGCGTTGCCAGTGATCATGCGACCGGGTTCAAGCACCAACAGGCAATCCAGGTTGCCCACGGTTTCCTTGACCAGCGCCGCATAGTCGGCGGGTGCCGGAGACGGTCCGCCGTCATAGGGAATGCCCAATCCACCGCCCAGGTCCAGGTTGCGGATATCATGGCCGTCCTGGCGCAGCATGGCCACCAGATCGCTGATCTTGAGAAAGGCCTTGCGGAAAGGTTCCAGATCGAGCAATTGCGAGCCGATATGGACCGACAGCCCGACCACCTCGATCCCCGGCAGGTCGCGGGCCTTGGCATAGATCTCCCGGGCCGCCGTCCATTCGATACCGAACTTGTTTTCCTTCAGTCCGGTGGTGATCTTGTGATGCACACCGGCGTCCACATCCGGATTGACCCGGATGGCCACCGGCGCCGTCTTGCCACGGGCCACGGCGATTTCCGACAGCTTGCGCAACTCCGGTTCGGATTCCACGTTGAACTGCAAAATGCCCGCATCCAGTCCGGCAATCAATTCCGCTTCGGTCTTGCCGACGCCCGAGAATACGATTTTTTGTGCGGGAATGCCTGCTTGTTGAGCCCGGCGCAGCTCGCCGCCGGAAACCAGGGCGACTCCGGCGCCGCGCAGGCCCAGAGTGCGGATCACTGCCATGTTGGAATTGGCTTTGATGGCATAGGCCACCAGGGCGTTCTGGCCCTCGAAGGCATCGGCGAAGGCGTCATAGTGCCGTTCCAGGGTGGCGCTGGAATAACAATAGAACGGCGTGCCGACCGACTCGGCGATGGTGGCGAGCGGCACGTCTTCCACATGCATCTGGCCGTCACGATATTGGAAATGGTCCATGGGGAACTCTTACTTGCTTGGGTACTTGCGGGGATATTGGCTGCCTTCAGGATGGCGCGGGGCGCCCTTTTTGCCGCAGGCGGCAAGCAGCAGCGCCGGAAGCGCCACAACCATCAACGATAGAAATTTTCGGCGGCTGAGCATCATCCGGCCTCCCCATGGAGAAATCGGCGCCGGGCCTCGGCCACGGCGGCGCGTACGTTGTCCGGCGCGGTGCCGCCAAAGCTGGTCCGGCTGGCCACCGATGAAGCGACCCCCAGAACCGAAAACAGGTCCTCGGTAATCCCCGGCTCCACCGTCTGCATGTCTTGCAATGATAATTGATCCAGATCGATGCCGCGATCCTCTGCCATCTTTACCAGCGCGCCGGTCACATGATGGGCCTGGCGAAAGGGCAGACCCAATACCCGTACCAGCCAGTCGGCCAGATCGGTGGCGGTGATGAAACCCAAAGCCGTAGAGGCCCGCATGCGGTCGGTATCAAAGGTAACGTCGGTGATCATGCCGGTCATGGCGGCCAGGCAGAGGTCCAGGGTGTCGGCGGCCTCGAAAAGCGGTTCCTTGTCGTCCTGCATGTCCTTGGAATAGGCCAGCGGCAGGCCCTTCATAACAATCAGCAAGGCGTTCAAGTCACCGATGACCCGCCCGGCCTTGGCCCGGACCAGCTCGGCGGCATCGGGGTTGCGCTTTTGCGGCATGATCGAGCTGCCGGTGGAGAAGCTGTCGGGTAGCTTGACGAAGCCGAACTGGGCGCTGGACCAGATGACCATTTCCTCGGCCAGCCGCGACAGATGGGTGGCCGCGATGGCGGCGGTGGACAGATATTCCAAGGCGAAATCACGGTCTGAAACGGCATCCAGGGAATTGGCGCAAGGACGGTCGAAGCCCATTTCCCGGGCGGTCATTTCCCGGTCGATGGGAAAAGAGGTCCCGGCCAGGGCGGCGGCGCCCAACGGGGATTCATTCATCCGGGCGCGGGCGTCCTTGGCCCGTCCCCGGTCGCGCCCGGTCATTTCCACATAGGCGAGCAGATGATGCCCCAGGGTCACCGGCTGCGCGCTTTGCAAGTGGGTGAAGCCCGGCAGAACGTCGGCGGCATGGGTCTCGGCCCGATCAATCAATGCCTGTTGCAAGGCCTGCAAGCCCAGGTCCAGGCGATCAAACGCGTCGCGGACCCAGAGCTTGAAGTCGGTGGCTACCTGATCATTGCGCGAGCGGGCGGTGTGCAGACGACCGGCCGCCTCGCCGATCAGGTCGGTCAGCCGGGACTCCACATTCATGTGGATGTCTTCCAGGTCCCGCCGGAAGGTGAAACTTCCGGCCTCAATTTCGTCACGGATCTTTGCTAGACCATCAAGGATGGACTTGGCGTCGGCCTCGGATATGATCCCTGCGCGCGCCAGCATCCGGCAATGGGCCATGGAGGCGGCGATGTCCTGGGCGTACAGACGCCGGTCGAAGCCGATGGAGGCGTTGATCTCCTCCATGATTTCAGAGGGCCCACCACCAAACCGGCCGCCCCAGATGGTGCTGCCGCCGCTCATAAGAAGGTTTCCCGTGGGGTCGGGACAAAGGAATAAGGATTGATCATGGTCTTCAAGTTTCTCGCAAGGGCCGCCGTCTTGGCCGCCGTGGTTATGGTCGGGCTCTGGGTTCCCGCAACCGGTTTGGCCGGTGAGAGAGAAAGCGGACTGCACAAGCTTGTCCGGACCGTCCCGCCCCGTCCCGTGCCGGACATACCGTTTCTCGATGGGTCGGGCAAGCAACGTAGCATTGCCGAGTTCCGGGGCAAAGTGGTGTTGTTGAACTTCTGGGCCACTTGGTGCCCGCCCTGTATCCGCGAAATGCCATCTTTGAACTATGTGCAGGCCATGCTGAAGGAAGAAGGGTTTGTGGTGTTGGCGTTGTCGCAGGACCGGGGAAAAAAGAACCAGGAGAAGGCGCGTGCCTTTTTGAAAGAAAAGAACCTCACCAGCATCGACCTGTATTTCGATGACAAATCGACTCTGGCGAAGAAGGTGGGAGCCCGCAGCCTGCCCATGACCTTGTTGGTCGATAAACAGGGGAACGAAGTGGCGCGATTGCTGGGGACCGCCGAATGGCATCACCCAGATTCCGTGGCCCTGTTCCGCACCGAAATGTCCAAGTAGGGCAAGGATGATTTTTGTGTTGCAATGATCTTGTGCGTGCGCGGTCACGCGTATAGGCTCAAGACATTGAAACGCTCGCGATAGGGCGTGCTTTGTATTGATAGACAGGGGTTTTCCCATGGCGATGATCGTTTGGAACGACAAGATGAGTGTCGGAGTGGAAACTCTCGACAACGACCATAAAATCCTGATCGATTTGCTTAACCGGGTGCATTCGGTGGCCGGTGAAGGCGGCGGCGGTGATCAGGGCGTTCTTGCCAAGACCCTGGATGAACTGCTGGATTATGTTCGCTATCACTTCGAGGCCGAGGAAAGGCTGATGAAGCTGGCGGACTACCCCAATATCGAGGCGCATCAGGAACTGCACAAGACCATGGGCGCCAAGGTGGCCGAGAAGCATGCCGAACTGGTGGAAAGTGGCCTGGATGAAAAGGGCAGCTTGGAATTGATGAACTTCCTTTCCGACTGGTTGATCCGCCACATCCTGCGCGAGGACATGAAATACAAGCCCTATCTCGCCGGTGAAAGCTGACCCCAAGACGGATACCGATGACGACGAAGACGCGCCCGCCCTGCCGTCGGGTGTGAAGAACTACATGACTCCGCAAGGGTTCCGGAGCATGGAGAAGGAGATGCACGGCCTGATGCGCGACGAGCGTCCGAAGATCGTTGAGATCGTCTCCTGGGCCGCGGGGAACGGTGATCGTTCGGAAAACGGCGATTACATTTATGGCAAAAAGAAGCTGCGCGAGATCGACCGCCGCATCCGCTTTCTCACCAAGCGATTGGAAAATGCCGAGGTCGTTGATCCGGCCCGCCAAACCCATTTGGAGAAAGTCTATTTCGGGGCCACCGTCACCTATGTCGGTGACGACGACCAAGAACATACCGTGACCCTGGTGGGGATCGACGAAACGGACCTGGAGCGCGGGCGTATCTCCTGGCGTTCTCCCATTGGCCGGGCCCTGTTCAAGGCTGGCGAAGGCGATGTGGTCAAGGTTCATACCCCGGCGGGCCGGGTACCGGTCGAGGTGTTGGAGATTCGATACGGCGATAATCCAGATTGATGTGAATACCCATTGCACCCTTTTGATTGGTCAATGAATTTATACTAAAGTATATTTCTTGTCGATGCTGCCGACCGTTGCCTAAGCGCAAAGATTGTTTGGGAAAGCGGTTTCTCCGCTGATCCTCATTTGTTATTCTTTGGCGGTAATTATCTCGAGGCCCCCACCAGTGCATATCGTTATCAGTCGGTTTGAAGTGGCCAATGGCCTGGAAGCGGAAGTCAAAAAAGCCTTCCGCGAACGCCCCCATATGGTTGATGGCGCCCCCGGGTTTATTCGGATCGATGTGGTCAGCCCGCTCGACAATCCCGCCGAGATTCAATTGATTACCTTTTGGGAAGACGAGGCCAGCTACGAGACCTGGTACCACAGCCATGCTTATTCCGACTCCCATGCCGGGATCCCCAAAGGATTGAAGCTCAATCCGAAAAAGACAAAAATACGCGCCTACGAACACGTTGTTTCCTGATACCCAAGTGAAAAGGGGGAATCCCCATGCTCGTTCAGCCTCTTAGTGGATATGGTTCCATCGGTGAAGCCATCGCCGCCGCCGTGGTTGATTTGCAATATGAGCGAGACCCGAGCTTGGAAGGGCGATACGGAAAGACCGGTCGGTCCAAATGCATTCAGGATTCACGCTTCCATGTGGGCTACCTGTTGGAAGCGGCGGACCAGGATCGGCCCGATGTTTTCCTTTCCTATGCTGCCTGGGTTAAAGCCGTCTTGGGGCGCTTCGGTGTGGGGCATCCTGATCTTGCGGATCACTTTGCCATCATGCGCGAGGTGGTTGCGGACCGATTGGCCGGGGACCAACGCACCTGCGCCTTGGCAGCCCTGGACGCGGCCATTCGCCAACTTCCCCATATGCCGGACGAGCCACAGTCCTACCTGCGCGACGACAATCCTTTGGCGGGTTTGGCCCGTGACTATCTGGCCGCATTGATTAACCGGCAACGAGATCAGGCCATGACCCTGATCAAAGGGGCAATTTCCGATACGGTCACCGTCCGAGACATTTACATTCACGTATTCCAGCCAGTGCAAAGGGAGGTCGGGCGCCTTTGGCAACTGGGCGAAATCAGTGTCGCTCAGGAACACTATGGCAGCGCGGTCACTCAATTGGTCATGTCACAGCTCTATTCCTATATTTTCTCCGGCGAGCGGGTGGGCAAGACCTTCGTGGCCGCCTGTGTGGGCGATGAACTGCATGAACTGGGAATGCGCATGGTTGCGGATTTCATGGAAATGGAAGGCTGGGACACGGTCTATCTGGGGGCCAATATGCCCATGGAGGAGATCGTGGGTGCCGTGGTCGAGAATAAGGCCGACGCCTTGGGCCTTTCGGCAACCCTGCCGTTCCATGTGGGGCGGGTGCGCGACATCGTCACCGCGGTACGGGCCGACCCCTCTGCGCGTGACGTCTTGGTGATCGTGGGCGGGTATGCCTTTGGCGAGGGCGGCGGCGACTGGCGCATTACCGGTGCAAACGCCTATGCCGCCGATGCCGCCGGCGCGGTGCGCACATTGAAGATGGATGGATCTTGATCATGGAGTCAAGAATTTCACCAAGCGTCTGTGGCGCGGTCTTGCGTTGTGACGAAGACGGCATGATTCTCATTGCCGACAATTGCGACTTGTTTGATGACGAGACCGCTTTGCAGGGGCATTTGTTCAGTACCTTGTTCGATTCCAAATCGGTGGAGCGAGCCTTGCAGGTGGTGTTCGACTTGCGTCACGAGGCGCCGGTTTTTTCTCACGAACTCAATCTCGTGGTCGGAGAGGGCCGGGTTCAGACCGTGTTTGTATCTGGCTTCAAAGAGGATGATCATCTGGTCTTTCTCCTTTCCCCGGCCCCAGAGGAGTTGTTCGATCTCTATGCGGAACTGATTCAAATCAACAATGAGCAGGCCAATTTCATCCGCTCTTTGAGCAAGGAGTTGCGCCGCCCCTCCCAGCATTCGGACAATGAGATTTTCGAACAGATCACCCGGCTGAACAATGAACTGGCCAATGCCCGCCGGGAGCTGGCAAAAAAAAATCTGCAGTTGGAACGGCTCAATGCCGAAAAGGACAAGCTCATGGGAGTGGTAGCCCATGATCTGCGCAATCCGTTGGGAGTGATTTCCGGCTATGCCCAGTTGCTGACCCGCCGCATCGGTGACAGCGATGAGAAGGCATCGCGGATGACCGAGAACATTATGACCAGCAGCACTTTCATGCTCCAGATGGTCGAGGACTTGCTCGATACCGCAAAGATCACCTTGGGCAAACAGGAACTCAACCTGGCAACAGTGAACCTGACCAAGTTGATCGGCAGTGCCGTGGATATGAACCGCACGGTGGCCGGGATCAAGGATATCTCTCTTGAACTGCGGATGCCCGAGGCTCTGCCACCGGCACGCCTGGATGAGAATAAGGTGCGTCAGACTCTCAATAATCTCATTGGGAACGCGGTCAAGTACTCCCCCGCCAATTCGGCAATTGCTATCAGGGTAAGCGAGAAGATCGATCATTTCTCTGTCCAGGTGATTGATCAGGGGCCAGGGATCCCGGAAATGGAACAAGGCAAGCTGTTCAAGGCCTTTTCCACCACCAGCGTGCGCGGTACCGCCGGGGAGAAAAGCACCGGCCTGGGGCTGAATATCTGCAAGAATATCATCGAGGCCCATGGGGGGGAGTTGGGCTTCAAGAGCACCGTGGGCGAAGGCTCCAACTTCTGGTTCGAACTGCCCTACGGCTCTTGATCCGGGCTGTTTCCCGCACAGATTCCGCTGTCTTAGAGCAGGCATGCGAATTCCGCGGGTTCGCCTGTCGCCCAATCCTGATATAAGAAAGAGCATTCAATAATTCGAAAGACCCGGAATGATGGCCGACCGTTCCGACACACGCCTATTCTCGCCGGTGTTGATAGCCGGTTGCTTGATCTTGATGACCGGCTTCGCCATTCGGGCCAGTTTTGGCATTTTTCAGATTCCCATCGCCGAACAATTCGGCTGGCTACGGGCCGAGTTTTCCTTTGCCATCGCCATTCAGAATCTGGCCTGGGGGGTCGGTCAGCCGTTGTTCGGTGCATTGGCGGAAAAGGTGGGAGACAAGAAAGCCATTGTCCTGGGGGCTCTGGTCTATGCCCTGGGGTTGGTGTTGAGCAGTTTCGCCGTGACGCCGCAAGCCCACCAATTCTATGAGGTCCTGGTTGGATTCGGCATCGCCGGGACAGGTTTCGGGGTCATTCTGGCTGTGGTCGGGCGGGCGGCGTCGGACGAGAACCGCTCCCTTGCCTTGGGCATCGCGACGGCCGCCGGGTCCGCCGGACAGATCGTCGGGCCGCCCCTGGCCGATAGCCTGTTACAGGTGATGCCCTGGTCATCGGTATTCATCGTGTTTGCCGGGGGAATTCTGGCGGTACTGCTGGTGCTGCCGATGCTGGGCAAGGAAATCAAAGTTGCCCCCAATCCCCAAGAAGAGAGCTTGAGCGAGGTCCTGAGGACGGCCCTGAAGGATCCGACTTTCACTTTGATCTTTCTCGGGTTCTTTTCCTGTGGCTTTCAACTGGCCTTTATTACTGCCCATTTTCCGGCCTATGTGACCGAAGTATGCGCCGCCATCCCGCCCAATAGCGTCATTCGTAGCCTGGGAGTCAATACCACCTCCGGCTTGGGCGCCTTTTCCATCGCTCTCATCGGCGCCGCCAATATTGCGGGCACCATCGCCGCCGGGGCATTGGGAAAGCACTTCTCCAAGAAGTACCTGTTGGCGTTGATCTATACCGGACGGACCATAATTGCCGCCGGATTCATCCTGCTGCCCATGACGCCAACCACGGTGGTGGTTTTTTCCGTCACCATGGGGGCTCTGTGGCTGGCGACCGTGCCCCTGACATCGGGGTTGGTGGCGCAGATCTACGGATTGCGATACATGGGCACGCTCTACGGAATCGTGTTCTTCTCCCACCAGTTGGGTTCGTTCCTCGGCGTATGGCTGGGCGGTAATTTATATGACCGGTTCGGTTCCTATGACGTGGTCTGGTGGGTCGGGGTGGGCGTCGGTGCCTTTAGCGCCCTGGTCCATCTGCCAGTGCGCGAGACACCGAGAGTGCGCCTGGAGACAGCGTGAATCAGTGTCTTCCAATCCATGAATGAACTTTAGCGGTTGAATGGGCGAGTTTTATGAAGTCTTTCATGTATTCTTCCGACCAGTTTCTGTTTAATGCTTTTAACCTTCCTCATTTTCATGAGTTTAATATATAGGAGACCGTAAAAGGTGTTTGGTATCATATAGCTATTCATAGTGAAGGTATCATTGGTCCATATTTTCTTGTATCCCTCTGGACCAGGCATGAAGTCAAAATGGTGGACGCCATTTTCGAAGCACCAGAGCAGCAATTTTTCAAGAAGAAGTCTTCCAGGTGAGTATTTTTCGAATTCATAATCATAAGAAAACATATGAAAGGTAAAATTGCCATTGTTATTAAATCCGTATCCTGCGGAAATAGTTCTATCTCCTATATTTATGCGGCATAGAAGTACATCAAATTGTTCGCTTGAAGTTTCTTTTACGGCGGAGTTAATAAATTTATTGTATTGTTCTGATACAAAATGGTCTTCCCTTTTTCCTTTTCGCGTCAGCCATACGGATTTTTGCTGCAACAACCAGTCGATTTCTTTTTTCACCTCTGAGGCTTTTTGAGGGATAAGCTCAAAATTGACCGGGTCGCCCAGTTCTCCGAGACGCCGCCATTGCCGCCGCTGGTCGCTAAGCATCTTTTTGGGCAAGGTCTTTAGGTAGTCGTCCCAGGTCGAAAAACGGCTGAAGTTCACAAAGCGGGAGACCTGCTCAATCTGCCTGTGATCCGGAATTCTATTCTTCAGGAATTGGCCCAGGAGAGAATTCGAAAGCACTTGCTGAAATACAAACAGGTCAGCCGAAAGAGCAGGGCTCTTTCTCAGAAATTCCCAGGCTTGTTCCAGCCAGTCCATGGCTTGCGGCCTGTCCGTTACCAAGGGCCCGCGATATTCCATCTTGTCCGAGCATAGCAGGCGGACACGGCGTCCTTCCTTTTGCAGCGGCCATATCAGTTCGACCCTTTCCCCCCGTTTGCCAACGACCAGAAACAGCTTGTGTCCCTGTTCCGAGGCAACGTGCTTCCATACCCGGGACAGCCAGTCAAAGCTTTGGAAGAAATGTGGATGAAAGGCCCGTTGAAAAAGGTCCCGCCAATCCTTTTCCAGCGCGTCGAGTTCCTCCGACGTCTGGATGACGCTCAGATCCAATCTATCCGATTCCAAACCGGGCCCCCTGTATGCTCATGGTCCGTCGTTATAGCCGATGGCTGAAAAGGAGGTAATACGTTTCGTTCCCCGCGGAAAAAGCCAAGGACAGAGATGGCAATATTCAAGATCTTCCGCCGTCCTTTGGATCGCTATCGCTGCCCCAGAAGATCTTTGCTCACCTTGCGACCGAACAGGCGCTCGGCATTTTTGTAGGCAATTTTCTCAGCAATGGAGCGGGGCAGGAGAGACAGCCACCGGCGGTTCATCGCGATCAGGGTCTCGTAATCGTCCCATTGCATGGTCACCCAGGTGTCCGTCCCGACCATGAAGCGCTCGGGGAAGCGGTGAAAAAGCGCTTCCCAGTCTGGATGCAGGCGGTCATGTGACAGCAGAATATCGCTTTCCCGGTACGAAGTATCGGCGGTCAAGAAAGGATATCGGGCCATCATTTTGGCGATAACTTCCGGCGGCTCGGTCATCCCGGCATGGGCCCAAATGATCTTTGAAGCGGGCTCGATGTCGAAAAGCTGTTCCACCGGCAGATGATCTGAATGGACATGGATATAGAGATCGCGCTCTTTGGCCATGCGGGCGATCTGACTCAGCAGGGGCCGGTCGGTGGGATCCGTGTCATGGAGGTGGAACTCGCCGATGCCCTCATGAGGATACCTGTCGAGGCGGTTTTCGATGTAGTCGCCGATGCCTTCCGCCTTGGTCCAATTGCTTGATCCAACGTTATCATGATAGGGCCGCACTTCCGGAACAACCCGTTTCGGCGCATGCTCCCACAGCATGATGGTGCCCTGGTCGGGTGTGGACGAGACCAACCCCATGGCCACGCCGGTCCGGTCCATCAGGTTGAGTACCGCTTCGGGCGGATACGGTTTCCATGCGGGTTTTTTGTAGTGGATATGGGCATCGAAAAGAGGAAGCGCGTCGGCTCCGCTTCCGATGGGCTCCTGAAAATCAGCGGTGGATTGGGGTGCTGAAAACAACAAGGCGGTCATGCCAAGGAAAGCGAGACAGTTTTTCACGCGTACCATGTTCAACTCCCGTTTTCGACCTAAAGACTTTAGTCCAACCGTTCTCCATTGCTGGAGAAATGGATGATTTCTTCGTCCGCCCGCTCGCGAAACTCTTCCAAATCGCCATGTTGCAGGCCCAAAAAAATGGGCGGGGCGTTGCGGCGGTGGATATTGACCTTGGCATTGAAGACCTGATGGGCCTGTCCGTGCTTGTCGTGGATGGTGAATCGGCTGATGCCGAAAGAGCCATCATCATATTTTGGACCAGTTAGGTAACAACGAATGGATTCCACCTCGTCCCCCGAAAGCACCAGACCCTCAAGATTGGAAATGGTCGCCTCGGCTTTTTGGATAAACTCCAAGGCATCAATGCGGTGAGTGCGGCCGGTGGTCTTGTCTGTCATTGGTGCCAGGAAATCACCGATCAGGACCTGACCGGGCAGGGCGCTGGAGATCATGCGTGCCAGCACAATGGTCACGTCGCCAACGATGTAGCTGACTGCTGTCGGGTTGAGTCCCTCAGCCTGATAGAATTCGTAGTGCGATCCCACATGAAAACAAGTGCGCAGATAGGGCACCGTCTTGCCGCTGGATTTGACCCGGGCAATGGCATTGTCGGCCATTACCAGATGCATGAAGTGATACAGGTCCAGATTGGCCCGCATACTGGATATCCGGTTCCAGATGTAGTAGCCGTCACCGGTGGTGGAGCGGGCAAACTTGATCTCAATATTTTTTTCGAGCAGCTTGGAATAGGCCGCATTGACCGAATAAGACAGGCTGTTGAGCTGGGTCACCTGCTCGAAGGGCGACACCAGCGAGAATCCCACCGCATCGAACAGCGCCACCGCCCGGTCTTCCACCAAGGAGATGGAATAGCGTCGCACCAGGGAATCGACGGTATCCAGCGGTAGATCCTCGCCGGGAGTGAAGGGCAGGTCCAGCCGCATCACACGGGATTCGAAGAGCTCCGCGATCGCCTCCAGCCGCCCCTTTTCAGCCTGCTTGGCCCCCGACAAAATGCGTTCCAGGGCGCTGGTCGCGCCATCCCCCATGGCGTCGGCGATGGGATCGCCCATGCCGGCCACGACCTCGGCAATGCGATAGTGGGGAACGACCACCATATCCAGGGCTTTGGGCGCCGGGCACCAGGCGATGACCATATTGTGCCCCAGGTTCCATTGGCCATAGATCAGCTCGTCAAGCTGGGCCGCCCGTTGATTTTTGAGCTCTTCGGTGGCGGCTTGCCCAGCGTTCTTGTCACGAAAAAGATCCAGCCATGATCCCCGTTTGAGGAGGCCGCCTTCGCCCACGATCTGTCTCCCGGATTGTTGTTCGTTGCGCGCGGAGTGTCGCACCCCGGGCTGATTCGGGCAAGGCTCAGGACCCCTTGGGGCGGATGACGGCGTTATTGAGTTCTTCTTCCAAGGCTTCCTCTTCCTTTTCCAGCTTGATACGCAGAATCTGAATGCGCTTGGAAAGGTCCAATACCCGGTTCCAATCCGTATAACGGTTGCGGGTTTCCCAGTTTTTGACCGCTGCGTTGGTCATCATGCCCAACACCACGGCGATCACCACCAGCCCTGCCAGCCCCATGGAGACGGCGGCAAAGGTGTTGAGCATGTCCGAGCGCGATACCACCACGCCCCAAAAGCCAATGGTCACCATGGCCGTGGCCAGGGTGACGACCAGGTAGAGTTTGATTTTTTCGCCAGTGCGCAGTTGGTGTTCCGCATCCATGACGGCGTTGGCGATTTCGACGCGAGCGATCTGTTGCCACTTGCGAAACGACATGCCTTTCACCGAGGCCTGTTTGGCATCGCGAATCTGGTCTTCCAACAATCGCACGACGAAATCGGCGCGTTCCTGGGGGGTGGGGTCGGTCATGGCGGTCACCGGGTTGAACGGACCCGTTAGCCTATATCCAGGGACGTTAACGAAGGGTGAGCGGCCTCATTTCAGTGGCCGTATAATGTAACTTCACGCGAGGGTCCATGGTTGCTAGTCTTGGGCCCATGACCCAATCCGACCGCCTGACCGCCTGCTTGATCGTTATCGGAAATGAAGTGCTTTCCGGGCGCACCCGCGATGCCAATATTCAGATCTTGGGACAGCGCCTGAGCGAACAGGGCATTGATCTGGTGGAGGCGCGGGTGATTCCCGACGTGGAAGGGGTGATCATCGAGACGATCAAGGACTGCCGACAGCGCCATGATGTGGTCTTTACCAGCGGTGGAATCGGACCGACCCATGACGACATCACCGCTGTCGCCGTGGCCAAGGCCTTTGGCGTCGAGCTGCGCTTGGACCCCCGGGCCGAAGCGCTTTTGCGCAAACACTACAAACCCGAGGACATCAACGCGGCCCGGCTGAAAATGGCCCATATTCCGGCGGGGGCGGGTCTGATCGCCAACCCGGTGAGCCAGGCGCCGGGTTTCAGCCTGGAAAATGTCCATGTGATGGCCGGGGTGCCGCGTATTTTCGAAGCCATGCTGGATGGTCTTCTGCCGACCCTGCCTGGCGGTATGCCCCGCCAATCCCGCACCGTGGCCGCCTACCTGCCCGAGGGGCACCTGGCCGGGCCCCTGGCCGCCTTGCAAAACAAGTTTCCGGGAACCGAGATCGGCAGCTATCCTTTTGTCCGCGACGGCAAGCTGGGCGCGGCGCTGGTCGCCCGGTCGATGGATCCGGTGGAACTGGACGCGGTGGTGAATGGCCTATGCGAGGTGATCCGTTCGCTGGGCGGCGAACCCTTGATGGATACGGATCCGCGCAGCAACTTCGATCCGCGAGGCAATCCATGAGCCCGTGGGGCCGTAAACCGGGGCCATCGGCCTCGCCCTGGGATCGGCTCAGTCGCCCCCATGAGCATGCGCTGCGTTTTCTGGGGCGGCACCTGTTGTACGGACTGGCCGCCGGATGGACCCTGGGGATCTGCATGCTGGTGGCCGATATGGGTGGAATCTGGAGCATGATCAGCCGCTCGGAGGACTGGTTTATCTGGCTATTCTTGCTGTTTTTTGGCCTGACGGTGACTTTCGGCAGCGTCGGCATGGGGATCGGGGTGATGAGCTTGGGCCGGGAACGGGATTAACGATCGTGTTTCTTGCGCGCGTGCCGTCCACGTAAAACGAAATAGGCGGCGGTGCCAATGCAGGCCGCCATCAACATCGGGAACCATCCGGCGAGCCCAGCTCCCGCGCCAACGGCCAGGGATTTACCCCCCATATAGGCGCCTCCGGCCGCGCCCGCGCCCAGGGCGGCATGTTGAGCACCCAGGCCCAGGCCAAGTTTTCCGGCTCCCGCACCGATGGCTTTTCCGGCGGCGCCCTTGGCGGCGGTTTGGGCCATATTGGCAACCTGGTTCACGGCGCCCGTGGCTTTTTTCGCTGTTTCAAGACCAGGGGATTTATCATCGTTTGTGATGGTCATGGATATTATCCGATCAATTTTCCGGCCACGATGCCCACGAACAGGACCAACCCGAAATCCCGGTTGGATTTGAACTTGCGCAGGCAGTCGGTGGGATCATTGATATCCACATCACGGGCCTGCCAAGCCAGATGCAGCGCGCCCAGAGCCAAGGCGGTCCAGAACGGCCAGCCCATCTGCACGAGATAGCCCGCCCCGGCGATGAGGACCACCGTCACGACGTAAAAACCGACCAGCCAGGGGCGGGTGGCATCCCCCAGGCGCAGGGCGGTGGACTTGACCCCGACAATCAGGTCATCGGCCTTGTCCTGGTGGGCATAGATGGTGTCGTAGCCCAGGGTCCAGAAAAACCCGGCGGCATAAAGCACCAGCGCCGCCGGGGCCAGATCGCCGGTGACCGCCGCCCAGCCCATCAAGGCGCCCCAGTTGAAGGTCAGCCCGAGAAAGGCCTGCGGCCAATAGGTAATGCGCTTCATGAAAGGATAGGTGAACACCAAGGCCAGTGAGGCGGTGCCCACGATCACGGCGTACCAATTGAATTGCAGCAAGATGGCCAGCCCCAACAACAACTGGAATCCCAGGAACAGCAGGGCCCGGAAGGGCGAGACCACGCCGCTGGCGATGGGCCGGTCGGCGGTGCGGGCCACCTGGGAATCAAATTCCCGGTCGACGAAGTCGTTAAAGGTGCATCCGGCCCCGCGCATGATCAAGGCTCCGGCCCCGAACAGCAGCAACAGCCGCAGGTCCGGCCAGCCTTCGGCGGCCAGTGCCGCGCTCCACCAGCATGGCAACAGCAAAAGCCAGGTGCCGATGGGCCGGTCCAGGCGCATCAACCGCAAATAGGGCCGGGCCGCCGAGGGTGTCCATCGGTCGATCCAGTTGCCGCGCGGGATATCGGTGGCCAGGGTGTTCATGGGGCGGTTTTATCACCGCTGGGTGACGAAAAAAAGGCTTGGGCGAAATGGAGGCGCGGCTATCATGCGGCATGTCTCGCACCCCCACCCGACTCCATGTGACGGAACCCTTGTCCGAAGCGGCGGAAATCATCCTGCCCCAGGCCCAGGCGCACTACCTGCGCAACGTGCTGCGGCTGGCGGTGGGCGATGCCCTATTCCTGTTCAATGGCCGGGACGGCGAATGGCGGGCCGATCTGCGTGACCTGGGCAAGAGACAGGCGACCCTGGCGCTCACCGTGCAAACCCGACCCCAGGCGCCGGAGCCCGGCCCCTGGCTGCTGTTCGCGCCACTGAAGAAGGACCGCACCGACTTTTTGGTGGAAAAGGCGACCGAATTGGGCGCGGCGGTGCTCTGGCCCCTCTTCACCCGCCATACCATGACCCGCCGGGTCAACCTGGAGCGGCTGCGGGCCCAGGCAACCGAGGCCGCCGAACAGTGCGGGCGCCTGACCCTGCCGGAGATCCGCGAACCGATGGACTTGATGGATCTGGAAAGCCGGTGGGATGGTTCTCGTCCTTTGTGGATTGCCGATGAGGCACGGACCGGCAGCTCTTTGGTTCAACAGGATTTGTCCGTGCCCCCCGGCCTCCTGATCGGGCCCGAGGGCGGTTTCGCGGAAGCGGAGCTTGACCTGATGGGGCGTCTGCCGTTTGCTGTGCGCGTTTCGCTGGGACCGCGACTCCTGCGCGCCGAGACGGCGGCGGTGGCGGCCCTGGCCGGTTGGCAGGCGCTGACCGATACCTGAACCAAGGAATACGCTCATGGCCGCATCCGAACCGATCACTGACCGACGGCAACTGGTCGAATACCTGGCTTCGGGCTGTAAACCCCGGGATCAATGGAAGATCGGCACGGAACACGAAAAATTCGCCTATGACCTGGAGACTCTCAAGCCTTTGGAATATGAGGGGCCGCGTGGTGTCAGGGCGGTCTTGGAACGTCTTCAGCAGTTTGGCTGGGACCTGGTCTACGAAGGCGGCAATCCCATCGCCTTGCAGGCCGAGGGTAAGGGGTCCATTACCCTGGAGCCGGGGGGGCAACTGGAGCTTTCCGGCGCCCCGTTGGACAATATTCATCAGACCTGCACCGAGGTGAATACCCACCTGAAACAGGTCAAAGCGGTTGCGGCGGATCTCAATATCGCTTTTTTGGGATTGGGCTATAATCCCAAAATTCCGGTGGCCGATGTCCCTTGGATGCCCAAGGGGCGTTACAAAATCATGCGCGACTATATGCCGACACGAGGCGGCTTGGGCCTGGATATGATGCTCAATACCTGCACCGTGCAGGTAAACCTGGACTTCGACAGCGAGGCCACCATGGCCCGCATGTTCCGGGTCTCTCTGGCCCTGCAGCCCATCGCCACGGCGTTATTTGCCAACTCACCGTTCAAAAACGGCAAGCCCACGGGGTTTCTAAGCTATCGCAGCCATATCTGGACCGACGTGGATCCGGATCGAAGCGGCATGCTGCCCTTCGTATTCGAGGATGGGTTCGGCTTCGAGCAGTATGTGGATTACCTGCTTGATGTGCCCATGTACTTCGTCTATCGGGACGGGCGCTACATCGATGCCGCCGGACAATCCTTTCGCGACTTCATGAATGGCCGTCTCCCGGCGCTGCCGGGCGAAGTGCCGACCATGGCCGACTGGAGCGATCACCTGACCGTATCGTTCCCCGAGGTAAGATTGAAGAAGTACCTGGAGATGCGCGGCGCGGACGGTGGTCCTTGGGGGCGGATTTGTGCCCTGTCGGCCCTTTGGGTCGGGCTGCTTTATGATTCCACTGCGCTGGATGACGCCTGGGAACTGATCAAGGATTGGACCGTGGAGGATCAGGCCTACTTACGCGATGAAACACCCAAGCAGGCCCTGAAAACCCCGTTCGGGAATCGCTCGGTCAAGGAAATCGCCATCGACATGCTGAAGATCTCCCATGACGGCCTGCGTCGACGGGAACGCTTGGATGTGGTGGGGCTGAACGAGACTCACTTTTTGAATGATTTGTTCACAATAGCGGATTCCGGTTTCACGGCAGCGGAGGAGTTGCTCTGTGCCTATGAACGTCGGTGGGAACGGCAAGTGGATCCGCTGTTCCAGGAATATGCCTACTAGGGGGAAACGGGGATGTCGAGAGTACGCCACTGTAAAAACATGAGCCAAGTCCGGGCGGAAATCGACCGCCTCGACCGCCATATTCTGCCGCTGCTGGCCGAGCGGTCTCAATACGTGGCCCAAGCGGCAGCCTTCAAGGCAGAGCGGGCCGACGTGGTGGTGCCGCGACGGATTGAAGAGATCATCGCCCACATCCGTGACATAGCGGAACACCATGGCATGGATAAGGACCTGGCCGAGGAAATCTACCGGAGCATGATCGATACCTTCATCCGCTTCGAAGAGCGGCGCTGGGACGAAATCGCCGAAAGCTAGGTTTCTCATCCCCCCGTGCCGCCACCGGGAACAGTGGCGATATGGATGGTCTGCGCCTAGCGTGTGTCGGGTCCAATTGGACCCATTGGACACACGCGAATCTATTGGAATCGATCACGTTTTTCGGGCTTGATCGAATCCGATCAAGCCCGACGTGATCTAGCGCGTGTCGGGTCCAATTGGACCCATTAGACACACGCGACGTGATCTAGCTGATGTCGCCGGTGCGGGTGACGGTGAAGGTTACGTCGCCGCCTTCCACGGCCGGGGTTTCAGACGCCGATACGGTGAAATGGGTCGGCATGCCCCCCACCGATAGCAAAGTGCGGTTGTCCGCCGGGTCATAGGTGTTGGTAATCGCCGTGCCATCGTCGTGGGTAACGGTCACTAATCGCCCCAGCTCGTCATAGGTATAACTCAGCGTGGTCGCGGCGGATGCCGGCGCCGTCGTCGCCAGCCCCAATCCGACCCACAGACCCGTGGCGCAAAAAATCAACTTACTCTGACCCCTTTGATTGATCGCTAGCGTTATAAAAAAATTGAAAATGATGAAATGTAAAGCCCGCTTGATATTCCATGCGGCTTGATTGACGTGTCATTCGAGTATTGCTAAAAATAGCGCAGAGGCGAAGTAGCCGAGGCAGCGGGGCGAAGTACCGGGTGCTCATGGCACCGATGGCGCATTTATTGGAAACGACAAGTGCGACGATGGGTGGTTTACACCTATTGGAATCCCTGACTTTAAGTTCCGCTGCCGTTCCTCTCACTGGGAGGGATTCATGCAGAATGCCATAAAAAATGAGATTAAACGACTCGCTCAAAAAGCGTTTGCAAAGCGTGCGCGTATCGAGAAAGCCGAAGAAAAATATAGGAAGAAGTTTAAGAAACGAACAGGAAAGCCTGCAGGGATACCCAAGCCTAAACCTGCGTCTGCTAAACCCAAGCATTTCGACCCAGCTTATTGTGCTCGTAACGCAAACTTTTTAGCGAAAACCATATGGCACAAAGTTCAATCCATAGAGTATGAACCGGTACCGGCCATCAATTATTTGATCGATAAACCAGATGGCGGCAAACGCAGCATTATGGCGTTTTCCATTCCTGACGCTGCACTCGCAAATGTTGTTTTACGTCGGACCAGAGAAAGAAATCTAAAGAGACTATCGCCGTCATCATACGCATATCATCCAGATAAAAACGTGTTCGACGCGGTATTGGCGCTAAAAGCTTTCGAACATGATGGCAAACTGTTTGGGGTTCAAATTGATTTTGAGAAGTATTTTGATAACATCCCCTCTTGGTACCTTTCTAATAAGATCAATGATTCAAAGAAAGTCAGCCTCACGCCGCATGAACGACACATCTTCGATAGGTTCCTGCACCATCGTTTTGCCCAGTACGATGTATACAGCGCAGGAATATTTCTACGGCGGGTAAATGGCACGCCTCAAGGGTCATCTGTATCTCTACTACTTGCAAATTTGGCCAACCACGACCTTGATGTGGCCCTATCTGTTGAAGCTGGTGAATTTGTCCGTTTTGCCGATGATGTTGTCGCACTTTGCAGCGAATATTCACAGGCTCAAAGACTCGAAAATTGCTTTATTGAACACTGCCAGAACAGCGGCCTGAAGATTAACAAAGCCAAGTCACCAGGGATTGCAATAATCTCCTCCGAAAAACAGGAGGTGAGAACCTATTCGCATTTTGATTTCCTTGGTTATCGTTTTTCGCCGGATGGATTGTCAGTACCAAAAAAAGTGGAGCGAAGAATTATGACCCGAGTTTCGCGGCTAACTAATCTCTATCTGCTTCATTATTTGAAAGATGGCTACAATTCCGAAAGAGCGGCAACAAGCCCCCACCGTTTTGACTGGGATTTGCTTGGACTAATTTATGAATTGCGCCGCTCTCTCTATGGCGGATTGTCCGAGCAGGAACTTTCGAGCTTTATTCATGATGGGAAGAGGCTTAATCGTATGAAGGGCCTTATGGGGTTCTATTGTCTCCTTGATTGTCCTGACACACTACGCCAATTGGATGGTTGGATGCTCAGTATTGTCAGGCGTGCAATGGTTAAGCGGAACAATATTTTGGCATCGAACTTTTCAAGAGATTGTCCTACGCCCACAAATGCTGAACTCGCGACGGGGAAGTGGCTGGATACTGCTGCATGGCGAGATGGACCTCTTCCCGAAGCACGCATGCCTAGTTTAGTTCGGGGATGGCGGGCAGCAAGAAAGCACTATTTCACTTTCGGACTGGAACACGTGGAAGCACCAAATTACTTATTTTACAGTGACCTTAAAGCACTGTTTGAATATTGAGGAACTGGTTTCAAAGGCACCTTCCAGAGCACTGTTTTAGGTGTGTTCGTCCGTTGAAACTGCCGTGTGGTATGTGGAAAAATCACTAACTCGTTCCGGCACCTCAATTTTAGAACAGAGACGCTTAAATCCCAGTTGCCTTCCCTCCGCCATTATTCTATCGGCAACTGTCTCTCTGCGAGATGGACACCCGCATTAACCGGCCCATTCCGGCTTTGAAGAGCTTTGAAGGCCCGGTTTGGACCAAAGGGGTCAGAGTAAATCGATTTAGGCGTTTGCTGATCAAAGGGGTCAGAGTGATCAAAGGGGTCAGAGTAAATCGATTTAGGCATTTGCCGCCTCCCGATATTTTTTTGACCTCCGATCCCCACCTCTGGGAATAGGTTCTATACGCCTGTCCGTCATTTTTTTGATTTCACCCTTGAAGCGATCACCGCCGAGTACCCAGGCTTTGTTGGTGTTCAACCGGATCTCCTCCAGCGCTGGATCCGGAATGCCTTCCTTAAAAAGTCCCTGATACGCCTTTCGTCTTTGCCCGCCAGTATGGCCAAGGGCGTCGTAACAGGGGTGCCCGGTTATCAATTCGATTTCAGCATCAAGTGCATTGTGATGATAGCTGGACCACGGATAATCTTTCGGATCTTGCACCATGTTTGCTCGGACGGGATTGAGTTCGATATAACGACTAACGGTCAGGAAATAGTCCTCCTTATCAACCAATGTTGATCTATATCGGCCCTCCCACAACGTGCCTGAGCGCCGATATGTTTGATTGATATAACGAACATAATAACGCCCCAAGGATTGCATCAATTTACTGATGCCGGTCTCCCGGGCGGGCGTCATGAGAAGGTGAACGTGGTTGGTCATCAATACATAGGCATGTATGGCAACATCATATTTTTCGCCATAGTCCTTCAATTTATCAAGGTAGACTGAATAATCATCATCATGAAAAAAAGTCGCCTGCCGGTTATTCCCGCGCTGGATGGCGTGTTGCGGTACTCCCGCAATATTCAACCGTAAGAGCCTCGCCATCAAATATCTCCAAACCTCTCCGCTTCACATGAGTTCAGCCAAATTGGCCTTCGCATTCCAAGCTCCGAAAAATCAAATTACTCTGACCCCATTGATCCCTGACCCCATTGATCCAGCCCCGGACCGGGAATGAAGCGGCGCAACAATGTGCCGGACCCGTCGTATTCGGCGATCTGCTGCTCGCCGGACCAGAGGAACCGGGTCGTCACCCCATCGATGGTGCGACTGGCCCGCCGCCCGGCGGGATCGTAGGCATAGTCGATGGTCACGCCGCCGGTAACGGCATACTGCGTCAGGCGGTTTTCCACGTCGTAGGCCAGATTGTCGTTGGCGCCGATGCCGGTCAGGTTGCCATTGGTCCCGTAGGTCAGGCTACGCGGCCCAAACACCGCCAACTGGTTGAGGTTGTTCGGCGCGCCGAAGGAGGTGGTGTCGTTGGCCGCCGTCGGGTGTGCCGTCAGGTCGAAGGTGTAGAGCCTTCGAGCGCTCGGCCCTACAGCCGACGTGTTGGGCTCGAAGACCGCATGGGGGTGGTATTGCTCGGCCCAGGCCCGCAGGGATCCCATTCCAGTGTCCCTCCCGCCCTTGGTGCCATCATCGTCACGTTATGCGCGATTTTCCAAGGGCGAGGCAAGGGTATCGTGTTTCGGGCCGACCGTCATCCCCCCGTGCCGCCCACCGTCAGTCCATCAATACGCAAGGTCGGTTGGCCGACGCCCACCGGCACGCCCTGACCATCCTTGCCGCAGGTGCCGACACCCGGGTCCAGGGCCATGTCGTTGCCGATCATGGAGACCCGGGTCAGCACGTCCGGACCGTTGCCGATCAGCGTGGCGTCCTTGACCGGGGCACCGATCTTGCCGTCTTCGATGCGATAGGCCTCGGTGCAGGAAAACACGAACTTGCCCGAGGTGATATCCACCTGCCCACCGCCGAAATTCACCGCGAAGATTCCATTCTTGACCGATTGGATCATTTCATTCGGGTCGTACTTGCCGGACAGCATGTAAGTATTGGTCATGCGCGGGATGGGGGCGTGGCCATGGGACTGGCGACGCCCGTTGCCCGTGGGTTCGACCCCCATCAGTCGGGCGTTCAGGCGATCTTGCATGAAGCCTTTGAGAATACCGTCTTCGATCAGCACCGTGTTGCGGCTCGGCGTGCCTTCATCGTCGATGGTCAGCGATCCGCGGCGATCGGCAATGGTGCCGTCATCGACCACGGTCACACCCGGTGCGGCGATGCGCTCACCCATGAGCCCCGCGAAGGCGGAGGTTTTCTTGCGATTGAAGTCGCCTTCGAGTCCATGACCAATGGCTTCGTGGAGCAGGATGCCGGGCCAACCGGGGCCGAGCACCACGTCCATTTCTCCTGATGGGCAGGGCAGGCTTTCCAGACTGACCAAGGCCTGGCGCAGAGCCTCGTCCGTGACCGCTTTCCAGGTACCCGGTTCCATGTAGTGGGTATAGCCGGTGCGCGCGCCGGTGCCATTGGAACCGGTTTCCATGCGTCCGTCCTGTTCCACCACCACCGCCACATTGAGGCGGACCAGGGGGCGGATATCCGCGGCACGGCTGCCATCGGCACGGACGATTTCCACCGCCTGCCAGGTCCCGGCCAGCGAGGCCATGACCTGCTTGACCCGAGGGTCCTTATCGCGCCCATAGGCGTCGATTTCGGCCAACAGCTTGACCTTGGCCTCAAAGGGCACCAGACCGAGCGGGTTGATATCGTCGTAGAGGAGCGTGTTGGTGCCTGCGGGTGGCGCGGCCATGGTGCCCCCTCGACCGCTGCGCACGGCGGCAACCGTATCCCCGGCACGTCGGATGGCGGCTTCGCTCATTTCCGAGGCATGGGCATAGCCGGTGGCCTCGCCGGAGACGCTGCGCAGGCCGAATCCCTGCGCGGTGTCAAAGGTGGCGGCTTTCAGGCGTCCGTCATCGAAGGCAAAGGTTTCCGATTGTCGGTATTCTAGGAACAGTTCGCCGTCGTCGGCCCCTTGCAGGGCGGTGCCGACCAAGTCCCCGACCCGGGTCTGGTCCATGCCGGTGCGACCATAGAAAAGGTCGTCGGTGGTGGTGAGATGGCTCATGAAATCTCCTTCGCGTTCCCCCAGTGATGCCAGGGCATCGGGCCCCCGGTGATGCCAGAGCATCGGGGCGCTGGCAAGGGGGTCTCGCACATATGGGGTGTCCTTGGGGACTTTTCAGCGGGGGCCGACGGTTCGATGTTTGGGAAATGACAGGGTGACCTTGGTGCCCCGCCCCAGATCACTGTCGATGATCAAGCGGCCACCATGCAATTCCAGCAAGGAACGGGTAATGGCCAGGCCGAGACCGCTGCCTTCATGGGACCGGGTCCAGGCACGCTCCACCTGCCGGAACGGTTGCGCAATGGAGTCAATATGGTCCGGCGGAATGCCAATGCCATTGTCGGCCACCCACAGATCCAGGCCACCATCCGCCCGCAGAGATCCTGAAAGGGTGATGCGGCCGCTGTCGCCGGTAAATTTTTCACTATTGGAGATTAAATTGAGCAGCATGGAACGCAAAGCCACCCGGTCAGCCCGAAGATGGGGCAGGTCTGCCGGCACCAACAATTCGACGGTCTTTCCTTTCTCTTCCATGCGCAGGCGCAACAAATGCAGCGCCTCTTCTGATTGTTCCAAGAGATCGAGGGATTCCTCGTGCAACTCCATATAACTGGATTCAATGCGGGAAAGATCCAAGATGTCATTGATCAGGTTCAGCAGATGCTGGCCACTGGTTCGAATATCTTGGACATACTCCCGGTACTTGTCGGTTCCCAGGTCCCCATAGACTCCCATGTTCATCATCTCGGCCAAACCGATGACGGCATTCAGCGGCGTCCGCAGTTCGTGGCTCATATTGGCCAGGAATTCGGATTTGCTGCGGTTGGCCATCTGCGCTTCGTCGCGCGCGGCCACCAAGCCTGCTTCGATGGTCTTATAGGAGGTAATGTCTTGGACCATGCCCAACAGGCTTTCCGGCTGCCCGTCCTTGTCCCGAATCAGGCTGGCCCGGGAATGGACCCAACGAATTTCGCCCGAAGAATGTCGTACCCGATAATTGATGTTGTACTCGATTTCGCCGAGGGCGGCGGCGTTCATGGTCTGCTGCGGAAGACCCTGATCTTCCTCCACCAAAAACGCCATCAAGGTTTGCGGGCCGGGGGGCAGGTTGCGGGGAATTCCCATGATTGCGTAGGCTTCCTCCGACCAAATCGCCCGCCGGGTCCGGATGTCATAGCGCCAACTGCCCATGTTGCCGAGTAGTGTCGCTTGATGCAGCAGCGTGGCGGTTTCCGCTTGATCCCGCACCGCCCTTTCCCGGTCCGAGGCACGGCGGTAGAGCAAAACAATGATCAAGGCCGATAGGAGACCCAAGAGCCCGCCGATGATCCGATACTGCCATTCTTCCGCAAAGGGCAATCCCGGCGTGACCCGAGAGGCTGCCGCCATCTGCCACGATCCCACCGGCAGGTCGATATCGAGCAGGATATCCGCTCTGTCGAATAGGCTCGCGTCGCCGTAGAAAACCGATCCCTCGGCCCCCAGGGCATCGGTGCCACGGAGGGAGACCCAGATGTCGTCCGGTTGCGTGCTCAGGCCCACGGCTTGCAAAAACTGGTCGACCATGATCACGGCGGAAACCAGGCCCCAGAACCGCTGAGTATCGTTCGGCCCAGGTATGAAAACCGGCGATCGGCCAATGAAGGCCTGACCGCCTTGGACCAACTCCAAGGGTCCGGCAATGACCACGTCACCGGCATCGCGGGCACGCAAGGCAGCGGCTTTCTGCACAGGATGCTGACTATAGTCGAGCCCGATCACGGCCTCGTTGCCTTCCATGGGGTACATCAATCGAACCACAAGATCTGGTGCGCTGCCGAGGTTGCGAATGATCTTGGATCGCTTGAGCAATTCCCGTCCCAGCGCGGCATAGTCTTGTTGCGTGATTTGCGGGTTGGTGGCGATCACCGCCGACAGACCCCGGATCAACGAAGTATTGGTGCCCAGCACATGCTTGATATGGCCGCTGAAAATGACCGCCGATTTGAGAGTCGAGACCCGCCGCTCGCTGTTGACGGTCCGCTGGTGCTTGTCATCGAGAATGGTGCCCACCGACAGCAAAGCGATGGCGAGCACCAAGGCCAGCGCGATGTATCCGCCCTTGCTGAAATCATGGACCCTTCTCATCGGGAGTTACTCCCAGTCGCCGTCCGTTTCGATGTTCAAGACCCGTCCGCAATGCTTGCAATGGATTGCATCCGGGTCATGTCTTGTCAGGCCGCAATCGGGGCATTTGTACTGAACCTTCTGCGGCCGAAAGATAGTTTGCACCAATCGAAGGAAAAGCGCCACGCCGACCACCATAATGATCACCGCCAGCAAGCGACCATGGCTGCCTTCCAAGGTGATATCCCCAAAGCCTGTGGTGGTCAGGGTGGTGACGGTGAAATAGAGCGCGTCGATGTAATTGTTGATCTGCGGGTTGTCCCGCACCTGCATGACAAAGACCAGGGCGGTGACGAAAAAGATGAACACAAACAGGTTCAAAGCGCTCTGGATGGTGTCTTCGTACTGGCGGAAGAAGGCGATGTTGTCGCGTAGTTCCCGCAGCACATGATAGCTGCGCAACAGCCGGAGCATGCGTACCACGCGCAAGAAAGCGAGGTTTTCCAAGAACAGCGGCGCCATCAACGACAGGATCACCACCAAATCGGCAAGAATCAGCGGCCTGAACAGGTGCCGCCAGGGCTTTCGGGCAATCCACAATTGCGCCAGAAAATCTAACGCCAGCACCGAGGCGATGGCGTAATCGGCCATGATCACCCAGCGTTCCAGGGAAACCATGGACGACAGGATGAAAAACGTCACGGTGACGATATCGAAGGTCAGCAGCGCATACCGGAAACGCCGCCCCCGGTCGGAAGCGCCGTGATACAGCGCGTTTAGTTGCGTGCGAATAGCCATGGTCGGAGATTTTAGCCGATCCTCATAATCTTGCCAGCGACCTTTGGCCATGCCATATGGACGCCGAACCAAGGAGCGCGGATATGAAAGACCAAGACCCCAAAAACTGGCGCCCGGCAACCCAAGCCGTGCGCGGCGGGACCCGGCGTAGCGAGATGCAGGAAACCTCGGAAGCGCTGTTTCTGACGGCGGGCTATGTCTACGACTCGGCGGAGCAGGCGGAGGCGGCATTCCAGGGGGAGGTCGAGCATGCCATCTATTCGCGGTTCAGCAATCCTACCGTGACCATGTTCGAGCAGCGCGTGGCGATGCTCGAAGGGGCGGCTTTTTGCCGAGCCGCCGCCACCGGCATGGCGGCCGCCACGGCATCCTTGATGCCTTGCGTGCGCGCCGGTGACCGGGTGGTCGGCTCACGGGCCCTGTTTGGCTCCTGTCTCTATCTCCTAACCGACCTTTTGCCCCGCTATGGGGTGGAGACGGAAGTCATTGATGGGACCGATCTGGCCGAATGGGAACGCGCCCTGTCCAAGCCGACCCAGGCCGTGCTGGTGGAATCGCCCTCCAATCCCGGCGTGCAAATTGTCGATATTCGCCGGGTGGCGGAATTGACCCATGCCGCCGGAGGCAAGCTGGTGGTGGACAACGCATTCGCCACGCCGATCCTGCAACGGCCCTTGGAGATGGGCGCCGACATCATCTTCCATTCTTCGACCAAGTACATCGATGGTCAGGGGCGCACCATGGGTGGATGTGTGATGACCAATGACGAAGCCTTTTTCAACGACGAGCTTGGGCCCTTCATGCGCAACACCGGTCCGACCATGAGTCCGTTCAATGCCTGGGTTCAGTTGAAGGGTCTTGAACACCTGGAATTACGCATGGCCCGCCACTGCGACAATGCCTTGGCCTTGGCGCAGTTCTTGGAAGGTCAGTCTAGAATAACCAAGGTGCTCTATCCAGGGCTGCCCAGTCATCCTCAGCACGCTCTTGCTATGGATCAAATGAGTAATGGCGGCGGCATGTTGGCGCTGGATTTGGCTGGTGGCAAAGAGGCCGCGTTCAGATTTCTCAATGGGTTGAAATTAATAGATATTTCGAACAATTTGGGGGATGCCAAAAGTCTCGCTACCCACCCGGCCACCACCACCCATCAGCGGCTCAGTGACGAAGAACGGGCGGCGGTGGGGATCACGGGCGGGCTGGTCCGTTTGTCGGTGGGATTGGAAGACGTGAATGACCTCAAGGCGGACCTGGAACAGGCATTGAAACAGGCATAGACTCTGCCCCCAAGAGTACGAGTCGCTTTATTACTGGGGGGTTTCATGTCTCACCTTGCGCTGGCTCATGGCCTGGGCTTCGAGGATCTGTACAACCGTGATGGCTTGGTCAAAATCGACCAACTGTTCCTACAGGACCTGAAAGGCGCTGACTCCGACCTCCATGACCGGCTGATCGCCGCCCGTGCCGTACCGGGTGATCTGGAAAAGGCCGATGAGTCCCAGTTGATCTTGGACCTGTCGCCTCATTTGGAAAATTTCGCTGCCGCGCTGTTCCATATGGACGAAGCCCTGGGCGAGTTGATTGATGTGCAGACCGGGCTGGAATTTTTCTTTAAATCCAAACGGAATTTCGTCCAACGGCTCGCGGCAAAGACCTTTAAGGCGGAAGAAGCCGAGTCCTTCGACGGTCCGGCCCTGTGGAAGAAGGTGGTGGCCCATGCGGGCAAGCCGCTCAACCAGGCTTCCTTCGCCCGCGTGGTCTCGGAATGGGAGAAAGACCCGGAAGTCCATGCCGAAGGCCTGGACGCCGCCAAACGTTACGCCGCCTGGGCGGTGCATACCATCGATGGGCAAGCCCAGCATCATGATGACGTGCTGTTTCACAAAGTGGTGCATGTGGACTACGAGAATTTGGTGGAGGGCGGGACAGTTCCGGTCAAAGGCGTGGACGCCTTGTGCCTGGATCCCAATGACCGGCGCCACCGGGACGGATTTAACCTAACCGACCGGGGAAGCAGCCTGCTGGAGGCCCTGGACCAGTCTCATTACTGCGTCATCTGCCATGAGCGCGGCCGCGATGCCTGCTCCCACGGCCTGCGCGACCGCAAGACCGGCGAAATCGAAAAGAATCCCCTGGGCGTGGAGCTCTGGGGCTGCCCGCTGGAAGAAAAAATATCCGAAATGCATTTGCTGATGAATCGGGGCCATCCGCTGGCTGCCGTGGCCACGGCCATGGTTGACAATCCGCTGATGGCGGGAACCGGTCACCGCATCTGCAATGACTGCATGAAGTCCTGCATTTTCCAGAAGCAGGAACCGGTGAACATCCCTCAGGTGGAAACCCGGGCGCTGAAGAACCTGCTGACCTTGCCCTATGGATTCGAGATCTATTCCCTGCTCAGCCGCTGGAACCCTCTCAACGTCCGCCGTCCGCTGCCCAGGCCCGACACGGGCTATCGGGTGCTGGTGGTTGGCCTGGGCCCGGCGGGCTATAGCCTGGCCCATCATTTGATGAACGAAGGCCATTCGGTGGTCGCTGTCGATGGCCTGAAGATCGAGCCGTTGGATCCGGCCCTGTCCGGACGGGACGAGGGCGGCAATGCGGTGGATTTCCATCCGGTGGAGGACTACCACGAGCTTTGGGAGGACCTGGACAGCCGCGCCATGGCCGGGTTTGGCGGGGTGGCGGAATACGGCATCACCGTGCGGTGGGACAAGAACTTCCTCAAGGCCATCCGCTTGCTTTTGGAGCGCCGCGACCGCTTCGCCATGTATGGCGGCGTACGGTTTGGTTCAACCATGACCGACGCCGATGCCTTCGCCCTGGGCTTCGACCATATCGCCCTCTGCGCCGGGGCAGGCAAGCCGACGGTCTTGGATATTCCCAATAATCTGGCCCGTGGCGTGCGGCAGGCGTCGGACTTCCTCATGGCCCTGCAATTGACCGGGGCGGCGAAAATGGACTCGGTGGCCAATCTGCAATTGCGGCTGCCGGTGGTGGTGGTCGGCGGCGGCCTGACGGCCATCGACACGGCGACGGAATCTTTGGCCTACTACGTGCGTCAGGTGGAAAAGTTCCTGCATCGCTACGAGGTGCTGGTGGCGGAAAACGGCGAGGCCGAGACCGATGCCATGTGGCAAGGCGAGGAAGCCGACATCGCCAAGGAGTTCCTCGACCATGGCCGGGCTCTGCGGCAGGAGCGCATGCAGGCCCATGCCGAAGGGCGGATCCCCGATTTCGCCCCCATGCTGGATGCCTGGGGCGGCGCGACGGTCGCCTATCGCCGCCGCATGGTGGATTCCCCGGCCTACCGTCTCAACCACGAAGAAATCAACAAAGCCCTGGAAGAGGGCATCCGCTTCGCCGAACTTTTGGGGCCGGTCGCGGTGGAGGTGGACGACCGGGGCCACTGCACGGGCCTTCGGGTCAATCGCATGGAAATGGTTGATGGACGGCCCAAGGCGACGGCAGAGGAGTTGGGTTTGCCCGCCGGTGCGGTGTTGATCGCTGCCGGGACTCAGCCCAACACCACCCTGGCCCGCGAGCTTCCGGGCTTTGCCGCCATGGACGGCAAGTACTATCAGGCGCTGAGCGAGGAAGGTGATCTGGTCTCCCCCGAATGGGCGCCCAAGCCGGAAAATCCCGCCATCCTCATGCGCCAAGAAGACGATGGCCGGGCGGTGAGCTTCTTTGGTGACCAGCATCCCACCTGGGCCGGCAACGTGGTCAAGGCCATGGCCAGCGCCAAGCTGGGCTATCCGGTGATTGACCGGGTTCTGGCCAAGCGCCCGCCGTCGTCCTCGGAACCCTGGGGCCAACTCGTGGGCAAGCTGAACGATGAACTGCGGGCCACGGTGCACGAAGTCAAACGCCTGACCCCGACCATCATCGAAGTGATTCTCAAGGCTCCCGGCGCCGCCCGGCGCTTTAAGCCGGGGCAGTTCTTCCGGCTACAGAACTTCGAGGCCCATGCCATCGCCTCCATGGATACAAGACTGGCCATGGAAGGCATTGCCCTGACCGGGGCCTGGGTGGATGTGGACCAGGGCCTGGTGTCGGTGATCGTGCTGGAGATGGGGGGTTCGTCGAACCTCTGCATTCACTTGAAGCCGGGCGAGCCGGTGGTGCTCATGGGTCCCACCGGGGCTCCGACGGAAACGCCGGGCGGAGAAACGGTGATGCTTTGCGGAGGGGGGCTGGGCAACGCCGTGCTGTTCTCCGTCGGGCAGGCCTTGCGGGCGGCGGGGTCGAAGGTGCTCTACTTCGCCGGATACAAGGGCGTCAACGACCGCTACCACATTGAAAACATCGAAAAGGCCGCCGACGTGATTGTCTGGACCTGCGACGAGGCCCCCGGCTTCGAACCCGGACGGCCGCAGGACAAGAACGTCGTCGGCAACATCGTGCAGGCCATGGTGGCCTATGCCGATGGATCCCTGGGCGACATCCCCATTCCCATGAGTGACGTGGACCGAATCATCGCCATCGGCTCGGACCGCATGATGAACGCCGTGGGGCAGGCCCGGCACGACCAACTCAAGCCGTTCCTCAAGGGCGACCATGTGGCCTTCGGCTCCATCAACTCGCCCATGCAATGCATGATGAAGGAAATTTGTGCCCAGTGCCTGCAGGCCCATCACGACCCGGACAGCGGTGAGCGGTCGGTGGTGTTCTCCTGTTTCAACCAGGATCAGGAACTGGATCGGGTGGACTTCGACTGCCTGCATCAACGGCTGATGCAGAATGGCGTGGCCGAGAAATTGACCCGCGCCTGGATCGCTCGCACCTTGGAAGAAGCCGGGGTGGAAACAGGCGTTTGACATCCCCGGCGATCTGCCTATAATCCCGCCCCTCATTCCCGGGAACGTGGGGTGTGCGCCTGTTCGTACGTCTCCGCCTTGATCCAAGGACTACTGGGACACAAAACCGATAGGAAATAAAGCGATGAGTAAGCGCATTCAAGCCAAGTACAAGATCAATCGCCGTCTGGGCGAGAACCTCTGGGGCCGCCCCAAGAGCCCGGTCAACAAGCGGGAATACGGTCCCGGACAGCATGGCCAGCGCCGTCGCAAGCCGTCCGATTTTGGCACCCAGCTGATGGCCAAGCAGAAGCTCAAGGGCTACTACGGCAACATCAGCGAGAAGCAGTTCCACAAGTACTACGTCGACGCCACCAGCCGGAAGGGTGATACCTCCGAGAACTTGGTGGGCATTCTGGAACAGCGCCTGGACGCGGTGGTCTATCGCATGAAGTTCGTGCCGACCGTGTTTTCGGCCCGCCAGTTCGTCAGCCACGGCCACATCATGGTCAATGGCAAGAAGGTTACCATTCCGTCCTACAAGGTCCGCGAAGGCGACGTTGTCGAGGTCAAGGCTTCTTCCCGCGAGATCCCCATGGTCATGGAAGCCACCGTGAGCAACGAGCGCGACATCCCAGAATACTTGGATGTGGATCTGAAAAAGATGAAGGGCACCTTTGTCCGTATCCCGACCCTGATCGATATTCCCTATCCGGTCCAGATGGAGCCGAACCTGGTGATCGAGTTCTATTCCCGGTAAGGGCGATCAAAGTAGCGCGTTTTCGAAAAGCCGCCCGGTACGTCCGGGCGGCTTTTTCGTTGTGGCATCGTCTTGATTCTGCCGACGGCGGGTGTCCGCACCACCAGTGCGATTCAATGGCAAGTCCGTGGCTTTGGCATCCCATATCCGATACGACAAATACGAAGGGTCCGTTCAATTTGCCAGTAAGCGTGAAGAATTTCAGCAAGACAATAAAGAAAGTTTTTCTATGAAATGGCCCGTCAAAGTTGTTGTGGGGTCGAGGTGATAGATATTTCCCTATACTTATAGGTAATGTAATAGTATACTACGCACAAAACTTGGCTGCGGGGAGGCGTGAGAGCGCCCCGAACCGGTTTGTTCGGGCAGTTAAGTAAGAGGTGTGGAGCATGTCTCTTCAAAGGCTGGCAGACAGCCATCGGTTATGGGTGGCTGCCGTAGTCATGGTAACCGTGGTTGTCGTTGGAGCGGCGATCTCTTCCTGGGCCCTTTATCAGGCGGCGACCATTCAACAACAACATATGCTTCAAGAGATGGTCCAGGCCCAGGTCCGGATGATGAATTCCGTTGCCCGGTTCGATCAGATTCACCATTCCGATGAAGACATCAGCCCGGCGGCACTGACCCTGTCGCAAATTCTGGATGCCCATCTGGAAAGCGCGGAATTGGGCCAGACCGGTGAATACGTGCTGGGGCGGCGACAGGGGGATCAGATCCTTTTCATGATCCCGCAGCGCCATTCCCAGGGACAAATTCCGGATCCTATTGCCGTCTCGTCGGATCAAGCTGAGCCCATGCGGCGCGCCTTGAAGGGGATGGCGGGCACGGTCATCGGCTTGGATTATCGCGCCACCGAGGTTCTGGCGGCCTACGCGCCTATCGAGCATCTGGGAATGGGGCTGGTGGCCAAGATCGATGTTGCCGAACTCCGGGCTCCCTATATCCGAGTCGGTCTGTTAGGGGGCGCCCTGGTCCTGGCTATCACCTTCGTGGCGTTTTTCTGGGCCCGGCACCTGACCAGACCGATTATTCAAAAATTGGATGACCACGCGGACCAAATGGAGGACCTCAATCAAGAGCTGCTGCGTTCCAATACGGAATTGGAGCAGTTCGCCTATGCGGTGTCCCACGATCTTCAAGAACCGTTGCGCATGGTCAGCAGCTATGTGCAACTCCTGGAAAAGCGCTACAAGGGCCAGTTGGACGAGGAGGCCGATGAGTTCATCGGATTTGCCCTCGAGGGATCGACGCGGATGCACGATCTTATTCAAGGCCTGCTGGAACTGTCGCGTATCAATCGAAGGGACATGCTCGTCGAGCAGTGCGACATGAATATCATTTTATCCATTGTCGAAGCCGACTAGCGGGTCCGTATCGCCGAAAGCAATGCGGTGGTCACCCATGATCCGCTCCCGGTGGTCCATGGTGAGAAGGTTCAGTTGATGCGGCTGCTGGAGAATCTGCTGGGCAATGCCTTGAAGTACTGCACACCGGGAACGCCACCACGAATTCATGTGTCGGCGGAACGCGTCAATGACTCTTGGCGCTTCGTGATCCAGGACAATGGGATCGGCATCAAGAGCGCCGACCGGAAAAGGATCTTCGAAGTTTTCCAGCGCTTGCATGATCGGGGCAAGTACGAAGGAACGGGCATCGGCCTGGCACTGTGCAAGAAAATCGTTGAGCGGCACGGCGGGGAGATCTGGGTCGGCCCGGATCGGGACTCGGGTACAAGCTTCTATTTTACCTTGTCGGAACAGGCCTGATATCCTCATTCGATCCCACGATAGTCAATTGATAGATAGTTGTTTTTTAGATTCCCATTGACATTTTTGTCCAATTATATTAGAATGTTCTTATAAATTAGGCCTCATACAGAAACACAAACGGAGGCGCATCATGGGTTCCATCCTAACTATTCTCGTGGCGTTGATTGTTGCCTTGGTCCTGGCGGTGCCGGTGATCCTGGCGATTGCCGCCCTGTTCGAGCTCTATCACAGCGGCTATGAAGCCGGTCGCCATGATGGCGGGGCGCAGGCTTAGTCCGACCCTGCCAAAGGCACATGGGGCGCCGCGTGGCGCGGTAGCACCCCTGTGAGCCTTGGATCTTCGAACCAGTTTTCCTCGCGCAGATAGGGCGTGAAACCCCAGGCGCGGTAGAAATCCAGCGCACCCGGATGGTCATAGGTGCAGGTATGCAGCCAGACCCGTTTGGTGCGAGGATCGCTCCAGGCCCGTTCCTGGGCTTCGGCCATCAATGGAGCACCCAGGCCTTGGCCGATGCGGTCGGGGGCCAGACCGAGAAAGGCGATTTCCACCTCGTTCGGTCGCGACCAGTCCAGTTCCAACATGCCTGCCAGCCCATCGGAAA
This sequence comes from Magnetospira sp. QH-2, assembly GCF_000968135.1. NCBI lineage: Bacteria > Pseudomonadati > Pseudomonadota > Alphaproteobacteria > Rhodospirillales > Thalassospiraceae > Magnetospira > Magnetospira sp. QH-2. The sequence goes on along the minus strand of NZ_FO538765.1, from coordinate 2,897,554 downwards.
GGTGCAGCACGGAGAGTTCCGTTTCCGGCTTCTCCAGGATTGCCGAAAGGGTCGTGTCATCCATCATCAACCGTTCCCGCCACAGCCAAGGCTCTCCAATGATCCGCTGCAGATCCCTGTAGTAGGCCGGCGTGGCCTGATCCAAACGCACCAGATTCCAATCCGCCGGGCGCGGCGGCATTGCCCATTGTCCCGGTGGCTGGGTCATTTCCAGATAGGTCACGGTCTCATGCAGTTGCGGGATGGGGCTCACAGCGGCGCGACTCCTTGGATATATGACAAGCGTCTAATTTATGCATAGAGGCCTTGTATAATATTTTCAACAGTCCAATATGTTTGTTGAACCTTGTTTTCTTGATACCAGGGAATGTCTCCATGGGTAAACCGATTGCCGTTTCCAAGGCCGCGCGCATGATGGGCGTCAGCCGCTCCGACCTCAACAAGCGTCTTCTGGCGGCGGGCATTCCGACCTTCGAGGGGCATGTGGACCTGGAACGGGTCAAATGCATCGCGCCGTCCCTGGATATGGCTGATTCCTTGATGGTGGAGCGGGTGGCCCATATCCGCGCCAATCCCAGCAAGGGGATCAACGACAACAAGACGCTGCCGTCGCAACGGGAACTGGCCGATGACGTGCGGCATCTGACCACCGAGGTCATGGTGGCCAATAATCAAGCCGCCCGGTATCGGATGCTGTTGGACGAGGTGGCGGGCAAGCTAGGCGAATTGCAAACGTCTGAAAGCGGCGACCGGCGTGACATGGCCTTCGAGCTTTGCGCTTGGCTGCGCGGACGCATCGACGGCAACTGACCCTTTGGGTGGGCGGACGGAGAAGCCCCCGCCGGGCAGGGCGGGGGCTTTGTCGTGTGGGAAGGCCTGACTACTGGGGCAGTTTGCCTTGTACGCCTTCCACATAGAACTTCATCCCGGCCAGCGCGCCATCGTCAAGGGTTTCTCCATCCTTGACCACGATCTTGCCGTCCTGGCCCTTGATCGGTCCGGCGAAGGGATGCACGGAACCATCCTCGATGCCCATGCGGATTTTCTCGGCCAAGGCCACCACGTCAGCGGGAATGGCGGGATTATACTCGGTCAACTTGACCATGCCGGTATTCAGGCCACCCCAGGTATCCATGGACTTCCAGGTGCCGTCCATGAGCGCCTTGGTCTGCTGAACGTAATAGGGAGCCCAGTCATCGACGATGGCGGTCAGGTGTACCTTCTCGCCGAAACGCTTCATATCGGACGCCTGGCCCACGGCCCAGACGCCGCGCTCCTCGGCCACCTGCACCGGCGCCGGGGAGTCCGTATGTTGCAAGATCACGTCGACACCCTGGTCGATTAGCGCCCGGGCGGCATCGGCTTCCTTGCCCGGATCGAACCAGGAGTTGACCCAGATGACCTTGATGGTGACATCGGGATTGACCTGCCGGGCACCAAGGATGGTGGCGTTGATGCCGCGCACCACTTCGGGGATCGGGAACGAGGCCACATAGCCCAGTACGTTGCTCTTGGTCATTTTGCCGGCAATATGGCCGACCACATAGCGGCCCTCGTAGAAGCGCGAGGAATAGGTGGCGACATTGTTCGAGCGCTTGAAGCCGGTGGCATGCTCGAACTTTACCTTGGGAAAGCGCTTGGCCACTTTCAGGGTCGGGTTCATGAAGCCAAACGAGGTGGTGAAGATCAAGTCATGGCCCGTCGAGGCCAGTTGATTGATCACCCGCTGGGCATCTGCGCCTTCGGGGACCTTCTCCACATAGGTGGTCTTGACCTTGTCACCAAAGGCCTTCTCCACGGCCAAGCGGCCCTGGTCATGCTGATAGCTCCAGCCGTGATCCCCAATGGGACCCACATAGACGAAGCCGATCTTGGTCGGATCGGCGGCCTGGGCGGAGCCCGCCGCGAGGCCGAGGACGACGGCGGCGGCCGTCAGGGTTTTGCGTAATGACATCATGGATTGGATCTCCTTGTTCTCTGAAAGACGATTAACCAACAGGTCCGTCAACCGGACGCGTGAAATTGCCGACCGAGGCAGGCCGGAGCGCTGAGGCGGTGTCGACCCGCCCGTGAGGAAATGACGGCCAGCACCAAAATGGTGGCCAGATAGGGCAGCATGGCCAGGAACTGTGGCGCGATGTCGATGCCCGCGCCCTGCACATGCAATTGAATGATGGTGATGCCGCCGAACAGGTAGGCGCCGAGGATCACCCGCCAGGGCCGCCAGGAGGCAAACACCACCAAGGCCAGCGCGATCCAGCCGCGCCCGGCGGTCATGTTCTCCACCCACAGGGGGGTGTAGACCAAGGATAGGTAGGCCCCGCCCAACCCCGAAAGAGCGCCACCAAAGGTCACGGCGGCATAGCGGATGGCGACAACACGATAGCCGATCAGGTGTGCCGCCTCGTGATTTTCGCCCACCGCGCGCAGGATCATTCCGCCGCGGGTCTTTTGCAAAAACCACCAGACCATAGCGACCAGGAGCATGGAGACATAGACCAACGGATCGAGGCCGAACAGCAAAGGGCCGATCACGGGGATCTCGGTCAGGCCGTGAATATGGATTCGGTCGAGGCCATGGAAGCTCTCGCCGACAAAGTCATGGCCAAGCAGCGCACTAAGCCCGAGGCCGAACAGGGTCAGGGCCAGGCCGGTGGCCACCTGGTTGGCCATCAAGGTGAGGGTGAGCACGGCGAACAGCAGGGCCATGGCCGCGCCTCCGGCAGCCCCGGCAACGACCGCGAGCAGGCTGTTGTCTGTGGTGATGCCGGTCATGAAGGCGGTGACCGCGCCGACCACCATCATGCCTTCGACACCCAGATTCAGCACCCCGGATTTCTCGGTCACCAGTTCCCCGGTGGCGGCCAGGATCAGCGGCGTGGCGGCGGTGACAATGGTCAACAGGGCCGAGACGACGAGGATGGAGTCACCGCTCATGGGCGTGCCTCCTCGCTGCGATGCCAGCGGAGGCGATACCGCACCAGCAGATCGCAAGCCAGAAGATAAAACAGCAGCAGCCCCTGAAACACACCGGTGACCGCGTTGGGCATGTTGAGCACGATCTGCGCGTTCTCGCCGCCCAGATAGGTCAGAGCCATGAGCAGCCCGGCCAGCAAAACACCGATGGGATGCAGGCGCCCGAGAAAGGCGACGATAATGGCGGTGAAACCATAGCCAGGCGAGATGGTTGGCATCAACTGTCCCACCGGCCCGGCGACCTCGAACATACCGGCCAGACCGGCCAATGCGCCGGTGAGCAGCATGGCGAACCACACCGTGCCTTTTTCGCTGAACCCGGCAAACCGGGCGGCGCGCGGGGCCTGTCCGATGACCCGCAATTGGAAACCAAGCATGTGGCGTCCAAAGGCCAGCCAAGCCAGCCCGACAGCCACCAGGGCGACCAGGGCCCCCAGGTGCAGGCGGGTATCATCCAGCATTACCGGCAGCAACGCCGCATCGTGGAACAAGCGCGATTCCGGGAAGTTCATACCGTCCGGGTCACGCCAGGGGCCATGCACCAGATACTTCAACAGTTCCAGGGACACATAAACCAACATCAGGCTGGTCAAGATCTCGTTGGTATTGAAGCGGGTGCGCAGCAGGGCGGTGATGGAGGCCCAGGCCATGCCCGCCACCATGGCGCCCAAGGCCATCACGGGAAGCACCCAGAAGCCCTCGACTTCATAGAGCACCAAGGCCATGCCACCGCCACCCAGAGCCCCCAGGGTCAGTTGTCCCTCGGCCCCGATGTTCCATACCCCGGCCCGGAACCCGAGGGCCAGGCCCACGGCACAAAGTACAATGGGTGTCGCCTTGACCCCCAACTCGGCCAAGCCATACAGCGACGAGACGGGCTCAATGAAATAGGCCGACAAAGCGGCCAGCGGGGCATAACCCAACAGGCCGAACAGCAAAGCGCCCGAGAGCATGGTCAGAACCACCGCCAGCACCGGGCTCAAATAGACCCAGGCGCGAGAGAGTTCCGGACGAGCTTCCAGGGACATCATACGGAAAGGACCTCCGCGTCACTGATATTGCCATGCAGACCACCCATCAACAGGCCCACATGTTCGACGCTGACCGTATCCACCGGCCCGGCATCAATCAGCTTGCCTTCGCACATCACCGATACGCGGGTACTGATTTCCAGCAATTCGTCCAGATCCTGAGTGACCACCACCACCGCCGCGCCGCCTGAGGCCAGATCCAGCAGGGCCTGGCGGATGGCCAGGGCCGATCCGGCATCGACCCCCCAAGTGGGCTGCATGGCCACCAGCACGTTGGGCGTTTGATGGATCTCGCGACCGATGATGAATTTCTGCAGATTGCCGCCTGATAGGCTGGTGGCCGCATGGCCGATTCCGGCGGTCTTGACCCGGAAGCGATCAACCACCGACCCGGCAAAGCTTTTGGCCGTGCTTCGGCGAATGAAGCCGCCCAGCCCCACCATGCCGCTGCCCCGGGCACTGAGCAAGGCATTCTCCCACAAGGGCATATCCGGCACGGTGCCATGGCCCAGGCGTTCCTCGGGCACATAAAAAAGGCCCAGGCGCCGCCGATGGCGCGGGCCCATGTGACCGGCGGCGGTACCGTCTATGAGGATGGCCTTGGCATCGTCCATCTTCCGTTCGCCGCTGATCACCGCCATCAGTTCCGCCTGGCCGTTTCCGGCGATTCCGGCAATGCCCAAGATCTCGCCGCCGCGCACCGACAGGCTGACATCTTTCAGATCGGTGCCATGGGGCTCGTCGGATTCCAAATGGGAGCAGGTCAAGGACAGACGCTCGGCGGTCAATTGCACCGCCGCCCGTTCGCGGGCCACGGCGGCGGATTCGCCCATCATTTTTTCGGCCAGGGTGCGGGCGGTTTCCTGTCTCGGGTCGCAATGGTCCACTACTCGGCCATTGCGCAAAATGGTCGCCCGGTGACACAGGGAACGGATTTCCGCCAATCGATGGGAAATATAGAGAATGGAGACCCCCTCCGTTGACAGCCGCCGCAGGGTCTCGAACAGCCGGTCTGCTTCCTGTGGGGTCAACACCGACGTGGGTTCGTCCATGATCAGCAATTTGGGATTCTGCAACAGACAACGGACGATCTCGATGCGCTGCCGTTCCCCCGCCGACAGGCTATGAACGTAGCGGTCCGGATCCAGGGGCAGGCCATAGGACTCCGAGACCGATACGATTCGCTTGCGCAGGCCGCTGCCGGTGCCCGCTTCCTCGGCGGGCAGGGCGAGGGCGATGTTCTCCCGCACGGTCATGGCTTCGAACAGGGAGAAATGCTGGAACACCATGCCGATTCCCATGGCCCGAGCTCGCTGTGGCGAATCCGGATGGCATTCCCGGCCTTCCCAGCGCATATGGCCGGAATCGGCCTTTTGGACACCATAAACGTACTTAACCAGCGTGCTCTTCCCGGCGCCGTTCTCACCCAGCAGAGCATGGATCTCACCGGGGGCGATGGTCAGGAAAATGTCGTCGTTGGCAAGGCAGCCGGGAAAGCGTTTGCTGACACCGATCAATTCGAGGCGGGGCGGCGTTTCCGATGGACTTGCTGAGGCCATGAACCAGGGTCCTGGGTGGCTGACGCGACTGCCGATGGTGTGTCACATCGCTGTCAATTTTGCAATGCACATCTGGTTTGAACCACTAGGATTTGACAGTCTCCAGGCCCTAAAGTATCAGTCCTTGATCAAGACGGATACTTTAGCTTACCCGCAGGAATCCCATCATCCCGGCGGCGGCATGTTCAAGAATATGGCAATGCAGCGCCCAGTCACCCGGATTGTCGGCGACGAAAGCCACGTCCACATATTGGTCTGGCTGAATCAGAACTGTATCCAGAATCACCGGCCTTTCCAGATTCTTGCCGTTGCGGGACAGCAGGTGGAACGAATGGCCATGCATGTGGATGGGGTGGTCGAAAGCCGTATCGTTGCGCCAGCGCAAACGATAGGTACGGCCTAGTTTCATGTCCAGCATCGGGTCGCCCAGGTCCCCTTCTTCCATCGGCGGCAGGACCTTGCCGTTCACTGCCCAGACCAGACCCATTTGGGCGATCTCGCGCAGGCCCATTTCGGTGCCTTTGTAGTCGGCGCTGCGCAGGCCGCCCATGGCGCCGCCCTGGAACACCATTTCATGGATTTCGGTGATCTTGGGATCGGGGAGGGCCACCGGATTGGCGGGAAAAGGATTGGGGGTGGGCAGGGGGGCGCGTCGCAAGGGGGACTCGTCCGAATAGTGAATCTCTGCGAGGGTGTAGACCGACCGGGAATAGTAGCTGTCCACGACCTTGATCTTGTCTGCCGGCTTGCCGTTCAGATCGATGATCAGATCACTCCGTCCGCCGGGAGGCAGGACCACCAGGCCGGTGCCCATGCGTCGCGGTTCGACCGGATGGCCGTCACGGGCCATGAGCCAGGGATCCAAATCGCCGAAGGAAAGCCCGAATGTGCGGGCATTAGCGCTGTTGACGAGCCGCAATCGGATGCGCTCGCCTGCTCTGACCCGTAACGATTCGCCCACCTTGCCGTTGATGGTGGCGACGTTACCCAGTCGACCCCCATGGGCTTTGTCATGAAAGCCCCCGAAGGGAGCCAAATTGCCATCCTCCTGGAGCCGCCAATCATCGATCTGCCAGACCAGGTCCCGGTCCACGCGGGGCGGGTCCTTTTCCTCCACCACCAGGGCACCGGACAGCCCGCGCCCCACCTGCTCGGCACTGTTGACGTGGGGGTGGTACCAGAAGGTTCCGGCATCCTGGAGCGGAATATCGTACAGGAAGTCTTCTCCGGGCAGGACGGGCGGTTGGGTCAGAAAGGGCACGCCGTCCATGGCGTTGGGTGTCCGCAACCCGTGCCAATGGATGGTCGTCGGGTCAGCCAGACCGTTCTCCAGGGTAGCCTTCAGTGATTCCCCTTGCTTGGCACGCAGGACCGGCCCCGGAACGGCCCCGTCATAGGCCCAGACCGGCGTGGCCGGTTCCTCGGGACCAAAAAAGGCGACGGTCGCCGGTTTGGCGGTCAGTCGACGGGATTCCATGGCCTCGGCAGGGAGGCGCGGGAGCGCGGTGCTTGCCACCAGGGCGCTACCGCCGATGAGGAATTGTCGACGATCCAAGGGGCCAATCCTTCAGAGTTCGTCGATGACGGACTTGAGCAGTCCTTGGACCTGTGTCGCGATATCGCCCAGGGCTTGGTTCTCGATGGCCTGCATGGAGGCAATCGGGTCCACCGCCGAAACCTCGATGGTCCCGGCTTCGGATTCCTGCAAGATCACATTGCAAGGCAGCATGACACCGATCTTGTCCTCGGCCTGCAACGCCTTGTGGGCGAAGCCCGGATTGCAGGCACCGAGGATCACGTAGGGCCGGAAATCCACGTCCAGCTTCTTTTTCAGCGTCGCTCCCACGTCGATGGTGGTCAAGACACCAAACCCCTTGGCCTGAAGGGCCGCGGTGACCGTCTCGATGGCGGCATCCATGGAGGTGGAAAGAGTGGTGGTGAAATGATAGCTCATGGGAACCTCGATCAGTTTTCGCCGAAGATACGTCGGAAGATCTCGTTCACTCGCTTGGTGTGATAGCTTAGTGAGTCTTCATCCAGCAGGCTGCTCAGTTTGGTTACATCAAGCACCCGCGCCAGATCTTCGTCGTGGGACAGGAAGAAGAACAACCGATTGTCGTGTTCGGCGGCCAGTCGGTCCAGTTCATCCAGTTCGGCGGCCTTGCTGGGGTCGTCCGGGTCGATGCCGAAGCTCTTCCACACTCGCATGGCATTGCGTTGAACGATCTTATAGGCGTCCTCGCGGGATACATCATTCTGGGTCAGGAATAGCAGCACCCGTTGGGCATCATGGATACCGCCAAAGGCATTCAGATGATCCAGCATGTTTTCCGGATAGACCACCAACTTATCCACCAGCCCGACCAGACGGTTGAGGGCAAAGTCCAGGGTGATGGTGGCATCCGGGCCGATCATCCGTTCCACCGAGGAATGGGAAATATCGCGCTCATGCCACAAAGTGACGTTTTCCAGCGCCGGGACCACCGCCGAACGGACGATGCGTGCCAGCCCGGTCAGATTCTCCGTGAGGATCGGATTGCGCTTATGGGGCATGGCCGACGAGCCCTTTTGCCCCGGGGCGAAGTATTCCTGAGCCTCGCGCACCTCGGTGCGTTGCAGGTGGCGGACCTCGGTGGCAAGGTTTTCCATGGAGCTGGCAATGACGCCGAGAGTGGCAAAGAACATGGCGTGGCGATCACGCGGAATCACCTGGGTGGAGACCGGCTCCACTTGCAGGTCCAGCTTCTGGGCCACGTATTCCTCGACCGCCGGGTCGATGTTGGCAAAGGTGCCAACGGCGCCGGAGATGGCGCAGGTGGCCACTTCCTCGCGGGCCCATTGCAGGCGTTCCTTGTTGCGGGCGAACTCGGCATAGAAGCGGGCGAACTTCAAGCCCATGGTGGAAGGCTCGGCATGGATGCCATGGGAGCGGCCCATGCAGACCATCATCTTGGTTTCCATGGCGCGCTTTTTCAGCGCCGCCAGGACCCTGTCCAGGTCGGCCAGCAAAATGTCGGCGGCTTGACTGAGCTGCACTGAAAAACAGGTATCCAGCACATCCGACGAGGTCATGCCCTGATGCACGAAGCGCGCATCCTCGCCCACATGTTCGGCCAACTCGGTCAGAAAGGCGATGACGTCATGCTTGGTTTCCATCTCGATGGCATCAATGCGGGCGATGCGCTCGGGTGTATAAGGGAGATCGCCACGGTCCCAAACGGCTTTGGCTGCCGCCTTGGGTATAACGCCCAATTCCGCTTGGGCGTCGCAGGCATGGGCCTCAATCTCGAACCAGATGCGGAACTTATTAGCGGCCTCCCAAATGGCGGTCATCTCGGGACGGGAATAACGGGGAATCATGGGCGGTTCTCCTCAGGCTTGCGACCCGATGGGTGTAGACGAACTCTGCGGTGATGCCAAGATATGGTTGCCGCCGATTCTATTTGGCGAGGGGAAAGTCCAGGCAGAAGCACGAGCCTTTCCCCGGGGCCGAGGCAACTTCAATGGAGCCGCCGAGCAATGCTGTCGCCTGCCGGGTCGTGGCCAGTCCCAGGCCTGGTCCAGGACCGGCCGTGCCGGACTCTCCTTGGAAAAAGGGATCGAAGATCCGCGCGACCTCCTCGCTCGGAATGCCAGGGCCTTCATCGCGTATCTCGATCCTGAGCCTTCCATTCTCGCGACGGCAGTGAAAAGACGCGGAACCCTGTCGGATGGCGTTGTCCATAACTGGGCGCAAGGCCATTTCGAGCAGCTTGGGGTCGCTGGCGAGCGAAAGGTTGTCGATTTCCATCGTCACATCCCCCTGCCACAGTCGATGCACAAGCGGCGCCAAAGGAATGGTGGTGGTGACGACAGAGATCTCGCCTGAGGTGAGCCAGGCGTAATCAAGCACCTGATCCAGCAGGACTCCCAGATTGCCAGCGGCTCGTTCCAGCTTTTCCACCAACCGGACCGAACTCTCGGCGAGCTCTTCGGTCTTGAGGACGTCCAGCAACAAAATCATGGCCTGCAATGGCTGGCGAAGGTCGTGACGAACCCGCGACAGCACCATCGCCGGATCAACGGCCATAGAGGCATCCGGGTCGATTCGTAAAACAATGGGAAGCGAGGAGGGGGGCACCGCCCGGCTCAGCCCGGGCTGGCCAGTCCCAGGTCCATGGCCTTGCGCACCGCCTGGGTGCGGTTGCTGACCTGGAACTTGCGGAACACCGATTTAAGATGAACCTTGACGGTAATTTCCTTGATCCCCAGACGCTCGGCGATGTCCCGGTTGGAATGACCCTGGGTGAGCAGAACCAGGACTTCCCGTTCGCGCTGAGTCAGGGCCGAAACTTCCGGTTGGGATTCGATATCAACCAACAGGTCGTCGGGCACGAAGCGTTCTCCATCGAGAACCTTTTTCAGCGCGTCGATCAATTGCGGGCCGCGAATGGTCTTGGGGATATAGCCTCGCGCACCCAGTTCCAGACTCCGTTTCGCCTGATGGGATTCAACGGCGGCGGACAGGATGACCACGGGCAATTCGGGATATTCATCCTTCAGCGTAATCAGACCGGCAAAGTCCTTCATTCCCGGCATTACCAGATCCAGGATGACCAAATCCGCGCCGCCACCGTTTTTCATCTCGGCATGGGCTTCGTTGAAACTGGACGCTTCGAGTACCGTGACATCGTCGGCCAAACGAGTCAGATACAAAGAGAGCGTTTCCCTGATCAAGGCATGGTCGTCGGCGAGAATAATACGCATCGGCTCAATCCGTTCGTCGGCTTTTTTGTCGATTCATCAACTGGTGGTGCTGGCAACAATCAAGTCGTTCCAATAAGTCACAGAACTATACCAAAGCGTAGGGAATGTTACCTCACCGGAACGCTTTCTGTCTACATCGTTTGATCGCAGTTCGCGAGTAATTTATGCGCATAAGAGGATTTATTCGCTCAAATCATGGACTTAAAAAAGGTCCTCCTATCCGTAAGGAGTGGTGCGGTGCAATATAGGCTGGTGGATCCAACGGTGTGCTGGATTCTTGGGCAAATGGAAGTCTTGCGAAGAGCGTTCCGGCATGGTGAACTAGCCATTGATCCGAGAGGAGGGGGGATTCATGGGTTTTTTGAGCGTCCTGACCGAACGATTCCAAGCAGAGTTGGAGCGGCAGCGCAATCGACCGTTTTTGCGTGCATCCATGGCCGCCTGTGCGCTGGTTGCCGCGGCGGACGGCGAGGTTTCGTTAGGCGAACGGGTACGGGTGGACCAGATCCTGGAAACCCTGGAATCGCTCCGCGTTTTCGATCCTCATGAAGGCGTGGATCTGTTCAATGGGTTTTCGGATGCCATTCTCCAGCACCCCAAGGAGGGGCACGCATCGGCTTTACAGTTGGTATTGGATTTTGTTGAAGGGGAACCGACCACGGCCCACCTGTTGATACGGGTTTGCCTGGCGGTGAGTGAAGCCAACGGCGAAAAAAACCTGGCGGACCAAATCGAGATCGTCAGTTTGTGCAGCCAGATGGGGATCGACCCGGAAACAGTTGGCCTCTATACCCCCGATTCCCTGGTCGAAGAATCCGCCAAGCATTCATGAGACCTTGACGCCCAGGTTGGTGGCGAGCACCACGGCTTGGGTCCGATTCTCGGCGCCCAACCGGTCGCAGACCGCCCGCACGTGGCTTTTGACCGTGGCCTCGGAAATGCCCAGTTGACGGGCGATATGCTTGTTGGAATAGCCTTTCATCATCAATGACAAGACCTCCCGCTGACGACGGGGGAGGTTCTTCAAGATCTCTCCGGCGTTGGAGTCCACCGTTGCCGCCGCCGCTAATTTGGTGCCGGTGCCTAACGACGGGGCGGCCTGAGCCGTGGGGAATCCAGGCACCAGAGCGGCAAGCACCGAGATCATGCCGAGAATGCGACTGGCATGACCGAGGGTCTTTTCCACCCCCGCCTGCTCGCCAAATGCTGGAATGGAAACGGCCATGCGCCGGGCCTGTTCGTCGAATAGCAACCACAGGGTCATGGGGGTGCGTTCGGGCCCCGCGACAAAGCGGAAACCGATTTCCTCCACCTCGAACAGATCGCTCCGCCGATTGCGATAAAAAGACTGCCCCCGGCATGCGCCGTGGCGCGTCAGGCGATCCTCGATCTGGTCCGGAGTCGGATCGTCGGGGGAAAGAAAGACCAGATTACTCCGCGACAGACGGCGAAGTTCGCCTTCTCCATATCCCGTGATTTCCCGGAATCGAGGATTGCTGAACAGAATTCCGTGATCGGGGCCGGTGATGGTCAAGGGCACGAACTCGGCATCCAGCACCTGGGATACCTTTTTCAGGGTTTGCCAGGCCAGCACGCTTTCGCTGGCATCGGCAAGCTTGCCAAGGAGACCAAGAAAGCTGCCGTCGGCTGGATCGTAGAGCGGCGTTGTGCTCACCCGGACCAAGCCCAGCTTTCCATCCCGATTCTCATAGCGATGGATCAGGTCGCGGAATGGCTGGCGCTTTTGTTCCGGAGTGGCATTGGGCCGGTGCAGAACAGGCCGGATGATGTCATCAAGCAAACAGCCCACCAGTTCCACCGGGTAGTATCCCAAGTGCCGCACCGATGGGTCGGAGATCGAGGTAAGTCGCAGATGGGCATCGGTTTCAAAGATGCAGTCGTCCAGCAATCCAACCAACTGCTCGCGGCGCAAGAGCGCATGACGGCGGGCCCGGCGTTCCTCGTCGAGAGTCAGGCTTTGATCAAGGTCGTCAAGCGTGGTGCCCTTGCGATCGCCCATGTCATTTGCCCCGATCACCTGACAGCTGTAGTTCTCGAACCGCAGACAGGAAATCCGTGCCTCTGGACCAGAGTTTGACCACCCGTTCGGCGGCCTCATGGGTGACGGAATCAAAGAAGTCCAAGGCGGTTTTGGGTTCAGGATCGGTGGCGATGTCCTCCCCGGCACCGGCCCGGGCCATGCGCGAAAGCACGTAGATGTCGCCGTAGGCATCCCGATTCAGACCGATGGCACGACAGGCGATGGCAAGGCCTTCGCCGCCCGGTTCAAACAAAATCCGTCGGACCAACCGCGCACGCAGGCCACTAACCTGACGGAACATGCTGATGAACAAGGGCACCTCGCCCTCGTGCAAGGCGGCAACAAGCAACTGCATGCGGTCTTCCTGCGTCGCCATGAGGGTGGAGATAAGATCCTGTCCAGGGACGAATTTGCGTCCGGCCAGTTCGTAAAGGCGGCGTTCCTTGATGATGGTTTTTTCCAGAGCCTCGTCCACCAGCGCCGGGTCCAGGCGCCAGGTTTCCAAGATATAGCTGCGCAAGGCGGCGCTGACCCAAAACACCATCTTGCGCGCCAGGTCCTCGTCCAGATCATTGCGCCGGACGATGGGTTCCTGGATGGAGCTCATGGTGCGGGATTTTTCGACCAGATATTCCATGGTCTGGCGGGAAATATCCGAATCGCCATTGTGCAGCAGCCGCAGGATCACGCTTTCCTCGCCGGTCAGCGCCAGTTCATGGGACAGATCAGAACTGATATTGCGGCGTGCCGCGATGGCCATTTGGTGTTCGAGGGTCCGGTGGCGGATGATCTCGATCAGGTCTTCGTCCATCAGCACCTGACTGTGCAGAAGGATTGGTTCGGCGACGGCGAACTCGTCGTTGCCCAAAAACCGCAATAGATCACGCGGCGCCGTGTCCTGTTCCGATAACACCTCGCTCAGGTTATGGCGCACCGAGTTTTCCACGTCGGCGATGACCTGATGCAGGATATCGTAGATCAATGACCGGGCCCGGTCATTCAGCTCGTCGCTGCCTGTATTGAAGAAGGCGGCGACCATCTTGGCCAGTTCGGAACGGGACTGTTTGGATTTTTTGCGCGCCAGGGCCAACAGATAATTGCTGTCGACCGCCGCGTCGTCTGCAGGCTTGTCCGCCATGCCTATCATCCGTCCCATCACACAATACGTGGATCGCGCCACGCCGCCCCGATTCACAGTTCACCATAACCGTCTCGATGAATCAATCACGGCCTCCACCAAAAGGTGGAGTCGGGATATCCATCACTGAGCAAATTGGAGAAGTTGCGGGTGGTCAAGCAAGGATGTATCCCTTAACATCTTCAAGCAGGTTCCCCGGGGCGGGGTGGACCGCACCGAAGGAGCGGTGATGATCGGGGATTCCATATACGATCTCAGAACCTATCTGAGAGGACATGAAGTGCTTTTCTGCTACAGCGGGGCCGTGAACGAAAAGGTCCTGACAGGGATCGGTGACGCCCTGAAGCGCAAGATGTCCATGGATGGCGCGGATACCCGGTCGGCCCGGGGGGTGTTTTCCGTGTTCGTCGAGCAGATGCAGAACATCATTCGATACTCCGAAGAAGCCGAACCCGAACAGGACGGTCTCAGCGGGGAACTGCGTCATGGGGTTTTGGTGGTCGGGCGCCGGGATGATGCCTATTTCGTGGTCTGCGGCAATATGATCCGCTCAAGCGAAGTCCAGCGCCTGAATACGGCCTTGAGCGAAATCCAAGGCATGACCCGCGATGAAATCAAGAAACGCTTCAAGGCAGTATTGCGTGGCGCGGTGCCGAAAGGCTCCAAGGGCGCCGGTGTGGGTTTCATGGATATCGCCCTGCGCGCCACTCGGCCCATTGATTTTCGCTTCCAGGACATTGACGAAGACATGGCTTTCTTCACCTTGGAAGCGGTGATCTAAAACGAGGAAGCTGAATTCGGCAAAGACAGTGGCAACCAAGGAGAGATCGTCTATTGGCCGGGGCCGACGCCGGTTTTGATCATGGCGCCACCCCCCTCGAATCCTGGCATGACGAACTTTTGCCCAACCCTGATCTTGCCTTTGCGGCGTTGGATATTGAGCCAGTCCAACCGCCACTTGCCGTCCCCTTCATAAATCACCACGGATTCGAACGGGGCGGGTCGGTATTCCCTGCCCTCCCACCAGATGACCGCCGAGCGGATGGAGAACACCCCCGGTTTGCCTGGCACCACCAGCGATGATTCCAACGAAGGAAAACGCAATATCTTGGTGCGCCCCACCAATTCACGGATGAAGGCCTGGACCACCGCATAAGCGCCCCGTTTATCGACCTCGATCACCGACTTCCCTTGGGTGGAGAGCGCCAACAAATGGGCCTGCCCGGCATCCACCTGCGCCATCATATCCGCTTCAAGGGCCTTGCGCTGGGTCTCTGGCAGATTGGCCAGGTGTTCGATCTCGGTCACCCCGCCGATCATGTTCGAAGCGATCTGCTTGTACATCAGCAAGGGCAGGGGCAGCACAACGGCGGCAAGCAGCAGCCAGAGCACCCATTTTACCGGACGGGGCATGGAACACCTTTGTCGAGAAATGTGGAAATTGGAATGGGACGTATGCGGTGCAGCGCCCAAAGGGTGGCGGTGAAGAGGGCCAGGGCTCCCATCTGGTGCAGCGAGCCCAGAGCGACTGGTACCTCCAGCAACAAGGTCAGAATGCCCAGGCTTAACTGGACAACGGCCACCAGGGCCAGCACCGGAAACGCGATCTCGTTACGCCCCTGCCAGCCGAGCCACAAGGCCAAGCTGGTGGTGGTCAGGGCCAGGACCCGATGATCGAACTGGACCATCACGGTGTTCTCCAACGGATTCAGGTACCAGGGATCCAGATGCCCGAGATTGTCGGGGATCAACTGCCCGCCCATGAGCGGGAAGGTATTGTAGCTGAGCCCCGCATCCAGCCCTGCCACAAAGGCCCCGGCGATGACCGTGACTGATACCAAACCCAATAGAAGGCGCGTTGGCAGGCGGAGCGGCCCGGCGGTCACTTCCGCGTGGCGGGCAAAAGGGTCGAGCAGGGCCAGGGCCTGACGGAACATCAAGGCGAAGATCAGGAAGGCCAGTCCAAGATGGGCCGCCAGACGATAATGACTGACGTCGGGACGATCCACCAGACCGCTCATCACCATGTACCAACCCATGACCCCTTGCAGGCCGCCGAGGATGAAAAAGCCGACAAGCCGCCAAACCAGGCAACGGGCCAGTTGACCGCGAATCAGGAACCACAGAAACGGCAGGGCAAAGGCCAGGCCGACCAGCCGTCCGATCACCCGATGGATGAATTCCAGCCAGAATATGCCCTTGAAGCTCTCCAAGGTCATGTTCCGATTGATCTCAAGGAATTCCGGCGAGGTACGGTAGGCCGCAAACAGGCTTTCCCAGTCGGCTTGGTTCAGGGGCGGCAGAAAGCCGGTCAGAGGCTTCCATTCGACCATGGAAAGGCCGGAGTGAGTCAGACGGGTCAGTCCGCCGACGCAAACCATGATCGCGACCAGGGCACAACAGACCAGCAGCCAGATGCCCACGGCGCGGGGCGATGAGGAATCCCCGACCATGATCGTCGATCAGAACAGAAGAGAGGCCACGTGCTTGTCCACCACCACGGCGATGAAGATGGCCAGCAGGTAAAACATGGAGCCCAGGAAGGTGCTGCGCGCGTTGTCGCGGCTCGGCTCTTGGACCAAGGCCCAATTGCGCATCAGGAACCAGCCTCCGGCGGCGGTGGCCAGCAGGCCGTAGACCGCGCCCAGCGCGCCGAAAGCCCAGGGCAGCAGGGTCGAAGCGACCAGCGCCAAGCTGTTCCAGAGAATATACTTGGCGCAGCGGGCATCGCCCACCAGCACCGGCAGCATGGGCACGCCGGCTTTAGCATAGTCATCCTTGAGCAGGATGGCCAACGCCCAAAAATGCGACGGGGTCCATAGGAACAAGGTGATGGCCATCAGCATGGGCAGCAGCCACAAGGACGGATCCGAGGCGGCGGCCCCGGCCAGAATGGCGAAGCTCCCGGCAGCGCCGCCGAATACGATATTCAGCCAAGTGCGGCGCTTCAGCCAGACCGTATAGACAATGGCATAGACAAAGGCACCGAGGAACAAATGGGCCGCCACCGCCCAGTTGAGGGCCGTCACGGCCAGGGCGCATCCGGCGGTCACGAGAATCGCGGCAAACCACAAGGCATGGCGCGGATCGGCCATGGCGCCATTGACCAGCGGACGATTGGCGGTCCGGGCCATCTGGCTGTCCAGGTCCCGGTCCCAAAAATGATTGAACACGGCACCGCCCGAAGAGCCCAGTACCATGGCCAGGAACAGCGGTAGGGCCTGCATGGGATCGACGGTGGGTGCGACAGCGGCATAGCCGGTGACCGCGGTCAACGCGATCATGAAGGCAATGCGCGGCTTGCAGAGCTCCAGGTATCCCCGAAACGTCATTTCCCATACTCCCTGTGTGTATTTTGTCCGGAATAATGCCCCAAAACTGGTGAATACTCAAGAGTTTTACATTCGATTTATCTTATTTGCCCCGGGGCGGGAGGATTCTGATCCAGCTTTCCATGCGGGAATGGTCCAGACCGCAATACTCACTACAACGGATAGCGAGACGGTTACCATCGCCGGGAGTCACCGTGACGGTGACCGGCACACCGGGAATGAGTAGTTCCGCGATGCCCAGATCGGGCAGGGTCAAGCCGTGGGGGACATCGGCGCTCATGACGTGCAGGGTGTAAGTCTGGCCTTGCTCCAATTCCAGTTTCGGCAGGAAGCGGAAACGCTCGGCCTGGAGATACACATCTCCGGCAGGGGGACGGACGATGGCGATGCCGTCGTCGGTTTCGCCGGTCTTGTGGGCCGCTTCCTGGGCCGTCCTTAGGTCGATGAAGGCGGCCACGGCGTCCATGGCGGGAATGGGGGGGCTGTCGGGCAGTGACCACAGGCCCGGCTGGGACAGCCCGAACAGGGCCAGGGTCATGACCACCATTAGGGTGGCAACACTTTTATCCAAGCGGCGGGTCATGGGCTTGGATCCCGCTTGAGCAGCATTTTGGCGGCCAGCCAGATGAACAGAATCCCGCCGATCACCGCCAGCAGTCCACCGACACCGGCGACGCCCATGGAAACCTTCTTGGCGATGGTATCGAGGCCCTGTTCCATTCCGGCAGTCTTGCGTGGCACGCCGGTGGACCCGGCGGCGAATAACCCCAGGGCATGAACCAATTGACCGATCCCATAGAGCCAGCCCATGGCCCGGACACTCTTGCGGCGCGGCGCCGGTCGGTTGAGCAACGGCGGCAGACCGACCAGGAACCAAACCATGAAGGCCAAATTCACCGCGCCGATCACCGCGTGGTAATGGGCCGGGGTGCGGGTATCGGCGACACCCAGGGCATAACCCAGCAATCCGCCAACGGCAAACAAGACCAGCGACAGGGCCAGCCCCGGCCCTTCCGGTGCTCCTTGCCAGGCGGCTGACTGTTTCAGGCGGACCAGCAGGCCGATCAGGACCACCGAGGGCGGTAGCACCAAGCCGGTCCAAAGCAGATTCGTGAAGGCTTCCTTGTAGGCCAATCCCAACGGGTCGAAGACCAGCGCATAAATCGGCCCGGCAAGGGAAACGGCCAACAAGACGAGAAAGACGCTCTTGAAGCTGAGGGGGCCCAGGGGCGGTTGCCCCGTGGTACCCTGGCATAGCCGGTCCCAGGCCAACAGCAGCAGCCCGGTATTGACCACCTGCAACAGATGCCCGCCGCCCCAGAACAGCCGATCCCGATACAGGGCCTGGCCCATGGCTTCGTCCATGCCCCGATGCAGGCGGACAAAGACAATAGCGGTAGTCACCAATGCGAGCAGGAAAATCAGGCCCAGGGCCGCCAGTCCGGTCCCTTGCGGCCTGCGCAGAATGCGGGGTTGCAGGAACAATCGAATCACCGGCACGGCGACCCCGGCCACGAACAACCCCAAACCAGCCAGAAACAGGGGATGATCCACCAACGGCACGTAGTCATTGATCGAGGCCTCGCCCAGGTCCAACAAGGCGGGGGCCAGCAGCAACAGGCTACCGACAACAGCCAGTGCCGGTCCGGCGCGGCGGGGCAAGCTGCCCGATGAATCCGGGATCTGTTCCGCCGACAACAGCGCAAGCAGAGACAGGAACCAGGCGACGGTGGAAAACACCACATGGGTGATTAGGGCCCGATAGAAGAAGGTCTCCAGATCCCAGGGCAGGACTTGGTCCGCATAGGGAACCCGCGACAGCACCAAGAGCAACGCCAAAAGCCCGGCCAGCCCGAGGGTGGCGACGGCAATCAGCGCCCAGGACCGGGTCTCGCGACCGGCGGTCATGCGTTGCTCGGATACAGGTGATAGAGCATGGCGTAAATAAGCACGCCTGTGACGCAGACATAGATCCAGGTGGGAAAGGTCCAACGGGCCCATTTCCTGTGCCGGTCAAAGCGGCCCTTGAGGGCGTTCCAGACCAGCATGGCAATCATCGGCACCACCAGCGCCGAGAGCACCACATGGCTGATCAGCATCCCGTAGTAGACAGGGCGGATCCAGCCTTCGCCGCGGAATACGAAGATCGGCGCGGTGAAGTGATAAATCAGGTAGCTGGCGAGAAAGATCGCCGACACGGTCAGCGCACCAATCATCACCTTCTTGTGGGTCTCCTGGCGTCCCGTCTTGATCAGGAAAAAGCCGGTGATCAACAGCAGGGTGCTGAGGGCATTCAGCCCGGCATTCACATGGGGAAGGAGGGTTGCCGTGGTCATGATTGGATCAAGGACCGTAGTGGGCGATCTTGTACATGATGCTGGCATAAAGCAGCACCGCGACAAGGATCAGGCCGCCCGCCGCCCACCATTTTGCCGCGCTCGGCACGCGGGGTTTGTTGGAATCGTTGTTCATCATGGGTCTTTCTATAACCAAAAAAAGGGAGGCCGTCACGGCCTCCCTTGTTCATTGGTGATCCGCAAGGATCAGCGCTTGTCGTATTCGTAGGGGCCCCACTCTGAATCCAGGACCACATTTTCCGGGAAGTTACCCGGTCCCGGCGGGTTCGGACAATGGGTCCATTCCAGGGACTGGGAGTTCCAGGGGTTCGCGGGTGAGATCGGCCCGGCAAAGGCCGCCCGGATCCAGTTGGTCAGGGTGATCAGCATGCCCGCACCGATCATCAATGCGCCGTAGGTGGCGACATTGTGATAGGGCTCGAACTGCGGGAACATGGCGTAGTCCCAATAGCGACGAGGCATGCCTTCCATGCCGATGATGAACAACGGCCAGAAGGTAACGTTCACCCCGATGGTATTGAGCCAAAAGCCCACCATGGCATATTTGCCGTCGGCAATGCGCCCGGTCATCTTCGGGAACCAGTAGTAGACGCCGCCGATGATGGCAAAGGTCGAGAACAAGGCCATCACGAAGTGGAAGTGGGCGTGCACGAAGCTGGTTTCCGACAGGTTCACGGTAATCACCGGCAGGGCCAGCGGAATACCGGTCAGGCCGCCCACCAGCAGCAGGAACAGACAGGCCGCCGCATACCACATGGCGACGTTGAAGGTGATGGCCGCCTTGTACAGAGTGCCCCAAAGAGACATCAGCAACAGGCCTACCGGCACCGAGATCAGCAGGGTGCTGACCATCATGCCAATGCGCAGCCAGTCCGGCATACCCGCCACATAGAGGTGGTGAACCCAAACCTCGCCGGAGATCAAGACGATGCCCCAGATGCCGCCATAGACACAGACCTTGTAGTTGAACACCCGGTTCTTGCCCATGGTCGCCAGGATCTCGAACAGGATCCCAACGGCCGGCAGCAGGATCACGTACACCGCCGGATGGGAGTAGAACCAGAACAGGTTCTGATAGAGCAGTACGTCACCGCCCGCTGCTGGGTCGAAGAAGTGGGTGCCCAGGTACTTGTCGAACAGCACCATGGTCACCGCGGCGGCCAGCACCGGAATGAATACCAGCTGCATGACAAAGGCAGCCACCGTGGTCCAGGTGAAGATGTTGAGTTGGTTCCAACCCATGCCCGGTGCGCGGAGGAAGATCACGGTCACCAGGAAGTTCACCGCGCCCAAGATGGACGAGAAGCCCAACAGATGGACCGCGAACACATAGAAGGCGGTGTTGGATTCCGTGGTCACCGAGTAGGGCGGATAACCGGTCCACATGACGTCCGGGCCGTCGGGCACGACGTAGGTCAGCAGCGCCAACACGATGGCGGCATAAAACAGCCACACCGACAGGGCGTTGACCCGCGGAAAGGCCACGTCGTTAGCGCCGATCATCAACGGCAGGAAATAGTTGGCGAAAAAGCCGGTCAATCCCGGGATCAGGAAGGCCAGGATCATCGCCGTGCCGTGGAAATACAGAGCATGGTTATAATCCATGCCGGTTTCGATCACCTGAGCACCGATGGAATGCTGTTCCAGGCGCAGCACCATGGCCGAGAACCCGGCCACGGCAAAGGCGGCAAAAGAGCCGACCAGGTACAATACGCCAATGCGCTTGTGATCAGTGGTAAAGAGCCATTCTTTGAAGACCCCACCCAGACCGCCTTCGGCGGCCGCGGAATGTGAAGCGGACATGTTCAGCGTCCTCCGTTAGCTATTGTTGGTTTGGGATTCCAGCATGGCCGAGGCTTTCTCTTCCTCAAGCCACTTCTGGAATTCCTCAAAGGATTCGGCCAGCACCTCGCCGTTCATCTCCGAATGGGAGATGCCGCAGTATTCGGTACAGACGATATTGACCATCTTTTCCTCGTCCGACATATCTTCGATATTCGGCGTGGTTTTGATGTCGCGCAATGCCACCACTTCCTCGGTGGAGCGTGGCAGGAACCAGACATAGGTCGTGCGGCCCGGCATCACGTCTTCCTTCACCCGATAGTCGGGCATGTAGAAGGAATGGATGACATCCTCGGAGGTCATGCGCAGCACCACCGGCTTGCCGATGGGGACGTGCAACTCGTCGCTGACCACGCCGTTCTCGTATTCGAACTCCCAATACCACTGGTAACCGATCACCTTGATCTCCACCGCATCGGCGGGGACCCGGCGGAAGGTGTTCCAAACGGTCCAGCCTTTGGCGGCGAGGAAGAAGTCATCGGCCATGAAGACCGCTGCCGGGATCAAGGCCCAGGAAATGGCCTGCGCCCGGGAAAGCTTGGGAAGCCGACCCACATCGTCGGGGCTCTTGGCCCGGTACTTGACCAGCCAATACAGGGCGACAACGCCAAAGATCACGCCGATGATCACGATATCGGCCAAGACCTTGAACCAAAGAATATCCCAGTCACCGACCGGATCGGGCAATTCGCCCGCGGCGTCGTTGGCCAATGCGGCCCCCGAGACGGCCATCGCCCCGAGCATGAGCATCCCTTGGAACCCCCAGTTACACAAATTTCTTAGTTTCATTGAGTTGCCTCCCTCTTGCGGCGGCGGACGAAGTACACCGACGCCGCCGTGAAAGATCCCACCCCCAAACCCAGGGAACCCAGGGCGATAAACAGGGGGAGATTATAAGTATAGCGGCCTTCCTCGAAGTTATAGGAATAGCAAAGACTGACCGCGAAATTAATGAGGTCCCGGGGTGTCGCTTTCATCTTTCCGGTACTGGATTCCAGCAATGCCAGTTCCACGTCGGAAGGATCCACGTTCAAGGCCCAGAGATAGCGGGTGACCCGGCCTTCGGGTGAAATCACCACATAGACACCGGGATGGAAAAAGGTTCGGTCGCGAGGCGACCAGAAAAACTTGTAACCGAGCTTTTCGGTAAAAGGCTCGATGGCCAGGCGATCTTCGAACAAAGCCCAAGTCCAGCCGTCCATGGTGGCGGCCAGGCCGGTCTGCTTGCGGAATTCGCGCAGGGTATCGAGGGTATCATTCTTGTCGAAGGCCAGGGTCAGAATGTTGAAGTCCTTGCCCGGTATCAGACGTTCCATGCCCTCAAGTTGTTGCGCCAGATCCTGATTCACAACCGAACAGGTCCCGTCGCACATGTAATAAGACAAGACGAGGATCAGGGGTTTTTCGCCAACCAGGTCCCCCAGTTGAAAGCTTTTGCCGTCTTGATCAATCAAGGCGGTCTTGCCGTCTGGCTTCACGCCCAGGAAATCTTTTTCTTCGATGGAGAAGACTTCGGGGTCCATGTCGGACTCGGGATTGCGGAACGGCGCCGAGGCCTGCGCGACGGACTGGACCGAGGTCCAGGCCACGCAGGCCACCAGCACGGCCAGCAGGCCGCGTTTTACCGTTCTTTCCCCCATGGCCCGGATCACCAGAAGTAGATCTGCGTGACCACGAAGAACCACACCACATCGACAAAGTGCCAGTAAATGGAGACACATTTGACGAAGGTGTCGTTGGTTCGCCCTGACATGGCCGGGATCGCCACGGCAACAAAGGCCGCCAGACCCACGAACACATGCGATGCATGGAAGCCGGTGATGGAGAAGAACGCCGAGGAGAAGGCGTTGGTGCTAGGCACAAAGCCCAATTGCGCCAGGTGCGAATATTCGTAGATGGTGCACATCAGGAACACCAAGCCGATGAGGATGGTGATGAACAGCCATTTGCGGAAGCCTTCCATGTCACGATTATGGAATAGCTTTTCTTCACCGATGTGGATGGTCACCGAGGAGGCCAACAGCAAGAAGGTCATGATCACCGGCAGCATCAGGTCAATATGCGGGGTACCTTCCGGCGGCCAATGCTCGAAGGGCAGGCGCATGGACCAGTACCCGGCGAACAGGCCCAGGAAGATGAACACTTCCGAAACAATAAAGATCGGCAACGCGACCCCGGCAAGACCATCCTTGAGGGGCTTGTAGACCAAGCCTTCCGCGACCCAGCGGGCGACGCCCCAAACAACCATCGGCGTGCCGACACCGCAGAACAGCGCTGTCAGGA
The DNA here is from genome assembly GCF_000968135.1 of Magnetospira sp. QH-2. Taxonomy (NCBI): domain Bacteria; kingdom Pseudomonadati; phylum Pseudomonadota; class Alphaproteobacteria; order Rhodospirillales; family Thalassospiraceae; genus Magnetospira; species Magnetospira sp. QH-2. The sequence continues at coordinate 2,874,249 of NZ_FO538765.1, read as the reverse complement.
TCATACTTTCATAAACGAAGTAGGCCGAGAAGCCCATGGGGACCATGAAGAAAAGGCCCGCCACCAGAATCAAAGGCGCGGTTGAAGTCTCCCAATGGTGTTCGTGGTGTTCCTCACCAGCGACTGCATGCGCCGTATCGGTGCTCATCGACGTCTCCCGTATATATAAAAAAGCATCCCCGTTCAAATCGGTCGCACCCCGTTGGTTTTCCATGAGCCGGATTCCCGTCCGGCTTCATCCAGGATGACCTGATTCCCACCGGAGATTACGCGACCGGAACGGGCTTTTCAAGGTTGTTCATTAGGTTTGTGTGTTGCTAGAGCATTTGAACACAAATTATATTCATAAATATGTATATTCACATTTTCTCATATGTGAAAATTCTGCTTTGCATTTGTAGGCGGTCCTGCCACTGTGAGTTCCAGAGAGCGGCCCCCATTGCGACCGAACCAAAAGAGCACGGCGCGATGGGAGCGATTTTGCACGAATGGAGGAACCTATGATGGCGAGCGCCACGTTGGATGAAATGCCCAGCAGTCCCACTCAAGCCCCCTCGGTAGATGATTCCGGCCAATGGTTGGCGGCCGGTTGGGCGGATTTCCGGGCCAATCTCGTGATTAGCCTGGGCTATGGGCTGGTCTTCGGCTTGGCGGCCTTGGCCATGTTCTTGGTGCTTGATAGCAAGGAGCAGGGGGCTCTGTTCATTCCTTTGGCTGGCGGCTATTTGATCATTTCGCCGATTCTGACTGTTGGTTTTCATGAGATCAGCCGACGCCGCGAGCGTGGCGAGGCCATGGATTTCTCGCGCATGTTTACCTGCTGCAAAGGGCGTGTCGGGCAGTTGGCCCTGGTTGGTTTGGTGCTGGCCATGCTGTTCATGTTCTGGATGCTGGCGGCGGTGCTCGATTTCGCGGTCTTCTTCAGCGCCGGGGTCCCTTGGGAAATGGAACCGTTCCTCAGCCATATCCTGACCGCGCCGCAGACCGCGCCCTTCTTGATCATCGGCACCATCGCCGGAGGGGTGATCGCCACCATTGCCTATGCGGTCAGCGCATTGTCCATCCCGATGATCCTTGATCGCAATGCCTCGGCCATTGATGCGATGATCGCCAGCGTCAAGGCCGTTCGCGCCAATTGGCGGGTGATGAGTGGGTGGGCGGCGATGATTGCGCTGCTTACCTTCTGTGGCATGGCGGTCTTCTTTGTCGGCCTGGCGGTGACCCTGCCCATTGCCGCCCATGCCTCCTGGCACGCCTATCGCGGGCTGCTGGGATCCGCCGAGGATTGACATGGAGGCCGGTTCCCGGCCTTGGCTGACCGTTGCCGAGTTTCACCTGGATCCCGCCCGACGCCCCTTGAAAGGGGTGGTCCGTAGCACCGAAAGCCTCCCGGTGCTTTTTTTCGGGGGCGGGATCGCGTTGCTCTTGGGTATCAGTCTGGCCGGCGTGAGTTATTTTGCTGAAACCGCCTCGGGGATCCCTGTGTTCGCCGCGGTGTTGGCCGTGACCGGTCTGATAATCCTGATATTGGGCGTTCGCGGTTTGATGCGGGGCCGTATCGTGACCATCGACCCGGACGCGGATCTCGTCACCTTGCAGGGGCTTGGCGCCGCCGCCGCTGGCGACGTCCGCTATCCATTGAGCCGCTATCAAAGAATCGTCTGCCGCCGCGAGGCTAACGGGTTTCGGGTGGAACTGGATCATATGGAGCCACGACTGAGGGTCCCCTTGTTGATCACCACCAAGAAAACCCACGCCCAAGTGCGCCAAGAGGCCGAGACCCTTGCGCATGCGGTGGGCAAGCCCGTCCAATTCGATTGATCGAATCCGATCAAACGCGAGAGACTTCAGGCGATGCCGGCGCGCAGGAAGTCGTGAATATGCACCACGCCGACGGGCTGCCCGTTTTCGGCGACAAACAGATTTGTGATGCTGCGCTCGTTCATAATCCCCAGAGCCTCGCTGGCCAGCATGTCGGGACTGATGGTGATGGGGTTTACGGTCATCAGTTCTCCCGCGGTCTTGGCTAGCAAGCCTTCGGACATGTGACGGCGCAGGTCGCCATCGGTGATGATGCCCAACAGCAAGCCTTCCTTGTCCCGAATGCCAACACAGCCCAGGCTTTTCTGGGTCATGGCCAGCAAGGCCTCGCTCATGGGGGCAAAGGGCTCGATCAACGGGATCTCGTCGCCCTTGTGCATCAGGTCGGACACCTTCTTGAGCCGGTCCCCGAGCCGTCCGCCCGGGTGGAGCTGCTGGAAGTCCGAAGCGGTAAACCCAATCCGTTCCAATAGGGCAACGGCAATGGCATCCCCCAAAGCCAGAGAGGCGGTGGTCGAAGTGGTCGGCGCCAAACCCATGGGGCAGGCTTCCGGGACCTCCGGCAAGACCAACGTGGCATCGGCGGAACGGGCCAACAGGCTGTCGGCTTCGCGTGTGATGGCCACCAAGGGAATGTTGAACCGTCGCGAATAAGCGATGATGTCCGCCAGTTCCGCTGTTTCCCCGGAATTGGATAAAGCCAGGATCGCGTCCTTTTCGGTGATCATGCCCAGGTCGCCATGGCTGGCTTCTCCCGGATGAACATAGAATGCGGGCATGCCGGTGGAAGCCATGGTCGCCGCGATTTTGCGCGCCACGTGGCCGCTCTTGCCCATGCCGGTCACAATGACCCGGCCCTGAGGCGGCGATAACAGATTGAGGGCGGTGACGAATGTGTCGTCCAGCTCTTCAGCCATCTTGCGCAGGGCATCGGCCTCGATTTCCAGGACCTTGCGGCCCGCATCGATGTCGCCTTTTTGATCGATGGGGTCTGAGTTCGCCGCGGTACTATTCGGTTCGGATTTCATCGCATCTTCTCGTGACAGAGGGACCTGGGAGCTATGGAAATAGGCGACAGTGTTCTTGGAAAGCAAGCTGTTTCGGTCAACCTGGAGCGAGGGGCGGGGATACCGGGGCTGAATTCGGGCGTGTTCTGGGTTGGATGGAACGTTTTTTCATCGCAATATCAGCGGACTTGACCTAAGTAGGTGTGTTCCTTCGGGATCGTCAGATCCACATCCAGATTCGACCAATGTTTGAGGGCTTAGTATGACAACCGGAACCCGTAGCGACCTATGCGATTTGATGCTCCCCGCGGATCAGGCGGAGAGCCTGAAAAAGGAATGTGGGCCTTTTCCCTCCTGGGACCTGACTCCCCGTCAGACTTGCGATCTGGAGCTTTTGCTCAATGGCGGCTTCACGCCGTTGACGGGATTTCTGGGGCAGGCTGATTATGACGCCGTGGTCGATACAATGCGTCTTGCGGATGGAACGGTCTGGCCCATGCCGGTGGTTCTCGACGTGCCCGAAGCTTTTGCTGACTCCCTGAAGGATGGGGATTCCGTCGCGTTGCGCGATCCGGAAGGCGTGCCGTTGGCGGTTCTGGATGTGGCCGATCGTTGGACTCCGGACCGTGAGCGGGAAGCTCAAAAGGTCTATGGAACGACGGATCTTTCCCATCCGGGCGTGGAGTATCTCCTGCGGCGGACCAACCCGGTCTACCTGGGGGGGACCCTGCGCGGTCTTTCTCTGCCGTCCCATTATGATTTCCAATATTTGCGGGATCTGCCTTCCGAAACCCGCGCTCGCTTCCGCAAAATGGGGTGGCGGCGGGTGGTCGGCTATCACACCGACCAGCCGATGCATAAGGCCCAGGTTGAAGTGGCATTCCGGGCCGCCAAGAGCGTCGAGGCGCATTTGCTGTTGCATCCGTCCGTGGGCGGGTCCGAGAGTGATGACTTTGAACACTTCGCCCGGGTACGCTGCTACGAACATGCCCACAAGCATTTTCCGGAACAGACCACGGCCTTGAGCCTGATGCCATTGGCGCCGCGTTGGGCCGGGCCCAGGGAAGCGGTGCTACAGGCCATCGTGCGGCGCAATTTCGGCTGCACCCATTTCGTGGTTGGTTTGGAGCAGGCGAGCCCGGATCAAGATCCTTCCGCGACGCCGTATTATGCCCCTCAAGCGGCTCAGTCCCTGGCGCGGGAATTGGAATCCGACTTGGGCATAGAGATCGTCACGGCCCCGAAATACGTCTTTGTGCAAGAACGGGCGGCCTTCGTCGCACTGGAAGAAGTGCGGGAACGCGATACCTTGCTGGGCATCTCCCGCGAGGAATTCCTGCGCCGTGTCTTGCATGACCGGGAGGTGCCAGAATGGTTCTCCTTCCCCGAGGTGGTGGGCGAACTGCGCCGTGCCATCCGGCCTTTGGATCAACGGGGTTTTACCGTCTTTTTCACCGGTTTGTCCGGCTCGGGAAAGTCGACCATCGCCAAGGCGTTGGTGCAGAAGTTCCTGGAACAGGGCGGTCGCCGCGTGACACTGCTGGATGGCGATATTGTCCGCAAAAACCTGTCCAGCGAACTGACCTTCTCCAAGGAGCACCGTGACCTGAACATCCTGCGTATCGGTTTCGTGGCGTCCGAGATTACCAAAAATGGCGGTATCGCCATCTGCGCTCCCATCGCGCCTTATACGGCAACCCGGCGTAGCGTCCGCGAAACCGTCGAGGGGGCCGGTGGCGGCTTTATCGAGGTCCATGTGGCGACCCCCATCGATGTCTGCGAGGGGCGGGATCGCAAGGGTCTTTATGCCTTGGCTCGTGCGGGCAAGATCAAGGGGTTCACCGGCATCGACGATCCCTATGAGGTTCCCGAGGCTCCGGAACTGTCCATCGACACCTCGGCCTGCTCGCCGGAAGAGGCGGCTCAAGATATCATCCTCAAAATCGAGGGCCTGGGCTACATCAACGTCCGCTGAAGCGGGCGGAGATTGAACGAACTGGAAGTGCTTGCCGTTGGATACGATTTCTACCTGGTTGTGGAATCCGTTTTTGCCGCTCCTGTATCTGGAGATCGGCCTGCTGTTCCTGTTCGTCACCCGTGGTTTGGTGCTGCGCAATCTGAAGCGGGGTCTGCGCGCGGTTTGGCACGGACGGGGCGATGCCAATCACGCCGACGATCATGTCTCCCACCCCAAGGCCTTCCTGGCCGCCCTGGCGGCAACCATTGGCGTGGGCAATCTGGCCGGGGTGGCCACCGGGCTGCATCTGGGCGGACCGGGAGCCTTGTTCTGGATGTGGGTAACGGCGCTGCTCGGCATGAGCTTTCGTCTCGCCTCGACCTATTTCGCCGTCAAGCTGGCCCGGGACGGCAAGCGCCCGGACTTGTTCGCCACCCCCATGCTCTATATGGAACGCCTGCTGCCCAAGCCCTGGCGATTCCTCGCCGTGGTTCTGGCGGCGGTGATGATGGTCAAGGGCATGGTGACGGCCAATCTGATCCAAGCCAATTCGGTGGCCCATGCGGTCGCCGATGAGGTGGGGACCTCGCACCTGATTGTGGCCCTGGCCCTGTCCGGCGCCGTGGCGGCCGTGATCATCGGCGGCGCCAAGAGCATTCTCAAGTTCAGCATTTCCGCCGCGCCTTGGATGGTGTTGGGGTATTTGGGGCTGGCCTGGTTTATCCTGCTGGGCAATCCGGGACTGACCCTATCCGCCATCGGGGATGTCATCCGCTATGCCTTCGAGCCCTATGCAGCGGCGGGCGGCGTGGCGGGCTACGCCGTCATGCAGGCTATGCAGTACGGTGTGTCGCGGGGCGTGTTCTCGCACGGATCGGGCATCGGCATCGCGCCTTTCTGGCATGGCGCCAACAAGGACCATCCGGCCATGGGGGCCTATACCGCCGCCGCCGTGCCGCTGGTGGATACCCTGGTGGTCTGCACCACCACCGGGCTGGTGATTCTGACCACCGGCATGTGGACGGATCTCACCGGCGCCTTTCTCACCGTTTCGGTATTCGAGGAAATGCTTGGCGGGCCGGGGCGTCTGTTCGTGACCATCGCCTTGATCATTTTTGCCTTCACCACCATCGTCAATTGGGCCTATTTCTCGGAACGCTGTTTCCAGTATCTGGGCGGGACCAACGTCAAGGCCTACCGCTGGTTCTTCGCCGGCGTTTCCTTTCTCGGACCATTCCTGCCGGTGGCCTTCGTCTGGTCGCTGGGGGATATTCTGATCGGTATGCTGCTGCTGGTGCATCTGTTGCCGCTGACCTATCTGGTGATCCGCCATCACAAGACCATGATGGCCGACCTGCGGGACCCGGAGCGGCATCTGAATGGTGGCGCGGAAGCACGGCGTTCGGCCTAACAGGCTGCTTCTGTAATCGAGTCATTTGAGTCAAGCTGATTTCCAAGCCGTCGGTTTGAACCTGGGTTATGTGGCGCCCTTTGCTTCTGTCCGCGGTCGACGTCGTCGCCGCATGATGGGGATCAAGGGGGATCGGGTGCAGCAATCTGAAAAGCGTGGTCTTACGCCACTGCAGCCTGCGCGCTGTCATCCGAGCCCCGCGCGTCGCCACGCGTCCTGGCCGCCCTTCAGGCGATCTCGGTTTTCGTTGTGTTTAGATGGCGGTCTCCTCCTTGCGGTACTGGAAGTCCGTGCCGTCGATCCACATGCGATGCATGATTACGGCGAGACGCCGGGCAACGGCTACCTTGGCGCGTTTCATCCCGCGCCTTTTGGCGACCGCGAGCCCCCAGTGTTTGAGCCAGGACCAACGGCGGGTTCGAGTGAGAAGTGCATTGGCGGCCTCGAACAAAAGCCAACGAACCATGGCATCTCCGCACTTGCTGATGGGGCCGCTTCGGTCCTGCTCTCCCGAGGCGTATCTGCGTGGGACAAGCCCGAAGTGGGCGCCGACCATGACCGACTTTTGAAACCGTTCCGGCACGTCGAGTCCTGTCCTGAAAGCGAGGGCGGTAACCGGGCCGACGCCGGGAACGGTCATCAGGCGCCGGCAAACGCTATCATCGCGCGCAGCGGCATGAACCTGCCGGTCGAGCTTGTCGAGTTGTTCGAGCAAGGCTTGGCGCGCAAGCAAGAGCGGCTCGGCGGCTGCGCTGAGGTGCGGGTTATCAGCCGTCAATTCCCGAACCCGCGCCGCGAAAAGGCGTCCGCGCGCCATACCGACCTTGAGGCCGAAAGCTTTCAATGTTCCTCGTACCGTATTGGACAACTGACGGACCTGATGAACCAGGGTCTCCCGATGGGTCAGCACCATCCGGAGCTCCTGACTGCGCGCGGTCTTGACGTGGGTCGCGCGGTACAAACCGGTCCGCATCGTCTGGCTGATCAAGCGGGCGTCGCGACGGTCCGTCTTGACTGGGCTGGCGCTGGCAAAGGCCTTCATTTGCCGGGTCTCGATACAAATCACAGGGAGGCCCCGACTGGACAGTCCTGCGTACAGCCAAGGCGCCAGAGGGCCAGCTTCCAACCCAATTCGCGCAAAGCCACGCCCGCTTTCCTCGAGCCAAGTGGCGACCGCCTCGGGTGTGCTTGACACCTTGCCTTCGCGAATGACGGTTCCCTTTGCATCAATCTCACAGATCGAAATGCTTGCCATCGATACGTCCATTCCAACAAAATACTCCATGGCTGGTCTCCTCTGTTCCATGTCCAGGAATTGACCCGGATCCTTGATCAAGACCGAGTGTGGAGACCAGCTGACTGTCTAGGCTCAGGACTCATAACCAGAAGATGACGGTTGCGGCGATGCAGATTGCGCTCATGAAGGTATGGGCGCAACGGTCGTAGCGGGTGGCGATACGCCGCCAGTCCTTGAGCCGACCGAACATGCGCTCGATCAAGTTTCGCTGCTTGTAGAGGGCTTTATCGTAAAGGATTTCCTCTTTGCGGTTCGAGCGACCTGGAATGCAGGGCTCGATGCCGAGATCAAGCAGGGCCTGGCGGAAACGGTCGCTGTCGTATCCCCTGTCGGCGATCAGGTCGTCGGCATCAGGGAATGCAGGGAGCATGGTGTCGGCGCCGCGATAGTCGCTGACTTGTCCTTCGGTCAGCAGCAGGATCAGGGGCTTTCCATCGGCATCGCAGGCGGCATGCAGTTTCGAATTCAGGCCGCCCTTGGTGCGCCCGATACGGCGGGGAACAGCCCCTTTTTGAGCAGGCTCGCCGCCGTCCTGTGGGCCTTGAGATGGGTGGCGTCGATCATCACCGTATGGGTGGCCGTGCTTTCGGCGGCCAGGGTGGCGAAGATCCGGTCGAACACTCCGGCCTCGCTCCAACGGACGAAGCGGTTGTACAGGGTCTTGTGCGGTCCATAGGCGACGGGCGCGTCACGCCACATCAAGCCGTGGCGAAGAACATGGATGATGCCGCTGATCACCCGCCGGTCATCGACGCGCGGGACGCCTCTTGTTTTGTTCGGCAGCAACGGTTGAAGGCGTTCGAATTGTTTGTCGGACAACCAGAAATGATGGCTCTGCATCGGCTTTCCCCTCCCTAAAATTCCAGGGAAGGGAATCATGTCCACCGACTATTGGGAATCCCTTTTATGGGTCCTGAGCCTAGGCAATCCCTGACTGCTCGATTACCGCCATCTGAAAAAGTGTTGTTCTACGGCCCGCCTCGCCCTTCGTCCCTCGACAAGCTCGGGATGAGGAAGCTCAGGGTGAGGCTAACAGGTTGAAAGTTCAAAGGCCCTCATGCTGAGCTTGTCGAAGCATGTGTCGCCACAGGCTCGAAATCAGACGTTTTCAGCAGTCTGCTAAAGCCAGCGACCACGGCCTGCGCGTTCCCGCTGTCCCACGCCCCTCCACCCGCCGCTTCCCCATTTGGTCGCCCGCTCCGTTGAAATCGCCAGGCCTTTGACCTTGCCCCTTGCGCTTCAGCGCCAGACCCTGTATTGTTATAGTATAACTTTTGTAAGGCAGGTGCGTCGTGCAAGCTCTCACCGCCAATTCAGAATTAGCCTCGCTCTCCCGGTCTCGTCAAAAAGCCGAGGCAATGCTGTCGCCGGAAGAACAGGGCAGACTGAAAAAGCGCGCCACCATGCTGGCCTTGGTGGTCGGATTGACCATCCTGGGTCTCAAGGGGGCGGCCTGGATGATGACCGGGGCCACGTCGATTCTGACTGCGGCGTTGGATTCCGTGCTCGATAACGGGATTGCGGTGGTCAATTTCATGGCTGTGCGTCAGGCCCTGAAACCGGCCAGCCGGTCCTATCGCTTTGGCTTCGGCAAGCTGGAACCCTTGGCGGGTTTGATGCAAGCGGCCTTTATTTTCGGGATCGGGCTGGCGGTGATCGTGGAATCCATCGACCGCCTGCGGCACCCGGTGGCGCTGGTCAATGCCGACATGGGCATCGGCGCCATGGTTCTGGCCACCGTGATGATGATCGGCATGATCATCTATCAGCGTCATGTGGTGCGCTGCACCGGGTCGCTGGTGGTGCGGGCCGATTCCATACATTATCAGGCCGATGTCATGATGCACCTGAGCATCATTGCATCATTGGCCTTGTCCCATTGGCTGACCGCCTCTTGGATTGATCCCGTGGCCACCATCGGGATCGCGGTTTTCCTCATGTGGAATGCCCGCACCATCGCCGCCGATGCCTTGGCCATCCTGGTAGACAAGGAAATCCCGGAGGAAGACCGCAAGAAGATCCGCCAGCTTGTGCTCGCTTTCCCGCAGGTGGCCAATGTTCATGACTTGCGCACGCGCAGTTCCGGTTCGCACATCTTCGTGCAATTGCACCTGGAGTTGGACGGCGATCTGACCTTGGCTCAGGCCCACGACATATCCGAAGCGGTTATCGAAGCCGTCGCCCGAGTCTTTCCCAATGCCGATACCCAGATTCATCAAGAGCCGGTCGGTCTGCCCCGTGACCGCTCCTGGTGCGGCGGCGGTTCGTCGCACCGCTCCGCGCACGATGGTCATCATGACGCGACCCAGTGAATTGGAGGACCTGAGCCATGCCAATCATTCCTTTTGTTCTTGCCAGTGGACTGGCCGCACTGGTCGGTTCTCTCGTTCTGCTGCTGCTGGGCTTGAAGTCCAAGGGGCCTGATCGCGAGGTCATCGAAGGGATAGAGATGGATGACCCGGATCAGGAAATAGGGGCTCTGGAGCAACCCAACAGGGTCATGATTTCCAGCGAGGAGATTCCGTTGGACAACCGGCAAGGGAGCGACACCTTGGTCTCCGAGCATTCCTTCAGGTGCGCCGCCACGAGCAAGCTCAGCGTAGACCGGGAAACCGACAGCGGCGTGTTTCTGGAACAGGGCTTGATCAAGATTGTCGAGGCCGGCCTCTCCCATAGCCTGGAGAAAGGCATGGGACTGGCGGTTGGCCACGAGGAAGAGCGCAGCCTGCGTCTGCGTTTCAGTGTGGCGCCCGGGGCCATGTCCCGCTACCGCATCACCTGGAAACAGGAACAGCGGCATGGCCGTTTGGTGCTGAACCAGGACGGCAAGCGCCTGAAATTGCCGTTCACCGTCACCCATGGTCTGACCCATGAAGTGGAAGCCTTGCCGGCGTAAGGGGCCTTGCGCATGCCGGGTCCTATCGGAACCACTGGACAGGCGCGACGTGATCCAGGCCTGACCCGGGTTACATCATCGAGCGTAACCGCTGGAACAGGGTCGGGGTTTTCTCCATATCCCGCTCGATGCGGGTCAAAAGAAAGATCACTTCCCGGCTGAGGCGCTTGAGTTCTTCGTAAAAATCATCGGCCTGGCGCAGGCGTCCGTGATGCAACGCCGAGACCGTGCGTTCGGACAGTTCGTGGAAGCGCTTATGCACCCGGTCCAGCTCGATGAAGGTATCTTGTTCCTCGTACTTTTTGAGGGCCACGCTATGCAGCCAGACTCCCAATTCGCATTGCTCGGCTGGCTGTAGGGCCGCGTCCTTGCCATGACGGCGGAAGGCCCGTTCCAAGTCCAGGGTCCAGCGCATATGGGCCAGTCGCGCGATGTTCACATTCAGCAGCATGGCACCCATGTCGGTCTTGCGGCGTTTAATGGGGCCAATCCCCGATTCTTGTTCCGTATGCATCATATGGAGGGCCGGAGGACGATCACCGCCGCCAAAAAGGCGCCCGAGCAGGCGTCCGGGACTGCGCGCCAATTCCCGGGTCCATTGGCTTTCGATCACCGACAGTTCCATGGAGGTAAGATGAAAAATGATCTCCTTGGAGAGACTGCGGACCTGGGCCAGTTGCAGTTCCGCCTCGTCCTTGTTTCCCTCGGCCATGGCGGTCGCCACCGCATCGGCTGCCTTGTGGAAGGCTTTGTGCACTTCCTTGAGGATCCAGATGTCCTTGGACTGGGCGTATTTCTGGAGGCCTGATCCATAGATCCAGACGCCCAGATCGCAATCCTCGTGGGATTGCAGGGCGACCTTTTCCACCTGTCCGGCAACCAGATGCTCCAATTGCTCTTCCCAGGTCAGGTGGATCAGGCGAGCGATATTGACGTCGAGATTGATATCGAGGGACATGGCGGTCCATCCGGTTTCGGGTGATCAAGAAAGGGCGAATGAAGTGATATTATAACATTGCAAATGAAAGGTAAAGAACTCTACGGATCGGAAACGGTTTTTTTCTGCCATTGGCGCCAAGTGCCGACTATGATGGCGGCAATGAAGCGCATGAGGTCCTTAAGGGCCCATTAGGGAGGTTGTGTTTATGTCACCATCGAAGATCTGGGGGCCCCTGCTGGCGGCCCTCTTCGTACTGTTGCCCGTCGCCGTTCCGGCGGCACCGGCATTTCTCGTGAACTCGGAATGGCTGGAAGAACATATCGATGATCCGGACCTGCGGATTCTCGAGGTACGCTATCATCCGCACCGCTATCACACCATCGGCCATATTCCCGGCGCGGTGCAGGTGCAGCGGTTCCGCGACCTGGGCGATAATGGCGGCAATCCGCTGATGTTGTTTCCCTCCCGCGAGGCCTTTCAGGCCACTTTGCGGCGCTGGGGGATCGATGACGGGTCGACCGTTGTAATCTACGATGATTCGGCCACCGCCCTGGCCTCGCGGGTCTATTTTCTGCTGGAACTGTTCGGGTTCGACATGACCCGGGTGAAGGTGCTCGACGGCGGCGTCGGGGCCTGGAGCGGGTTCAACGACCTGACCAAGGACGTGCCCAGCGTGGCCCCCGGGACAGTGACTCTGAAAGAGGCCGATGCCTCCCTGTATGTGGATTGGGCAACGGTCTATGACCGGGTGGTCTCAAGCCGCGACCCGTCCGTGGTGCTGCTGGATGCCCGGCCCGAAAGCCACTACAGCGGCCAGGACATCGTTCATGCGGTTCGGGGCGGCCATATACCCGGTGCGATCAACGTGGTCAGCCTGTCCGGAACTGCAAACGGTGAGTGGAAGGATGACGCGGCCCTGGCCGAGATGTACAAGGCCATACCCAAGGACAAGACCGTTTACGCCTATTGCCACGACGGCTTCCGCATGGGGCTGGCCTATATGCAGCTCAAGCACTTGGGCTATGGCGACGTAAGGCTCTACAACGGTGGCTGGGGCCATTGGGGCAATCGCCTGAGCCTGCCGGTTGTACTGGGTACCACCCCATTTGATGACGCCTTCAAACTGTGAGTTCCATAATGACCCGATTCATTCTTGCCTTCGCCGCTTTGTTGATCGCCTCCGCTACCCAGGCCGCCGGGCTGTCGGTAGAGAGAGTGGCCGATAACGTCTATGCCATCGTTGGTCCGCATCAACAACGGTCCGCCGACAACCTGGGTAACAACTGTACCTTCGGTTTCGTGGTCACCGATCAGGGGGTGCTGCTGGTGGATCCCGGCGGCAGTGCCAAGGGGGCGGCGGCCATCGAGGCGGCCATCCGTACAGTTACCGACCAACCGGTCAAAATTGTAATCAACAGTGGTGGGCAGGATCACCGCTGGCTGGGCAATGGCTATTTCAAGCAGCGCGGGGCCCGCATCATTGCCTCGGCGGCGGCCGTCGCTGATCAGAAAGACCGTACCGAAGGCCAGTTCTTCATGCTGACTCAATTGATGGGCGCGGAAACGCTGGAAGGCACTGAACCCACCCATGCGGACCAAACCTTCGAAGAGCGCCTGGACCTGAGCTTCGGCGGCGAGAGCTTCGAGCTCTATCATGTGGGCGCGGCCCATACACCGGGTGATGCCTTCATCTGGATGCCGGAGAAAAAGATCGTCTTCACCGGTGATATCGTGTTCACCGAGCGGGCCCTGGGCACCGGCCCGGCGCGCGATACCGATGCCTGGATCGCAGCATTCAAGGCAGTCGAGGCTCTCAACCCCGCCCATGTGGTGCCGGGCCATGGTCACCCCACCACCATCGAGAAGGCGCGGGCCGATACCCATGATTACCTAGCCTATCTGCGCAAGGAAATCGGGGCGATCCTGGAGCGCGGCGGCGCCATCGAGGAAGGCATCGCCATCGATCAATCGGCCTTCAGCTATCTTCAAGTGTTCGAGCAGATCGCCAAGCGCAATGCCCAAAACGTCTATATGGAGATGGAGTTCGAATAAACCGGCCTTGGATTTGGCGGTTCGATCCCTTATGTGAATGCAGTCCCTTCCTTCCTGTAGAAAGACCGCCCCATGCCCGAAACCCTTGATCTTCTCACCGACCTGATCGCCAAGGCCCGCAAGGCCGGGGCCGACGCCGCCGACGCGGTGCATGTGTCGGGCACGTCCTTGTCCCTGGCCATGCGGTTGGGCGAAACGGAAAAGCTGGAGCGCTCCGAGGGCCAGGATCTGGGTCTGCGGGTGTTCGTTGGGCGGCGACAGGCCGTCGTATCCAGCTCCGATCCGTCGGAGGAGTCCCTGGACGAACTTGTGACTCGCGCCGTGGCCATGGCCCGCGAGGTCCCCGAAGACCCCTATTGCGGCATTGCCGATCCGGACCAGCTGGCCAGCGAACTGCCAACCCTCGACAGCAGCGATCCCGGTGATATGGATGTGGTGAAACTGACCGAGCGAGCCCGTCAGGCGGAAGCAGCCGCTCGGGCGGTGCCGGGCGTGACCAATTCCGAAGGCGCCGAGGCCGGATGGCAGCGAACCCAGGTCTGCCTTGCGGCGAGCAACGGCTTCACCGGACAGCGGGCAGAATCCCGTCATAGCCTGTCGGCCTCGGTCCTGGCCGGCGAGGGGACCGCCATGGAGCGGGACTATGACTATGATTCGGCGGTCTATCTGGATGATCTACGGGGGGCCGAGGACATCGGCCGCACGGCGGGGGAAAAGGCGGTGCGCCGCCTCAACCCGCAAAAGATCCCGTCGGCCACCCTGCCTGTGATCTATGACCCGCGGGTGTCGCGCAGCTTGGTGGGGCACCTGATTTCAGCCATTACCGGTCCTTCCATCGCCCGGGGCACATCCTATCTGAAAGACAAGATGGAGCAGGCCGTATGCGAGGCGGGTATCGATATCCTCGAAGACCCCCATCGCAATCGAGGGCTGCGCTCCAAGGGCTTCGACGCCGAGGGCCTGGCCACCCGGCAACGCAAGATCATCGACGGCGGGAGTCTGACCACCTGGCTGCTGGATCTGCGCTCGGCGCGGCAGTTGGGTCTTACCCCCACCGGCCATGCGGCCCGAGGGACCGGCGGCCCGCCATCGCCTTCGGCCACCAATGTGTATATGGCTGCCGGAACCGTCTCGCCCGCCGACCTGATGGCCGATATCAAAGACGGGCTCTATATCACCGAGATGATCGGTTTCGGCATCAACGGCGTGACCGGCGACTACAGCCGAGGCGCCACCGGATTCCGCATCGAGAATGGACAACTGACCTATCCGGTCAGCGAGGTTACCATCGCCGGGAACCTGTTGGAAATGTTTGCCCGCATGGTCCCAGCGGATGATCTGGAATTCCGCTACGGCACCGACGCCCCGACCATCCGCATCGACGACATGTCGCTGGCGGGGCTTTAACAGGCTGCTGAAAAATCGTTGTCCAACGGCCCGCCTCGCCCTTCGACAAGCCCAGGGTGAGGCTAACATATTGAAAATTCAAAGGCCCTCATGCTGAGCTTATCGAAGCATGTGTCGCCACAGGCTCGAAATCGGACTTTTTCAGATGGCGGTAATCGAGCAGTCAGGGATTGCCTAGACAGTCAGCTGGTCTCCACACTCGGTCTTGATCAAGTATCCGGGTCAATTCCTGGACATGGAACAGAGGAGACCAGCTATGGAGTATTTTGTTGGAATGGACGTATCGATGGCAAGCATTTCGATCTGTGAGATTGATGCAAAGGGAACCGTCATTCGCGAAGGCAAGGTGTCAAGCACACCCGAGGCGGTCGCCACTTGGCTCGAGGAAAGCGGGCGTGGCTTTGCGCGAATTGGGTTGGAAGCTGGCCCTCTGGCGCCTTGGCTGTACGCAGGACTGTCCAGTCGGGGCCTCCCTGTGATTTGTATCGAGACCCGGCAAATGAAGGCCTTTGCCAGCGCCAGCCCAGTCAAGACGGACCGTCGCGACGCCCGCTTGATCAGCCAGGCGATGCGGACCGGTTTGTACCGCGCGACCCACGTCAAGACCGCGCGCAGTCAGGAGCTCCGGATGGTGCTGACCCATCGGGAGACCCTGGTTCATCAGGTCCGTCAGTTGTCCAATACGGTACGAGGAACATTGAAAGCTTTCGGCCTCAAGGTCGGTATGGCGCGCGGACGCCTTTTCGCGGCGCGGGTTCGGGAATTGACGGCTGATAACCCGCACCTCAGCGCAGCCGCCGAGCCGCTCTTGCTTGCGCGCCAAGCCTTGCTCGAACAACTCGACAAGCTCGACCGGCAGGTTCATGCCGCTGCGCGCGATGATAGCGTTTGCCGGCGCCTGATGACCGTTCCCGGCGTCGGCCCGGTTACCGCCCTCGCTTTCAGGACAGGACTCGACGTGCCGGAACGGTTTCAAAAGTCGGTCATGGTCGGCGCCCACTTCGGGCTTGTCCCACGCAGATACGCCTCGGGAGAGCAGGACCGAAGCGGCCCCATCAGCAAGTGCGGAGATGCCATGGTTCGTTGGCTTTTGTTCGAGGCCGCCAATGCACTTCTCACTCGAACCCGCCGTTGGTCCTGGCTCAAACACTGGGGGCTCGCGGTCGCCAAAAGGCGCGGGATGAAACGCGCCAAGGTAGCCGTTGCCCGGCGTCTCGCCGTAATCATGCATCGCATGTGGATCGACGGCACGGACTTCCAGTACCGCAAGGAGGAGACCGCCATCTAAACACAACGAAAACCGAGATCGCCTGAAGGGCGGCCAGGACGCGTGGCGACGCGCGGGGCTCGGATGACAGCGCGCAGGCTGCAGTGGCGTAAGACCACGCTTTTCAGATTGCTGCACCCGATCCCCCTTGATCCCCATCATGCGGCGACGACGTCGACCGCGGACAGAAGCAAAGGGCGCCACATAACCCAGGTTCAAACCGACGGCTTGGAAATCAGCTTGACTCAAAAGACTCGATTACAGAAGCAGCCTGTTAGATTACGTTGTATTTGACCGGGTTCGATCAAACACGAAAATCGTGATCGATTCCAATACAGTCGCGGGCGTACAACAGGGCCAATTGGACCGGACACACGCTCGGGCCTGGATTGCAGGTTGGTATAACAGCCAAAACTGTCCGCATTTTTGACAGGTCAACCACGGGTGCAAGTTAGTCGCATTTTCTGTAGGTGAGGCATCTACTTATCTTTTAGTAAGTTATTTTTTTCCAAATCTATCTGGCTCGATAATTGCTTTCTTTCTTAAACGACCATTGAATGGTTTTTTGATTAAGAATTGGTAGGAGATAATACATGATCCGCAAGACGTTAACGGTTTCGTTCGTGGCTGCCGCCATGGTGGCTATCGGTGTTGTTAAAGAGGCCAAGGCGGACGTCATAAGCTGGACGGACTGGACTTCTCTGGGCAGCGGCATCCTGAGCCAGAATGGGGCAACGATTGGTGTCGGTTATTCGGGGGCCTCGGGAACCGGTATCAGCAGTGATGCCCGCCGGTGGCGGGAGTCCAGCACCCCCGGCGCCTACACCGGCAGTACCGTGATCGACAACGCCCCGGTTGATTCCATAACCCAGATTTATGCCGGGTCGAACACGGTCACGTTTGCCCAGGCGGTCATTGACCCGGTCATGACATTCTTCAGTATCGGCAATGGCGGCACTGGCTTGTACCTCACCTTCGACCAGGATTTCGAATTCCTGAGCACGGGCGGCGGCAATTGGGGTAATGGCCCCTTGATCCAGACCGCCAGCAATGTGTTGTACGGTCGCGAGGGCAACGGGGCGATCCAGTTCCTCGGGGCGGTGACATCCATCAGCTGGTCCGCCAACCGCTATGAAAGCTATTACGGATTCAATGTCGGCGCCGCCGCCACGGTTGTTCCCGAGCCCGCGTCGCTTGCGCTGCTGGGTGTTGGATTGGCAGGGCTGGGTATCGCCCGTCGCCGTAGCCGCAAGGCCGCCTGAGACCCACGCCCAATCCTGGTGACAAAAAAACGGTGGTCTTTGGACCGCCGTTTTTTCGGTTATTGGTCGGCCACTCCCAACCGCGTTGCCACCATCCGCTCGAACGCCGCGCTGACCGCCTCCAGGTACGGTTTCATATAGGGAAACAGGGGCACATGCTTGAAGCTGTGGCGCATGGCGGCGTTCATTTCGAATATGAGCAGCGAGCCATCATCGGTGACCATGAAATCAATGCCGAAGAAATCCAGTCCGATCCCGTGTGTCACCTCGGTCAGACTGTTCCAGGCCTTGTCCCCCATGATTTGCCTTGGATCCTTCAAGAAGGCTTCTTCGTGCGCCATCATCCAAGGGGTCTTGGCCATGACTTCTGGTCGATTGAAGCCATGCACGTTCCAGATCTTGTCAATGTGTGAGGACACGGGGAAGATCTGGCCATCAATGCAATAGATGCGCTTTTTGTTGTAGAAGCTTTCGTTTTCCGGGAACGGGCAGATAATGAACTCAATGACATAGAAACTATCCGCATCGGAGGCGGCGAAGTATTCCACCATGTCTTCGTGGGTGCCGATCCGGGCCAGGGAATCCCCAGTCTGGGATCCGGTCTCGCGCAGGATGACGGGATAGACAAAGCCTCTAGATTCTACCTGTTCCGCCAATTCCGGGGCATTGGAGGAGCCCCTTTCCAGCCGTTCGGTGCGCGGGAAGCGGACTCCGTCGATGGGATCAAAGTTGCGATAATTCTCGTCTCGTCCCGTCTGTAAAATGCCTTCGGGGCGGTTGATGACCGGCATATCCGGATGCCGTTCCAGGAAGGTGGCCAGGGTGCGCAGATCCTCCGCGTCCAGATCCACATCGGCAATGGTATTGAGCAACAACGCGTGTTCCGGCGTCGGACCGCGCAGAATATTGTCGTCAACGATGGTGGCGGTAAAGGTTTCGTAGTGGCCGTAGTCAAGCAGGTAGCGGGTGCTGAAATGGCCGCCACGCATCCGGGTCTGGGCCTTGGCGTCGGTCTTCCGTCCGATCATGTAATAGGCATTGTCGAAGGCGCGGGTGATCATCACCTGCGGCCGACCTGGCGGATTGACGTGATGGGCCGACCAGGGCAGGCGGCGGTAATAATCCATCAAGGACTCTCGGCCTTCGTTTTCGTGGCCGAGCCCGACCATGATCGAGGCGATGGCCTTGGCCACGGTTTCATCGTCCGGCCGCAGCTTGGCCAGGCGCTGATAGACCGGCAGGGCCTCTTCCAGTTGATTGTCTTTTTTGAGCAACCGGGCCAGATCCAGCAAGGCCGGGGCATGGCCGGGAAAGTGCTTTAACGCCCGCCGATAGCATTCCTTGGCCTTGGGCAGACTGCCACGCTCTTCGAACTGTTTACCCAATTCGCGGAGCACGGTGACCAGTTCTCGAGTGAGCTCGCTGATCCGCGCCGACGCTTCCTTGCGCAGTTTTGCCAATTCGTCTCGTTCGTCACCGTTGGTTTGAATTTCCGTATCAGCCATGCCGGTTTTTCCCCGATCCGTGCCAAGTTTTTGAACTTGGAACTATGACAGTCCAGATCGCCCTGGACAACCTGATTACGGGGTGAGCAGTGTCAACCGACGGGGTTCAAGGCTCAAGGTGATTGGGAGGTGCCCCAGCACGTCGCCATCGCCTTGGACCGGATCGCCCACGGGGCCCTCAACAGTGATTTCCCGTGCCGTCATAATCACCACGTCGCGATAACCGCCCAGGCGACCGGTGACCAAGCCCCAGGCATAGCGCAGGGTGTTCCAGCGACCGGAGTTGCGGAACAGGCAGACTTGAAAATCGCCGTTCTCCAGCCGCGCATCCGGGGTACAGACGAACTTGCCGCCGTAGTAGCGACCGTTGGATATCACCGCTGAGGCCGCTTCCTCCGGCTTTCCATCAAGGGTCAACCGATACCGGGGGAAGGAGTACTTCACCAACTGGGCAAAGGTTTCGACCACATAGGCTCCCTTGCCGATGAGCTTCTTGATCGACGGATTGACCTGCGCCACCACTTGGGCGTCGAAGCCGATCCCGGCCATCTGAATAAAGCGGCGATCGTTGGCCAGTCCCACATGAATCGGGGTCGGGTTGCCCTCGGCGATGGTCCGTGCGATGGCGTCGGCCTGCACGGCCAAACCGATTTCCCGGGCCAAAACATTGGTTGTTCCCAGCGGGACAATGGCCAGAGGCAACCGAAAATCGTCCAATCCGTTGATCACTTCATTGATGGTGCCATCGCCACCGGCGGCCACCAGGGCATCGAACTGATCCGCCGAGGCCTCGCTGGCAAAGGTTTCCGCGTCGCCCCGTCGCGTGGTGTCGCGAATGGTCAGCATACAGCCGAAATCACGGAGCTTGTCGATGACCCGCTGGAACAGGCCTCCATGACGTTTTCCGGCGATGGGGTTGTGGATGACCAGAATTCGCCGGGTGGTGGTCTTCTGATAGGGATCGATCATATTTGTTTTGCTTGTTTTGAGTTTATACTGCACCAGGACATGTGAATAATTGATTGCAGTTACAATACATAAATAATATGGAATGGGAAGTGAAACTTCAGCACTACAAAGCGGCGACGAATTCTTTAATGTTTCGTGAAAATGGGGGTGGACACCTAGACAGCACCCTCCCATGTGGCTACAGAATGTTGAAGATATCATTGGGGCTGCCACAACATAGGCGAAGCCCCGAAGCGCCGCGCATCGGCTGGGGGCCGCGCCATGAACGCCTTGGGGACCACCAAACTACGCTACCGGACCATTTGGATTTCCGATATCCATTTGGGGACCAAAGGCTGCAAGGCGGAGTATCTGCTGGATTTCCTCAGGCACACGGAATCCGACTACCTCTATCTGGTCGGCGATATCGTCGACAACTGGCGCCTGAGCCGCAAATGGGAATGGGCCCAAAGCCATAATGACGTGGTGCAGAAAATCCTGCGCAAGGCCCGCAAGGGGACCAAGGTCTATTACATCCCCGGCAACCACGATGAGAATTTCCGTGATTTCGCCAAACAACGCTTCGGTAATGTCGCCGTTCTGACCGAGGCCATTCATACCGCGGCCGATAAAAAGCGCTATCTGGTAATCCATGGCGACCAGTTCGATGCGGTGGTAAAGTATGCCAGGTGGTTGGCCTTGATCGGGGACTGGGCCTACGAGATGCTGCTGGAAACCAATCACTGGCTGAACCTGGCGCGCCGGAAATTGGGATTCAGGTATTGGTCCCTTTCGGCTTATTTGAAACATAAGGTAAAGAATGCCGTCGAATATATCAGCCGATACGAGGAAGCGGTGGTCGGAGAGGCCCGCAAGCGGGGCGTCGAAGGCGTCGTCTGCGGCCATATTCATGCCACGGCACTCTATGACATGGACGGCATCACCTATGCCAACGACGGCGATTGGGTGGAAAGCTGCACGGCTCTGGTCGAGCATCCCGACGGACGGTTGGAGGTTCTCGATTGGCTGAAGCTCCGCGACCTGTCCCCCATCGACGCGACGGTTCGGGAAATAGCTCCGGCCCCTGCGACACCCTCAACCAAGGCGGCGCCGGGCAAGATCCCGGAGCCGGCCTAGATCCGAAGGTTCCCGTGCATATCGTCATTGTTACAGATGCCTGGTACCCCCAGGTCAACGGAGTGGTCCGCACCTTGGATTCCCTGGGTCGGCACCTGACGGCCCGGAACCATGAGGTGACCTATATCACCCCGAACGAGTTCCGCACCACGCCCTGTCCCACTTATCCGGAAATCCGCCTGGCGCTATTCCCCGGACCAAAGGTGAAAAAGCTGTTGGACACGGCCCAGCCCTGTGCCATCCATCTTGCCACGGAGGGGCCCCTGGGATTGGCCGCGAGACGTTATTGCCGCCGCCGGGGGCTGCCGTTCACCACCGCCTATCATACCCGCTTTCCGGAATACATCCATGCCCGCACGCGGCTGCCGTTGGCCTGGTCCTATGCCTTCGTGCGATGGTTCCATGGCGCCTCCTCGGGGGTCATGGTGGCGACGGAAACCATCGAGCAGGCGCTTGAGGAGCGTGGGTTCAAGGATATTCGCCGTTGGACCCGGGGCGTGGATACCGACCAGTTCCGGCCTCAATACCGCAATAGCCCCCCCAAGGAGCTGCAAGGGATCGAGGGGCCCATCCAGCTTTATGTGGGCCGGGTGGCGGTGGAAAAAAATATCGAAGCCTTTTTGTCCTTGGGCAATCCCGGTCAGAAGGTGGTCGTGGGCGATGGACCGCAACTGGAGTCTCTGCGCAAGGCCCATCCCGATGTTCTGTTCGCCGGTGCCCGGCATGGCGCGGACCTGGCCGCCTGGTATGCCGCCGCCGATGTCTTTGTGTTTCCGAGCCGTACCGATACTTTTGGGCTGGTTCTCATCGAAGCCCTGGCCTCCGGCGTGCCGGTGGCCGCCTATCCGGTGCCGGGTCCGTTGGATGTCATCGGCGACAGTCCCGCCGGGGTGCTGGACGAAAACCTGGAGTTGGCGGTTGAAAAAGCCTTGGGCATTCCGGCCGATGTCTGTCGCGCCCACGCGGAAACCTTCTCCTGGGCGGTCAGCACGCAACAGTTTATCGACAATCTAAGCCCGTTCCGGGACGAGGCGGGGGATTACACGATGATTCCCACAGACATGGTGGCGGCAGGATCGTCAGCCTCGGACTCCTGAGTTTTACGGAGCCGTTGGCAAGGTGAAGTGGAAGGTCGATCCCTCGCCAGGGGTGCTTTCCACCCAGATCGTTCCACCGTGGCGTTCAACGATTCGCTTGCAAATGGCCAGGCCAATCCCCGTTCCGCTGAATTCTTCCCGTGCATGCAGGCGCTGGAAAATAACGAAAATCTTGTCTTGATAGCGGGGATCTATACCAATGCCGTTATCAATGACCGAGAAGGTCGTCAGCCCCTGCTCGGTCTGACCCACGATGTGGATTTCCGGTGGTACATCGGGACGGCCATACTTGAGGGCATTGGATATCAAGTTTTGGAACAGTTGGATCATTTGAGCTGAATCGGCGGAGATGCGCGGGAGGCCCTCAAAGGTGACGCGTCCGTTGGATTCATCGATCAGGGTATGGAGGTTTTCCAACACCTCCATCACCACATCGGTGCTTTCCACTTCGGTGGGGCGTTGACCCTTGCTTTCCACCCGCGAGAATTCCAGCAGGTCGTTGATCAGGCTGTCCATGCGCAGGGCGCCATCCACCGCATAGCCAATGTACTGGCGTCCCTCATCGTCCAGCACGCTGTGGCATTTGCGCTCCAGTAGTTGGACATAGCTGGTCACCATGCGGAGCGGTTCCCGCAGGTCGTGGGAAGAAACATAGGCGAATTGGCTCAACTCTTCATTGGAGCGCTTCAGTTCGTTGTTGGTCTTGGCCAACTGCTCGCCCATCTGATTGAAGCGGTCGCCGATCTGCGCAAATTCCCCTTCCAATCCGCCGATCCGGTAGCTCAGATTGCCCTGGGCCACGGCATCCAGGCCTTCGGACAACTTGATGGCCGGACGGGTCAGAAAACGGCGTACGGTCAGGATGATGATGGTGAATAGCCCGATGAAAACCAGCAGGTGGACGGCGATGTCCTGTTTCACTGTATGCCAGATTTTCTCATTCAAGTCCCCGGCGGGAATCTTGATGCTGACGATTCCCCTCAGATCACCAGCCTTCATATCGAAGGCATTGTTGTAGGATAGCTGAATGGCTGGCGGTGCGTCTTGCTTGCGCCCATGACATTTCAAACAGTATTCCTCGACCCAAATGGGGCTGGAATAGTGGAAGTAGGATTCCTGGCCGGATCGATAGGTGGTCAGCCGTTTCTCGGCGTCGCGATTCGCCCGGAAGAACTCGATGGCCGCCATCTCCACGCCGTCGGCCAGATTGTTCTTGTTTCGAGGGTTGTCCGACACATTGTTGAAGGAAACGCCCGACCGGTCCCAGTCCTTGAAGTCCTTGGATATTCTGGAAATTGAATGGGCAGGCAAAAACCCGATGGTTTGCGGTGTCAGCGCAATGCCGCTTTCCAGAAACTGATGTTGATAGACCCGCCGCAGGGCCATCAGCACACCGCGCAACCGCTCGGCTTTGTCAAAAGCTTCAGCCACCGCCGCTTCCTTGGCGCGATAGTAGGCGAGCCCCTCCAGGGCCGAAAAGGCCAGGAGCATCAAGCTACCGATTAGAATGATCAACCGGGTCTGCAGTGATGTCACGGCTGGTGACCTTATGTCCGATGGAACAGGGTGCCGCTACCGGCTTTTCACGCCATGGTACAGTCTGAAGGTTCGTTTGCCTAGTTCGCGGTCTCAGACCTGTCGAAGCACATATTCCGCGTCCGAGACCCGGTATTCTCCTGGTGCCTCCACGAACAACCCGCTGACCCGGCCCGCATCCAAGGTCATGGCAAACCGTTGGGCGCGCAGCCCCATGCCAAAGGCCGAGGCATCGGTGTCCAGGCCCAGGGCGCGGGTCAGGGTACCATTGCCGTCGGCGAGCATGGCGACCGTCCCGAGCACGTTCAGGCTCTCGGCCCAGGCCCGCATGACAAAGGCGTCATTGACCGAAAGACAGGCAAGGCAATCAACGCCGGTTGCCTGAAAACGGTCGCGGGCTTTTACGTAGCCGGGAAGGTGCATCGTTGAACAGGTGGGTGTGAAAGCACCGGGAAGGCCGAACAACACCGAACGTCCTTGGGTGAAAAGGGTGGCGGTGGACTGATCAACCATGGCGCCGTCGCCATCGAAGGTTTTCAGGGTCACATCCGGAAACAAGTCACCGACGGCGATCATTGGCGGGCCTCCATGCGGCTTTCGGCGGCTTTGTCCAGAGCCTCCATGACCAGGTCCGTTGTGAGCAACTCCGGTAGCGGAAGTCCCAGCGGCGCGCGCTTGCCATAAACCACATTGAACGGAATGCCAAAGCGACCGAACTGAGCCAGGTAGGCTGAAATCGTATCGCTAGGGCGGGTCCAATCGGCTTTCATGGCCACCACATCCGGACTCCCGAGCCGCGTATGCACCGGGTCCACGGCCAGCACCGCCGCCTTGTTGACCTGACAGGTGATGCACCAATCCGCCGTCACATCCACGAACACGGTTTTACCTTCGGCGATCAGGGCGGGAATGGCCGCCAGGTCAAAGGGCTTCCAGGGACCGTCATAGGATTGAGGGGTGATTTCCGGCTCGCCCCGGGGCACCCAGAAACTCCCCAAGGCCAGGAGAACCACCACGGCGGGGGCGACACGATCCAGCTTGCCCAGTCGGGCGCGCAGGGCGAATAGCCCGACCATGGCAAGCAGCATCAGGCCAATAACCAAGGCCGATTCCCGACCGATCTGGGCGATCATCACCGTTACCAACCAGACCGCCGTTGCCGCCAAGGCCAGAGCCAAGACCTTCTTCAATGTGATCATCCAGGGCCCTGGCTTGGGTAGGCGCGTGGCCAGGGTCGGACGCAAGGCAACCAGAAGGTAGGGCAGGGCCATGCCCAGGCCGATGGCGATGAATACGGCCAGGATCTCCCCGCCGCCCCGGGCCAAGGCAAAGCCGACAGCCGTGCCGAGGAATGGCGCAGAACAAGGGGTGGCCAACAGGGTGGCAAAAGCCCCGGTCAGGAAATGCCCCCCCATGCCATGCGAGGGGCCGGAACCGGCGCCCAGATCATTGAGCCATTGGGGCAGCCGGATCTCGAACCAACCCCACAGATTGCAGGCGAACAAAGTGACCAACAAGGCCATCCCGGTCAGAAACCAGGGGTGTTGAAATTGAATTCCCCATCCGATGGCGGCCCCGGCCTGCTTAAGGCCGATCAGGGCTCCGGCCAAGACCATGAAGGTGGCGACGATACCCGCCGCCGAGGCGATGAAGCCCAGTCGGACCGTGCGTGGATCGCCGCCGCCATGGCCGATGACTCCCAACAGCTTAATGGACAGAACCGGCAGCACACAGGGCATCAGGTTGAGGATCAATCCGCCGACGACAGCCATCAGCAACATAAAGGAAATGGAAACGTCGCTTTCGGTCGAGGTTTCCAGCAGGGCTTCTGGCAATTGCAGATTCTGCACCGGTTGGACGCTGCGTTCCGCCGAGCGCTCGCCATCAACCAGGGTCAAGGTCAACTCGGCACCGATGCCGCCAGTGGGGTGGTCGGCCAGGCCATCCACTGGGATTTGGAAGGTCACCAGGCGACCGTCACCGCCAATGCGTGCCTGCGGTTTACCGAATATCAGCTCCGGTGGGCCTTCCACATAGAGGTCAGGGGCATCGAACGGAGTCTGGCTCTGTGCCGAGGCAATCAGCAAGGGTTTCTCACCGCTGGTCAATCCACTCAGCGGCTCAATGGAAAGACCATGTTGGCGGCCGTCTCCGGGCACACGGGCCATGTAGTCTTCAATTAGAAAAGCTTCGGCACTCGATGACGTCGGTTGGCCCCCCGGCAGGTCCAAGGAGATATCCGTCTGATAAGGTATGCAGATCTCGGCGCAAGCCAGAAAATCCACGTTGCCGCGCAGGGATAGGCCCTCTCCCGCCGTTTCCAGGCGGGCGGTCATGGGCAGCACCACTTCGTGCTTGTAGCCGATGGTCTCGATGCCGCTGGTGGAAAAGCGGATAGGGGCGGGCCAATGGCTCTCGGTTCCGGCCAGATTCTTGGAGCCCTGCCATTTTACCTGCGGCGGAAATCCGGCATCTCCGGGGGACCGCCAATAGATTTTCCATTCGTCTTGCAGTTTGAAGTGCAGGCCGATCCGGGCCTCGTCGCCGGGCAGCGCATTGTCCGCCGCGATCAGGCGCAGGGAAACATGCTCCAGGTCGATCCAATCGGACCCGGCGGCCTGGGCTTTGTGTGCCAAGATCCCGAGGGTCAGCAAGAACATCATTAGAATGCGAATCATCATGGGGTGAATATAGCCTCTTCCGCGGTAGGGAAAAGACTTGCCGGCCCTTGTCACGGTATTTTGACCGGATCGGCGGATTTCCGCGACAAGGGTATTGGGTTGCGGCGCCGGTACATGCGATAATGGAGCTATGAAAATAGAAGAACCCTTAGATCTGGATAATTTGGCCGGGCAGATCCTCGTGGCCATGCCCGGCATCGGCGATCCGCGCTTTGAGCACGCGGTGATCTACATCTGCGCCCATGGGCCCGAGGGCGCCATGGGTCTGGTGGTCAATCGGCTCATGGAATCCCTGACTCTGCCCGATTTGCTGGAGCAACTGGAAATCGATCCCGGGGGCGCCGACGACCGTATCCGCATCCATTTTGGCGGCCCGGTGGATTCCGGTCGTGGCTTTGTCCTTCATTCCTCGGACTATTTGCAGGATTCCAGCCTTATGGTGGATGACCAGATCGCCCTGACCGCCACCGTCGATATCCTGCGCGCCATCGCCGATGGCCAAGGACCGTTCCAGTCCCTATTGGCTTTGGGCTATGCGGGTTGGGGGCCGGGGCAATTGGATGGCGAGATCCTGGCCAATGGCTGGCTCAATCTGCCCGGCGATCCGGGTTTGGTGTTCAGCCCCGACCAGGAACACAAATGGGATCAGGCATTGGCTCGTTTGGGCATTGATGCGTTGTTGCTGTCCAGCGAAGCGGGGCACGCATGAAAACCAAGGATTTCCACAAAGACCTGTTGGCCCGTATGGAGGCCTGCGACACCGCTGACGCCCTCAACGACCGGGTGCTGGTGCCCTTTGTCACGGCGCTGGAAGAGATCTGCATTGCCCGGGGCTATTTGCTCAATACCTTTGGCGAGCGCACCAATCTGGCCGTCACCGGCGAGGACGACGCCCCGGTGATCTATGACCTGATCGAGGAATACCTGGACGGCGGTGAGGGGTAACAACCTCCGGCCTGTCCGTAGACAGGCTTCATGGACCCACGGCGCCCCCCCCGAACCGCGGGCAGGCGCGCCGGACGCGGAGAATGATCTCTCGTCCTTGCGTGACCACTTGATCGATTGCAATAGGGTCGGGCGTATCCAACGGGTCCGATGGAACCCGACACGCGCTAAAGACAAAACCCTATCAGTCACGCCCCATAGCCAACCCGCGATAGGCTTTAACAGGCTGCTTCTTCTGTAATCGAGTCATTTGAGTCAAGCTGATTTCCAAGCCGTCGGTTTGAACCTGGGGTATGTGGCGCCCTTTGCTTCTGTCCGCGGTCGACGTCGTCGCCGCATGATGGGGATCAAGGGGGATCGGGTGCAGCAATCTGAAAAGCGTGGTCTTACGCCACTGCAGCCTGCGCGCTGTCATCCGAGCCCCGCGCGTCGCCACGCGTCCTGGCCGCCCTTCAGGCGATCTCGGTTTTCGCTGTGTTTAGATGGCGGTCTCCTCCTTGCGGTACTGGAAGTCCGTGCCGTCGATCCACATGCGATGCATGATTACGGCGAGACGCCGGGCAACGGCGACCTTGGCGCGTTTCATCCCGCGCCTTTTGGCGACCGCGAGCCCCCAGTGTTTGAGCCAGGACCAACGGCGGGTTCGAGTGAGAAGTGCATTGGCGGCCTCGAACAAAAGCCAACGAACCATGGCATCTCCGCACTTGCTGATGGGGCCGCTTCGGTCCTGCTCTCCCGAGGCGTATCTGCGTGGGACAAGCCCGAAGTGGGCGCCGACCATGACCGACTTTTGAAACCGTTCCGGCACGTCGAGTCCTGTCCTGAAAGCGAGGGCGGTAACCGGGCCGACGCCGGGAACGGTCATCAGGCGCCGGCAAACGCTATCATCGCGCGCAGCGGCATGAACCTGCCGGTCGAGCTTGTCGAGTTGTTCGAGCAAGGCTTGGCGCGCAAGCAAGAGCGGCTCGGCGGCTGCGCTGAGGTGCGGGTTATCAGCCGTCAATTCCCGAACCCGCGCCGCGAAAAGGCGTCCGCGCGCCATACCGACCTTGAGGCCGAAAGCTTTCAATGTTCCTCGTACCGTATTGGACAACTGACGGACCTGATGAACCAGGGTCTCCCGATGGGTCAGCACCATCCGGAGCTCCTGACTGCGCGCGGTCTTGACGTGGGTCGCGCGGTACAAACCGGTCCGCATCGCCTGGCCGATCAAGCGGGCGTCGCGACGGTCCGTCTTGACTGGGCTGGCGCTGGCAAAGGCCTTCATTTGCCGGGTCTCGATACAAATCACAGGGAGGCCCCGACTGGACAGTCCTGCGTACAGCCAAGGCGCCAGAGGGCCAGCTTCCAACCCAATTCGCGCAAAGCCACGCCCGCTTTCCTCGAGCCAAGTGGCGACCGCCTCGGGTGTGCTTGACACCTTGCCTTCGCGAATGACGGTTCCCTTTGCATCAATCTCACAGATCGAAATGCTTGCCATCGATACGTCCATTCCAACAAAATACTCCATAGCTGGTCTCCTCTGTTCCATGTCCAGGAATTGACCCGGATACTTGATCAAGACCGAGTGTGGAGACCAGCTGACTGTCTAGGCTCAGGACTCATAACCAGAAGATGACGGTTGCGGCGATGCAGATTGCGCTCATGAAGGTATGGGCGCAACGGTCGTAGCGGGTGGCGATACGCCGCCAGTCCTTGAGCCGACCGAACATGCGCTCGATCAAGTTTCGCTGCTTGTAGAGGGCTTTATCGTAAAGGATTTCCTCTTCGCGGTTCGAGCGACCTGGAATGCAGGGCTCGATGCCGAGATCAAGCAGGGCCTGGCGGAAACGGTCGCTGTCGTATCCCCTGTCGGCGATCAGGTCGTCGGCATCAGGGAATGCAGGGAGCATGGTGTCGGCGCCGCGATAGTCGCTGACTTGTCCTTCGGTCAGCAGCAGGATCAGGGGCTTTCCATCGGCATCGCAGGCGGCATGCAGTTTCGAATTCAGGCCGCCCTTGGTGCGCCTGATACGGCGGGGAACAGCCCCTTTTTGAGCAGGCTCGCCGCCGTCCTGTGGGCCTTGAGATGGGTGGCGTCGATCATCACCGTATGGGTGGCCGTGCTTTCGGCGGCCAGGGTGGCGAAGATCCGGCCGAACACTCCGGCCTCGCTCCAACGGACGAAGCGGTTGTACAGGGTCTTGTGCGGTCCATAGGCGACGGGCGCGTCACGCCACATCAAGCCGTGGCGAAGAACATGGATGATGCCGCTGATCACCCGCCGGTCATCGACGCGCGGGACGCCTCTTGTTTTGTTCGGCAGCAACGGTTGAAGGCGTTCGAATTGTTTGTCGGACAACCAGAAATGATGGCTCTGCATCGGCTTTCCCCTCCCTAAAATTCCAGGGAAGGGAATCATGTCCACCGACTATTGGGAATCCCTTTTATGGGTCCTGAGCCTAGCAGCCTTTTCGCGATCACATCCGCACACAATTGGCGAATGGAACGCAAATAATACGCTGTACATAGGGGAAGGAAATGAATCGAAGATCGCAAGCTCTTCATTACGACTGACGCAAACTGATGGGCCAACGAGCACGTGGAAAATACCAGAGTGGTTGTTTGAAACCGGTTTGTCATATCATGGAAATAAAGAAAGATGGCAGGGTCCAGACCGTTTGCATATTGTTGCAAGAGGCCAAGAGTTTGTAGCAAACATTGAAAGTAATTGTGCAGCAAAGCATTGGTTGTCGAAAATCATTGAGATCATAAATCATGACTAAAATTTATCGTTATATTCTGGCTTATGACAACGGAATGGCACCTTGCGTCGATAACGGATTAATTACTTTAGCAACTTGCAAACCAACAATACGCCGTGTGGCGATGGCTGGTGATTGGGTCGCGGGCTTCTTCCCGTCCCCCCATCCTCGCGGCCTTCTCTCCTATGTTGGAAAGGTTAAAGCAATTATAGATGTCGGAAACTATGAAAGAAAATATCGAGGGAGAAGTGACGCAGTTTATCGCCAGGAGCCCGACGACACTTTTACAAGATTACAGCCAGAATATCACCCGTCCCCAAATCACAAGAGGAAAGATCTCTCAGGCCCTGTCCTGATTTTTGACCCTGCCGCTTCATGGTATTTTGGCAATCAGCCGAATAGTTTGCCCGAAAACTTACAGCATTTATCTCCACATGGCCGTGGGCATAGGGTCAATGGTGCAGCCGAGGGTGATGTAATAGAGTTAGAAAAATGGCTTCGCAAAAACTGGGAGCCTGGGGTCCATGGAAAGCCGCGTGATATTTCAGCGTTTTTGAAACGAGGAAAGTCACATTGCTAATATCTCCAATTCGTCGGCGCCTGTAAGTTGGGTTGCGGTGACACTCCACTAATTATCTCCACTGCACATCCTTCGCGGTCACTTCAGCCAGCAGGCATGGCCACCGACCCCCAGGCCTACCATCCTTGCCCGAGGCCGAGCGGGTGGCCAGCCGGCCTATTGGGAGCATCGCGCGGGTGGTGGGGAGACCGCCAGCCCCAACAGCAACGCGGCGGCGCAGGCGGTAGAACCGTTGACAATGCCGAATGGAAAACGTGTGTCAAGCAGGGCCTGATGGACGACCATGGCCAGTCGGATCTATCCCAGCCGGGCCCCGATGCCTTCCAACCCCTCCAACTGCCCCAGCGGCCCCACGGCGGCAAGGGTTGGCGTGCTGGCGAAGATGCGCTGGGCGGTGCGGCGGACGGTGGCGGTATCCACCGCGTCGAGTCGTTCAACGATCTCGGGGATGGGCAAAGGACGACCGAAGATCATCATCTGCCGGGCCAATTGTTCGCAGCGCGTGCCGCTGCTTTCCAGGGACATGAGGATGGCCGCCTTGATCTGGGCCTTGGAGCGCGCGACCTCTTTGTCGGTCAAGTTGTTACAGACGCCTTTGATCTGATCACAGATCAGCGGTACCACTTGCGCCACCTCTTCTTCGCCGGTGCCCGCATAAATGCCGAACAGGCCGCCATCAGCATAGCTCGACGAGAAACTGTAGATGGAATAGACCAGCCCATGCTTTTCTCGGATTTCCTGGAACAGCCGGGAGGACATGCCACCGCCAAGCAACCCCGAGAGCACGCTGGTGGCGTAATAGTCCTTATGGTCATAGGGTGTGCCGTCGAAGGCCAGCACCATGTTGACCTGTTCCAGATCGCGTTCGGCCCGGTGCTCGCCGCCTTGATAGGCCGCCAGCTGAGGTTTGGCGGTGGCATGGCCCGCCAATCCGGCAAAGGCTTCCTCGGCCAGATCCTCCAGATCCTCGTGCTTGATCTTGCCCGCCGCCGCGACCACCAGGCTCGAAGCCCCATAGTGGTCACTCATGTGATCCATGAGGTCTTGACGCTCCAAGGCGCTGATCCGGTCGGCGGTGCCCAGCACCGGGCGTCCCAGGGGCTGATCCGGGTAGGCGGTTTCCTGTAGGTAGTCAAAGACGATATCGTCGGGGGTGTCGTGGGCTTGATGGATTTCCTGCAATACCACCGCGCGTTCCCGCTCCAGTTCCTCACCGTCGAGTTCGGAGTTTTGCAGGATGTCGGCGAGGATCTCCATGGCCAGCCCGGCGTCTTCCTTGAGCACCTTGGCGTAATAGGCGGTGTGCTCGCGAGAGGTATAGGCGTTGATGGCACCGCCCACGGCTTCGATTTCCTCGGCGATGGCGCGGGCATCTCGGGTCGGTGTACCCTTGAAGGCCATATGTTCAAGCAGATGGGAAATGCCGTTGCGCGCCGGGATTTCGTGGCGGGTGCCCACCTCGACCCAGGTCCCGAGGGAGACCGTCTCCACCGACGGCATGTAATCGCTGACAATCCGCAGGCCCGAGGGCAGGGTAGTGGTTTTGACCGTGCTCAAGACGGGCCCCGCATGGTCAGAACGTCGCTGATATGGCTTTGCAGACCCGCCAGATCGTTGGCCTGCACGGTGAAGCGTTCCGGACGCTCGAACAGGTCGCTCATGCGGGGCGGCAGGGCCGGATGCACGCCCGTGGCCTCTTCCACGGCGGCGGGGAACTTGGCCGGATGGGCCGTAGCCATGGCCACTACCGGCACTGACGGATTGGCGCGGCAGGCCTCGGCCGCCTTCAGGCCGATGATCGAATGGGGGTCGAGCAGTTCGCCGGTCTGCTGATGGATCTGATTGGTGGCCTGCTTGGACTGGATATCGTCCATGCGGAAGCCGGTGAACTGGGCTTTCATCGGCTCCCACTGATTGCTGCCGAAGGTCAGGCTGCCCTCGGCGCGGAAGGCGGTCATGGCCTCGGTCAGGCTCGCTCCGTCGCGGCCATAGAGGTCGAACAGCAGCCGCTCGAAGTTGGATGAGATTTGGATATCCATGCTCGGGCTGGTGGTCGGCACCACGGGGACCATGCTCATGGTGCCGGTCTCAAGGGTCCGGGTCAGGATATCGTTGGAATTGGACCCGATGATGTACTGCTCGATGGGCAGGCCCATCTTGCCCGCCGCGTAAGCCGCGAAGATATTGCCGAAGTTGCCCGTGGGCACGGCAAAGGACACCTTGCGCTCCGGCGCTCCCAGATTGACCGCCGCCGCCACGTAATAGGCGATCTGCGGCATGATGCGGGCCCAGTTGATGGAATTGACCGCCGACAGGCGCTTGGCGTCGCGGAAGGCGATGTCATTGAACATGGCCTTCACCGCGTCCTGGCAATCATCGAAGGTGCCTTCCAGGGCAATGCAATGGACGTTGTCCGATGGCACGGTGGTCATCTGGCGACGCTGTACGTCGGAAACCCGGCCATGGGGATAGAGGATGAAGCACTCAATGGCTTCCCGGTCGCGGCAGGCCTCGATGGCCGCTGAGCCCGTATCGCCGGAGGTGGCGCCGACGATGGTTACCGTCTCGCCGCGCTGGGTCAGCACATAGTCGAACAGCCGCCCGAGGATCTGCATGGCCATGTCCTTGAAGGCCAGGGTGGGGCCATGGAACAGTTCCATGAGCCACAGGTTGTCGCCCATCTGCTTCATGGGGGCCACGGCGCGATGGCCGAACCCGGCATAGGCATCGCGCACCATGTCGGCAAAGTCGGCTTCGGGGATGGTCCCGGCCACATAGGGCTGCATCACCCGCACGGCGATTTCCCAATAGGGCAGGCCGCGCATGGCACGCCAGTCATCGTCGCTAAAGGTCGGCCATTGATCGGGCACGTAGAGGCCGCCGTCACGGGCCAGGCCGGTCAGCAGCACGTCATCGAACGGCAGGTCCGGTGCCTGCCCGCGGGTGGAGATATATTTCAAGACAGCCTCTTCGGCATGCGGTGAGATTTGCCGGTCAACCTAATGGTCTAGAGCCAGTCCCGCAACAAGGGAATCAGCGGCAAGTCGGCGGGCGGCATGGGGAATTCGGCCAGCTTCGCCGGGCGCACCCATTTCAACGCCTGCCCCTCCAGGGGCGTTACCATGCCCTTCCAGGTACGGCACACATAAAGCGGCATCATCAGGTGGAAATCGTCGTACTGGTGAGAAGCGAAAGTCAGCGGCGCCAGACAGCTCTCGGTCACGTCAATACCCAACTCTTCTTGCAGCTCCCGCACCAGGGCGGTCTCGGGGCTTTCATTCTCATGTACCTTGCCACCGGGAAACTCCCAAAGTCCGGCCATGGCCTTGCCCTCGGGCCGTTGCGCCAGCAGCACTCGACTATCCGCATCCAGCAACGCAACAGCACTGACCAGCAAGATCGGCAGCGCTCGATGGGGCGGTTGGGCGGCATAGCAGCCGTCGGGGGTGGGGGTGGTCATAAAGACCCTCAGGTCCGGTAATCGGCGTTGATGGAGATATAACCATGGGTCAGATCGCAGGTCCAGACGGTGGCCTGGCCTTCGGCAATGCCCACATGGACGTCGACAAGGATTTCCTGACCCTTCATATGGGCCGCGACCGGGCCTTCATCGTAGTCGGGCACGGCACGGCCCTTGGTCGCCACCGGCACGCCACCGATGGATATGACCAATTTGTCCCGATCGGCAGCTTCGCCTGCCTTGCCCACGGCCATGACAATGCGGCCCCAATTGGCGTCTTCCCCGGCAATGGCGGTCTTGACCAACGGGGAGTTGGCGATGGAGAGGGCAATGCGCTTGGCGGCGCCGTCGTCCTCGGCCCCGGCGACCCGGACTTCGATGAACTTCGTGGCGCCTTCGCCGTCCTTGACCACCTGATGAGCAAGATCGCGCAGCAAGTCGTTTAGGGCGTTTTTGAAATCCTTGAGCAGCGGATCGGTGGACCGGCCTGGTACCGGGTTGCCTGCCTTGCCGGTGGCAAAGAGCATCAGGGTATCGGAGGTAGAGGTATCGGAATCCACGGTGATGCTGTTGAAGCTTCCCGTAACCCCCTCGTTCAGCAAAGACTGAAGCACGTCGGCGGGCAGGTCCGCATCGGTGACCACATAGGACAGCATGGTCGCCATATCAGGCGCAATCATGCCCGAGCCCTTGGCGATACCGTTCAAGGTGACTCTTGTATGCCCGATCTGGGTCGTTCGGGTCGCACCCTTGGGAAAGGTATCGGTGGTCATAAAAGCGCGGGCGGCATCCTCCCAGCGGTCCGGGGATAACCCTGCGGCAATGGTTTCCATGGCGTCGGTAATCCGCTCGTCGGGAAGATCCTCGCCAATGGTCCCGGTAGACGCCAGATAAATCGTCCTTTCCGGGCACCCGAGCACGGCGGAACATCGGGCTGCGGTGCGCTCCACGGACCGTACACCGGCCTCGCCGGTAAAGGCATTGGCGTTCCCCGCGTTGACCAACAGGGCCATGGCCCTTCCGCCACTCTTCTTTAGGGCCCGCCGACACCAATGAATTGGCTCGGCGGCGGTTTTGGAGCGGGTAAAGACTCCTGCCGCTGTCGCCCCGTCGGGGAAATGCATCAACATCAGATCGCTACGGTTCTTGTAGCGAATTCCCGCCGCATGAGCGGCCAGCCGAGCCCCCTCGATCGAAGGGAGATCGGGAAAGGCGTCCGGAGCCAAAGGCGAAACCTCGGTCATGGCGGGGCCGTCTATTGGGCCGCCGGGGCCGCCATGGGCGTGCCATCCAGATTGAACCGCTCAACATGCGACCGGGTCATTAGCTCCTTGGTGAGTTCCACGGCGATATCGTTGGAAAGCTTGGCGCGAATGGCCGGCTCGGCTTCTTCATAGGTCGGTACGGGAGCCAGTCGACGGTCTTCCATCTTGATCACATGCCAACCGAATTGAGTCTTGACCGGAGCAGGGGTATGGCTGCCTTTCTGCAAGGTCAGGGCCGCCGCTTCGAACTCGGGGACCAGTGAGCCCAGACGGGTCCAGCCCAGATCGCCCCCCTTGGGACCGGTCGGGCCTGTTGAATTGTTGACCGCCAAATCGGCAAAGTCCGCGCCCTTGTTGAGTTGAGCAATCAAGTCCGCGGCCAAGGCTTCATCATTGACCAGAATATGACGGGTATGGAGTTCCTCGATCCCGGAATTCTGCGCCACCACTTTTTGATAGGACTCCTGCATCAGCGCATCGGTGATCTGCGAGTTCACATGCTCCAAAAGCAACTGGCGGGCAATCAATTGATCTTCGACCCGCTGAACCCGTTCCTTGATCGCTGGCAGGTCTTGTAGACCTTGCAAGCGAGCCTCGACAGTCAGCAGTTTATTGTTAATCAAGGCAGCCTGGAGCATCTCGAAAACCTGGTCGATGGGGACCTGGCGGTACTTGGCGGGCAATTGTTCCCGCGCGACCAAAATGTCGGAGAACTTCACGGCTTCACCGTTGACACGCGCCACTACCGTCTCTGGCGTCGGATCAGCGGCCAAGGCGGCGGAATGGAAGGCAGTCGCCGCGACAAGGCAAACGGCGGCGGATCGGGCAAAGCGTGCAAGCATGGATAAGATCCTTGGGTTTAAAGCTTCGGGTCGGATGGAGTATCGACCATCCGGCGGCGACTGAAGCATATTGGCGCTCAGGCGGCAAGAGGCTGCGACTGGTTATCTGCGAACTTCAACGGGAAAAACACGGGCAGGCAAACAGGCCCGGCGCCGATTGCCCACGGTGCCTGGATCCTGATTCACCAATACTGAGATCTGTTACCGGACCGGATAGGCCGGTCCGGGATACCCATGTCTTAAGCTTTGGAATCGAAACCGGTCGTGCCGATCTGATTCTTGTCCAGAGTGGCTCGTTCCGCCGCTTGAGCGAATTCAACCAATCCCGACGCCAACTGAACCTGTCCTTCCCGCCGCGAAAACAGCGGGCGAATAACATCCAGGCTGGCCAAGGTCAGACTCTTTTCGCCTTCGCCTTCGCGCAGGGACCCGCCCTTGACAAGCATCAAAGAGGATACCGCCTGATCAACCCGGCGACGTAAGGAGTCCAATCCGGCCTGTTGCTCCTGTGGGGGAGCATCGGGGCGAATGGCTTGCGGTCCATAGGTCGCCACACGGGGCGGTTCTTTGGACCGAGTCGCGGAGGGTAGCTCCAGTTCCACTTCCGGGCGCGCTCCCAGACGGGCTGAATGACCTCGTAGGTCTTCCGTACCTTGCCCAAACACGATTCCGGATTGCAGTCCGGGCAGATCCACTTCGCTGCCGGTCAGATCCTGGGCGAAATTGGGAACGCCGCCGCCGACCAGGGCCAGCCCAGCCGTGGTCTCTGTAACCACGTCGATGCTGGCATAGCTGACATCGATTCCGCCACCCACGCCAAGACTGACCTGAAGATCCTGAACGGAAATGGAAATATCCACGGAACTCAGGGCCGCCACGCTGGCGCCGCTGGTGGTGGGAATGGGGGGCAGGCTGAATTTTTCCAAAGCCTGTCCCACCGATTGAGCGACGCCGGAAGCACCGCCGGTGTTCAGGCTCAGGTCATGCTCAATGGTCGCCCCCACCTTTTCGGCAATTCCGGCAGATGTGTCGCCGGTTTGGCCCAGAACCACAAAGAGGGTGGACAGCTCCACCTTCAGGGCAGCCACGGCATAAGAAAGCGCGCGGGCGGGCGAAACACCCGTGACCGTCGGCAGCGCAGCACGGGGAATGGTCTTGAGATCGACCACCACGCCGGACCCGCCGTCTTGGGTGGAGTTGCCAGATCGATTCTGTTGCTCGCTGGAAACCGGCTTGCTCTGCTCAGCCGCATGCTGTTGTTGCAGACGCTCCAATTCCGGTCGTTCGGCGGGCTGTTGATGGGCCGCGCGGGCATCGCCCTTTTGCGGCACTTGCTGGGACGGTAGTCCCCCGATGTTACTCTCGTTCATTCTTAAGGCCTCCTTCTGAGGATTTACCAGTCGGAAAGCAGGGCCAGGCTTCTGCCCCTGGTACAGCCACTGCTCCGCGCGATTATCATAACAGATGATCGTGGTTTGGTACAGCCCCGGAATGACCAAGGATGAGGATCAATAGCCGCTGCCGTTGACAGGGGCCTTCGCCCCCTCTATCTCTTTCGCAACCGCGTGGAATGCCCCTGGGGAGGACCAGTCGGAATATTCCCCAAGCATCCACCATATAATGAGTCCGAGGTATTTCCATGTTAGGCGCCATCGCCCGCAAGTTGTTCGGTTCAGCCAACGACCGCTATGTTAAAGGTCTCAATAAAACCATTCATGCGATCAACGAGTTGGAAGCCTCCGTCTCGGCCTTGAGCGATGAGGAATTAGCCGCCCGTACCGTTTGGCTGCGAAACCGCTTGAGTGAGGGCGAAAGCCTTGATGATGTCTTGGCCGATGCCTTTGCCACGGTGCGCGAAGCGGCCAAAAGGACTCTCGGCGAGCGCCCCTACGACGTACAGCTCATGGGCGGCCTGGTGCTGCACAAGGGTATGATTTCGGAAATGAAGACCGGTGAGGGTAAAACCCTGGTCGCCACC
This sequence comes from Magnetospira sp. QH-2, assembly GCF_000968135.1. Lineage (NCBI taxonomy): Bacteria > Pseudomonadati > Pseudomonadota > Alphaproteobacteria > Rhodospirillales > Thalassospiraceae > Magnetospira > Magnetospira sp. QH-2. The sequence continues at coordinate 2,836,214 of NZ_FO538765.1, read as the reverse complement.
TTGCCCGTTTACTTGAACGCCTTGGAAGGCAAAGGCGTGCATGTGGTGACGGTCAACGACTACCTGGCCAAGCGTGATGCGGAGTGGATGGGGCAGGTCTATCGCTTCTTGGGCCTTAGCGTCGATTGCATCATTCACGGCATGACCGACGAACAGCGTCAAAAGGCCTATGCCTGTGACGTGACCTACGGCACCAACAACGAACTGGGCTTCGACTACCTGCGCGACAACATGAAGTTCCGCATCGAGGAAATGGTTCAACGCCCGTTCAATTTCGCCATCGTCGACGAGGTTGATTCGATCCTGGTGGACGAGGCCCGCACGCCGTTGATCATTTCCGGTCCGACCGAGGACAACTCGGAGCTATATTCCCGCATCGACAAGCTCATTCCACGGCTCTCCGAGGAAGATTACGAAAAGGACGAAAAGTCCCGCGCCGCCACTTTTACCGAGGTCGGCACCGAGAAGATGGAGAACCTGCTGCGCGAAGAAGGTGTCCTGGCCGAGGGCACGCTCTATGATATCCAGAATATCTCCTTGGTCCACCACATCAACTCCGCCCTGCGGGCCCATATTCTGTTCACCAAGGATGTGGACTATGTGGTCAAGGACAACAAGGTGGTGATCATCGACGAATTCACCGGTCGCATGATGGAGGGCCGCCGCTTCTCCGAAGGTCTTCATCAAGCTCTGGAAGCCAAGGAAGGCGCCGAGATCCAGAACGAGAACCAAACGCTGGCTTCGATCACCTTCCAGAACTATTTCCGGCTATATCCCAAGCTGGCGGGCATGACCGGTACGGCCATGACCGAGGCGGGCGAGTTTGCCGAGATCTACAAGCTCGAAGTGGTCGAGATCCCCACCAACATGGATGTTTCCCGCATCGACGAGGATGACGAGGTCTATCGGACCTCCGACGAAAAGCACCAGGCCATCGCCGACCTGATCGCCGATTGCCACGAGAGAGGCCAGCCCATCCTGGTGGGGACCGTCTCCATCGAGAAATCCGAGGAACTGGCCGGTATCCTGAAGAAGCGCAAGATTCCCCATGCGGTGCTGAACGCCAAGCATCACGCCAGCGAAGCCGGGATCATCAGCCAGGCCGGTGCCCCGGGGGCGGTGACCATCGCCACCAACATGGCCGGTCGCGGAACCGATATTAAGTTGGGCGGCAACGTGGACATGCGCATTGCCACCGAACTGGCCAAGCTGGATCCGGAAAGCGATGAGTTCCAGAAGCGCAAGGCCGCCATCGAAGCCGAAGTGGCCGCCCATCGGGAAATCGTGCTGAAGGCCGGGGGGCTTTATGTCGTCGGCACCGAACGACACGAAAGCCGACGCATTGATAATCAGCTGCGCGGTCGTTCCGGTCGTCAGGGCGATCCCGGCGGCTCCAAGTTCTATCTGTCCCTGCAAGACGACCTGATGCGCATTTTCGGATCCGAACGCATCGACGGTATGCTGAAGAAACTGGGATTGCAGGACGGCGAGGCGATCGTTCATCCCTGGATCAACAAGGCGCTGGAAAAGGCGCAGCAGAAGGTCGAGGCGCGCAACTTCGAAATTCGTAAGAATCTTTTGAAGTTCGACGATGTGATGAACGATCAGCGTAAGGTGATCTATGAACAGCGCCGCGAACTGATGACCGCTGACGAAGTGGCGGACACCGTTCACGACATGCGCCATCATGTGATCGAAGACATGGTCACGCGCTATATCCCGCCAAAAGCCTTTGCCGAGCAATGGGACGTGGAAGGCCTGCACGCGGATGCCCTACGCGTTCTGGGCCTTGATCTACCTTTGGATGACTGGGCCAAGGAAGAAGGCATTGCCGATGTGGAAATCCGTGAGCGGATCCTCAAAGTGGCCGATGGCAAGGCGGCGGAAAAAGTTGCCAACTACGGCCCCGAGGTCATTCGCGATGTGGAGAAGAGTATTTTGCTGCAGGTGCTGGATATGGTCTGGAAGGATCACTTGCTGACCCTCGACCACCTGCGTCAGGGCATTGGCCTGCGGGCATATGGTCAGCGCGATCCGCTGAACGAATACAAGCGCGAGGCCTTCAACCTGTTCGACGAATTGCTTGTCGGTCTGCGGGAGCGGGTCACCCAGGTGTTGCTCCATGTGGAACTGCATATGACGCCACCCGAGGATTATTCCATGAGCGGCGGTCAGCAGGAAATGCATGAGACCCGGGTCGATCCCTCGCTGGGATACGCCCAAGCCACCGGTGTCCTGAACGATTCGTCCGTTCCCGACTCACAAGCCGAGGAACCGGCGGGTCCGGCACCGATTCGATCGCGACAGGCCGCTGCCGAGGTGGATCCCAACGATCCCTCTACTTGGGGCAAAGTAGCCCGCAATGCGCCCTGTCCTTGCGGATCCGGGCGCAAGTACAAGCACTGCCACGGCAGAGCGGGCTGATGCCATTGGCCCTGGGCGCGCCCTCAGCGGTGGTCTTCGATCTGGGTGGCGTGCTGGTGGCGTGGGATCCCCGTCACCTTTATCGCAAGCTGATCCCCGACGAGACGGCGCTGGAAGCGTTTTTAGGCTCGGTCTGTACTGATGAATGGAATGCCCAACAGGATGCCGGGCGGAGCACCGCCGATGGCACCGATGATTTGGTCACGCAATTCCCCGAGCACGAAGACCTCATCCGAGCCTATTACGGCCGCTGGATCGAGATGGTTCCCGGCCCCATTGATGGTGCGGAATCATTGATACGGGACCTCAAAAAAGCGGGTGTCCCGCTGTTAGGGCTTAGCAATTGTGCCCAGGAGACCTTTGAAACTGCCTGCGAGGCCTATCCCTTCCTCAATCTGTTCGATGATTGGGTTGTTTCTGCCCGGGAAAAGGTGATGAAGCCTGATCCGGAGATCTATCGAATCGTCACGGGGCGCAGCGGGTATGCGCCACACCAGTTGGTTTTTGTCGATGACAGGATCGAAAATGTCGAAGGGGCCCGCAGCCAGGGATGGCAGGGACACCATTTCAAGGAAGCGAGCCTCTTGCGTAACGAATTGGCCAGTTTTGGTCTTTTGGCAGGGTGATATCTCTGGACCTAACGAACGGCCTTCGCCAAAATGGCCGACATGAGCGAACGACTGACCAGTGTCTTCGAGGAGCAGGGCGAGGATGGTGCCTTTACCATCTTGCAGGTCGCCGTCTGTGCGCTATTGATCAAGGCCGCTTCCGCCGACGATGACTTTCAGCCCGAAGAACGGGCCATGATCCAAGGCCAATTGAGCCAGCGGTTTGCGATGGAGTCGGAGAAAGCCTCGGCTCTGATCGACTCGGCTCTGGAATTTCTCGGGGGATCCAATGGTCTCTACGCCTGTTCCATGGTGCTGAACGACGAATTGGACGACAGCGAACGCGAATCTTTGCTCGCCATGGTCTGGGAGATCATGTATGCCGACGGCTTCCTGCATCAATACGAAGAGCGCCTGATGCGTCGGGTCGGCCCCATCCTCGATATTGAGGAAGAAGACAGCCTGCGGATCAGAGACGAAGTCCGGTCCCGGATGGAGGTCTCGCCCGAATGAGCAAGCTCGAAACCCTTTTTGCCGGTCCGGTGGATGCCCATGGCAAGGAAGAATTCTCCTCCTTGCAGATTGCCGTGGGGGCCTTGCTGGTCAAGGCCGCCATGTCGGACGCCGTTTATCATGAGAAAGAGAAAGACGCCATTCACTCGCTGCTTGGAAAGCAGTTCAATCTGGACCCCTCACAGGTGGTTTCCCTGTTGGCGGAAGTGGATGAGATGCTGGCCGGTCCCCATGGGATATATAGCTGCTCCATGGTGATCATGGATGAACTGGCCGACAGCGAGCGCGAACGGCTGGCCGAAATGATCTGGGACGTGGTGTATGCCGACGGCGTGCTGCATGACTTCGAAGAAGGTCTCATGCAGCGTCTGGCGCCATTGCTGGATATCGAGGACGATCAGGCACGGCTCATTCAGCATCGGGCCAGCACCAAGGTGTCCGACTGATCAGGAGCAATCGCCTCAGGCCAAACCCTGTTTACCCATTTCCAGGAATTTCTCGCGGCGCCGGGCACGGACAACGCCGCCTTCAATCCCGGTCCAGGCCTTCAGCAATCCTTCCAGGGCATCCCCCAAGGATGCCATGGCCACTTCCGGTTCCCGGTGGGCGCCGCCCAGGGGTTCGCCGACAATTGCATCGATGACCTTGAGTTCGTGCAAGTCCTCGGCGGTTAGACGCAGGGCATCGGCGGCGATTTCGGCCTGCTCGCCACTACGCCACAGAATCGACGCGCAGCCCTCCGGCGAAATCACCGAATAGACCGCATGTTCCATCATCACCACCGCGTTGCCCGAGGCCAGAGCGATGGCGCCACCCGAGCCGCCTTCGCCAATGACCACACTGATCAGCGGGACGCGCAGGTCCAGGCAGGTTTCGATGGATCGGGCAATGGCCTCGGCCTGCCCCCGTTCCTCGGCCTCCTTGCCCGGATAGGCACCCGGTGTATCCACCAAGGTAATCACTGGCAGATGAAAGCGATCCGCCATGCGCATCAGCCGCATGGCCTTGCGATAGCCTTCCGGGCGCGGCATGCCGAAATTGTGGCGCACGCGCGATTCGGTGTCGCGGCCTTTTTCCTGACCGATCACCATCACCGACTGTCCGCGCAACCGCCCAAGGCCGCCAACGATGGCTTGGTCATCGGCAAAAGCCCGATCCCCGGCCAATGGTGTAAAATCGTCGATGAGAGTCTGAATGTAGTCCAAGGCCTTCGGTCGGTCCGGATGGCGCGCTACCTGGGTTTTTTGCCAGGGTGTTAGCTTGGCATAGGTCTGCCGGAGCAGTTTTTCCATCTTGCCTTGGAGGCGACTGACCTCTTCGGCAATATCCAGGTCGCCCGAACTGCCCATGTGTCGCAGTTCGGCGATTTTCCCTTCCAACTCGGCGATTGGTTTTTCAAAGTCTAGGAACGTATGCATGAGCGTTTGGTAGCACAAAGACCTGCGGTTGGCGACGCGAAAAAGTAACCTTTGGGGCTCAATCGAACAGGGCGTCGATATCTTCTTGGTTCATGCCCTCGCCATCCAATTGTGGGCCGTTCAAAAGATCCGCGTCGGGCGCTTTGTCATCGCCAGCGCGATCGCTCGCGCGGCGTTGCGGTTGGTCAAAATCCTGGGCTCCCCAGATATGAATCATGGTGGCGAGTCGCTGATCAAAGTATTCCAGGAAATCAATGACCTTGCGGATCCGCTGACCTCCCACGTCCTGGAAGTAACTGGCTTCGAAGATGGCCACGGTCTCGGCGACAATATGTTCCAATCCCTCGGTTATCTCCGCGGTTTTGGCCTTTTCGAGCATCTTTTCCGCTTCACCGCTGATTCGTTCCGCCGCTTCGAGAATACGATGGGCGGCTTTTTCCGTGTCGGCGATGACGGCGTCGAGCTGTTGCCGCGGATTGTGGTCGGTGGTGTTCAGGGCGCTGATCTCGGATTTGGTCCGTTCGATGGAGCGGTGCAGGTCATAAAGTTCGCCGCGCAACAGGTCCACGTCACCCTGTCCGCCCACGGACTGCTGTTCGACGGTGCTCCGAAGCGCGCGCAACTCTGCCATGACCTGATCCAGCGTGGCTGGAGAGGGGGCTTCCGAGGGCTTCCCATCCAATCCAGTACGGTGATTCAAGAGCGCTTTTTCAGCGGCAAACAGTCGGGTCGCGGGTTTGTCGGACATCAAGGGGCTCCGGTTTCCAGTCTATTCTATATCCTGTTTGCCCAAATGGGCCAGGGGATGCGCGCTCTCGACCAGCCTTTTCAGACGTTCATCCAGCACATGGGTATAGATTTGGGTGGTGGAAATGTCCGCATGGCCGAGCATCCGCTGCAAGCTGCGCAGGTCTGCGCCATGGGCCAGCAGGTGGCTGGCAAAGGAATGGCGCAGCACATGCGGAGACACCCGAGACGGCGCCAGACCGGCCTCCATGGCCAAAGATTTCAGCAATTGACCGAATCGGGCGCGAGTCAGGTGGCCCTGCTTGGCCGACGAGGGAAACAGGAATGACCGGGCCTTTTTTCCCGCGGTGGGCATGAACTGATCGCGCACGACCATATAGGCGCTCAGAGCCTGGCGGGCTGGTTCGCTTATGGGCACCAGACGCTCCTTGTCGCCCTTGCCGCGCACCACCAGCACACGGCCGTCCCGGGAGAGGGCGGTCAGGGGAAGGCCGACCAGTTCGGAGACTCGCAGCCCGGTGGCATAGAGAACCTCCATCATGGCAATCAATCGCAGACCATCGCGATCGTCTCGCAGCCGGGCGGTTTCGAGGAGTCGATCTACTTCCTCCTCACCCAGGTACTTGGGCAATGGACGACCCAGTTTCGGGCCGTCGATGACGCTGCTGGGGTCATCACCGCGCAGCCGTTCGGCAAACAAAAAACGATAGAACTGGCGCAGGGCCGACAATCGTCTGGCGGCGGTACGGGGGGCTAGGCCGAGATCATTCATACGGCTTAGATAGCGTCGGATATCCTCGGCCGAAGCCTTTTCCGGAGGAGCGTTCAAAAACTCGCCGAAGTCACCCAGATCCCGGTGATAGGATTCCAAGGTGTTTTGAGCCGCGCCCCGTTCGGCGGCCATCATGTCGAGAAACATCTGTCCGGCACGGGACAAAGGCGGTTTTGGGGTCGGCGGGCGCCCCCTCAAGCGCGCCTCACAGCCCGCCGGCGATGGCCGCTTCCACCGCCACGGCCCGCGCTTCGCTATGCAGTCCCACTGTATTGAGAGCGGCCACAACCTTGTTGAGCACAGAAGGGCTGGCTTTACCCGGCCCCGCCTCGCTTAGCAAGATCAACGCATAGAGCAGGGACTCGCCGCGCTTCTTGGCCTGCGTGGCGCGGGTCAGGCCAGTCCAGGCGGCGGTATTGGGTGGGGCGCTCATCACCTGCGGTGGCGCGGCCAGCAAATCGAGCCAATAGCTGTCCGGTACCGTTTCCCCAGCCGCTTCCAAAAGTGCAAAGAGCAGCGCTCCCCGCTCGAACCCGGCCAGAATATCGGATCCTTGCTCCGTGGAAAGCGCTCGGCCATGCCAACGGGTCAAATCGGCGGGAGTCCAGGACGTGCCGATGCTGCCTCCGGCCAGACGCGCCAAGGGCATGAGATCGATCAACGCCTGTTCGGCCTGTGGATCGGTGCGCGCCGAAGCCCGCAATAACAAGAGCCAACGAGCCGCCCGATCAGGCTGGCCGGCGGCAAGAAAGGCCCGCACGGCTTCCGGCCCGAACCAGTCCAAGTCCCCGGTCGGTCGTAATTCATCGAGCAAATTCAGGTACAAACGTGCGGCCTGAGCATGGCGGCCACCCCGGCGGGCCACGTCCAGGGCCTCGGCCATCACTTCGGCACGGGCGGCGGCAATACCTTGGGACTTGGCGGCCTGAATCATCAAGGCGCGGCTTTGCGGGCCATCCATGTCGCGCGCCCGGCTGAGCGGATTGCTCATGTCTTCAGGCGAAAAGGGCACCTGCATATACAGCGCGCGAAGATCGTCGGTGGGCAGGGCGCCGGCGGCTTCGGCCCGCTCTGCCGCCTTCACGCGCTGCAATAGACCAAGGGACGGATTCTCCGCCGCCATGCGTAGGACACCGGGGTCCTGATTGTCGGTGATGGTCGCGGGCGGCGCCAGTTTGGCGGCGGCGGCCATGGCCATATGCAACGGTGTTGCCCCCGGTAGACTGGCCAACGGTTCGGCGTTGCCGGCAATCATGGCATCGGTGAGCATAAAGAATGCATCGTCGCGATGGCCGGTTTCCTGCAAAAGGCCAATGCTTAACCCGGCTTTGTCCGGCTCTCCGGCCAATACCTGGCAGAAGACCAAGGTTTTTTGCCAAAAGGGATCGTCCTGCAAGGCCATCTTTTCCGCCGCCAGGCCACAGGCACGCGGGGCCTGACCGATCTGGAACAGGGCGTTGACTTCAGCCTGGGCCAGGACGGGGCTGCCGGATCCCGGAGGCAGTTGACGCAGCAGATCCGCCGCGCCCTGGGCATCTCCCAGGGCCAACAAGGCGGCGATACGGGTTTCGGCCATGGCGCCCGACGGATTGCTGCCGTTGGGGGCGGTGGCGGCGGTCAGGAGAAGGCGCCGCATCAGGTCGCGCATGGCTGGTGAGGCAGCGCGGGTGGGAATCAACCCGATCAGCCGGGTCACGGTGGTGCGGTCGGCTCCCGCCCAAAGGTCGAAGCCGAGGCCGCCGTTGCGGGCATTGAGCAAACCGATGGAATCCACATCCACCGCGCCAAGAGCCTGAGTCTGAATCCCGTCTTGGGATTCCGGTGACCCTTGGGGTTGTTGCTCGGTTGCCGGGGCCAGGGGGACCAGTCGAATGGGCCCGGAGTTTTGGGCTTGGGCCAAGGTACCGGTCGCAACGGTGGTGGCGAGAAGAAGGGCCGCCGCCCCTCGCTTAGCGCTGGAAGCGATCATTGGGGATGACCTTTTCGACCTTTTTGACCGGTGCCGGGATATCCCAGGTAACCAGAAATACGCCGCCGCCCACCACCAACAACAAAATCAGCAGCAACAGAAACTTGGTAAGCCCCCTCATTCGATCGATCTCCCTGGGTCCATCCCTCTCGCCGAAACAATCAGCCGCCTGCACAAACGCGACCGCCTGTGCTAGTTAGAAGCTAAGCATGGCGAATTGGCGGCAGTGTACCCACGGGCCGCTCGCCTTTCAACGCTCGCGGAGGCCGGTATCGGCAGATGACGGATTTAGATTTGGTAACCTCGGAGAATCTACGCCAGGTCGTGACCCTTTTAGCGCCCCGCTCGGTGGTGCTGGTAGGACTGATGGGAGCGGGCAAATCCGCCGTTGGGCGCCGTCTGGCGGCACGGCTCTCGCTACCCTTTGTGGACGCGGACGCGGAAATCGAGAAAGCAGCGGGTTGTTCCATTGCCGATATCTTCGAGACCTATGGCGAGGAAGCCTTCCGGGATTGCGAGCGGCGGGTGATTCGGCGCCTGCTCGGTGAACCGTCACAGGTTCTGGCTACCGGCGGTGGAGCCTTTATGAATCCCGAGACCCGAAGTGTGATTAAAAAGGAAGGCCTGAGTTTGTGGTTGCGCGCGCCATTGCATATCCTGGTGGAGCGTACCTCGCGGCGGGATACCCGCCCGCTGTTGCGCACCGGCAATCCGTCCGAGATTTTGCAAGACCTGATGAATCAGCGATACCCTGTCTATGGCCAATCGGATCTTGTGGTCGATACCACCGAGGAAAGCGCCGACCATACCACTGAACTGGCCATTCATACCCTGTTTGCCTATCTGAGTAGCACCCAAGGAGAGACCCCAACGCCATGACCGCCGAGATCCTACCCTTAGACCTGGGTGATCGTTCCTACGATATTCTGATTGGCGATAGCCTGCTGACCAATGCCGCCGCCCATATGGTTCCGGTGCTGGCACAAAAGCGGGCGATAATCGTCGCCGATGGGAATACCGCTCAATACGCGCCAACCATCCAGTCATCCCTGAGCGCGGCGGGCATTGCGGTCGACCTGTTGCCGCCGTTGGAGCCGGGAGAAGGCACCAAGGACTTTGCCCATTTAATGAAGCTGGTGGATGACCTGTTGGCGCGGCGCGTGGAGCGCGGCACCACGCTTGTCGCCCTGGGCGGCGGTGTCATCGGCGACTTGGTGGGCTTTGCCGCCTCGGTGGTGCTCCGCGGGCTTCCCTTCATCCAGGTCCCCACCACCCTGTTGGCCCAGGTGGATAGTTCCGTCGGCGGTAAAACCGGCATCAACACCGACCAAGGCAAGAACCTGGTCGGTGCCTTTTATCAGCCGCGTCTGGTACTGGCCGATGTGAAGACATTGGAGACTCTTGACCCGCGCCAATTGCGATCCGGCTATGCCGAGGTGCTCAAGTACGGCCTGATCGATGACCCGGACTTTTTCCAATGGCTGGAAATCCATGGTGGAGCGTTATTGGATGGCGACCGGGCCGCCCGGCGCCAGGCCGTGCTCACATCCTGTCGGGCCAAGGCGCGCGTCGTGGCCGCCGATGAACGGGAATCCGGGCAGCGCGCCCTGTTGAACCTGGGTCATACCTTTGGCCATGTGTTGGAGAAACTCTGCGGCTATGGCGACCGGCTGCTGCATGGCGAGGCCGTGGCCGTCGGCATGGTACAGGCATTGGACCTGTCGGTGCGGTTGGGGCTTTGTCCCGCCGATGACTTGACCCGGTTGCGGCGGCATCTGACCGTCGTCGGGTTGCCCACGGGAATTGGCAATCTCAAGGATTCAAGCTGGTCGGTGGAAACCATGCTTGACCTGATGGCCTCGGACAAGAAGGTCCAAGACGGTCGCGTGACCTTCGTGTTGGCCCGTGGGATCGGGCAGTCGTTCCTCAGCCGCGACGTGCCCATCGACTCGCTCAAACAAATGCTGTCGGACAGTCTCAATGGAGACCAATCATGATTGAATCCCTCGGGATTATCTTTTTCCTATTGCTCATTTCGGCGTTCTTTTCCGGATCTGAAACGGCTCTAACCGCGGCGTCTCCGCCGTTGATGCATCGGCTGGAGCAAGACGGCGACCGCCGGGCGGCCATTGTCAATCGATTGCATGCAAACAAAGACCGGCTGATCGGGGCCATCCTATTGGGCAACAACCTGGTCAACATCATGGCGTCGGCGGTGGCCACCGGATTCTTGATCGAATTGTTCGGCTCCGCGGGCATCGCCTATGCCACTTTGGGAATGACGTTGTTGGTGCTGATTTTTGCCGAGATCCTTCCCAAGACCTATGCTTTCCGGAACGCCAACGGGGCGGCCCTGGGCATCGCCCCTTGGATCGGGGCCTTGGTCTTTTTGCTGGCACCGATCACCGGGGCCTTGCAATGGGTTGTTCGTGGCACCTTCCTGATTTTTGGAGTGCGGCTGGATACCAACGATTCCCTGGGCGCCAACGCCGACGAACTGCGTGGCGCCATCGAACTGCACGAAGGCGATGCGGACGACGACGAGGAGACCACGCGCCGCGAACGGGCCATGCTGCGGTCCGTGCTGGAGCTTCAGGACGTGGAGGTGGGCGAAATCATGATCCACCGCAAGAATGTCATTGCTCTGGATGCCGACGCGCCGCCAGCGGAGATCGTTGATGCGGTGCTGTCCAGCCCCTTTACCCGGCTACCCCTATGGCGGGATGATCCGGACAATATCATCGGTGTGCTGCATGCCAAGGCGCTGCTGCGGGCCGTCCGGGCCCGGGATGGCGGGCTCGAAAGCTTGGATGGATTGGATGTGGTGGCCTTGGCGGCCGATCCCTGGTTCATTCCCGAGACCACCACCTTGCACGGCCAGTTGCAGGCCTTTCGCAAACGGCGGGAGCATTTTTCGCTGGTGGTGGATGAGTATGGCGCTCTGCTCGGGATCGTCACCTTGGAGGATATCCTTGAGGAAATCGTCGGGGACATCGACGATGAGCATGATATCACCTTCAGCGGGGTTGCCTTGGAAGCCGACGGCTCTTACCGGGTCGATGGCGAGGTGACCATCCGCGACCTGAACCGGCAGTTCGAATGGCGGCTACCTGACGAAGAGGCAGCGACCCTCGCCGGGCTTGTGCTCCACGAATCTCGGCGCATTCCGGATGTGGGACAATCGTTCAAATTCCATGGGTTCCGCTTTGATATCCTGGAACGGCAGCACAATCAGATCACCCTCGTGCGCGTGGTGCCCCCGCAGCCAGAAGGCGATGTTCTTGATCAAGAGCCCGAGGTCAAAGAGTAACCGGCTGACCGTCCGCGGCCAATCGGGCGGTCCGTTCGGCGCGGCATGGGGCGTCTTCGATGGTTCCGGCAATGAATTCGGCCAGGCCCATGCGGGGCGCGATCCGCAGACGGGCAGCTTCTTGCACCTGCATCTGTGACTGGCCGACTTGTGGTCGTCCTTCTGCCTGCACCGCGGCCAAAGGGATCGGTGCGCCGTCCGGTGCCCAGGCGCCGCGTAACGAGATATAGCTGAACAAGGTATGCACTTGCGGTCCTTGCTCGCAGGTGAAGCGGACATCGTCGAGACGTTCGAACCCGTAGTTTTGGCCCAAAGCCTCGGTGTTGTGCATGATGGTCAATTGGGGCTCGGTCAGCCAGGTGATGCAGAGGCGGGATCTCACTTTCGGGGCGGCAAACAAAGTTGCGGGAATGGCGCCGTACCGCGTGAAATGGGCCGAATAGACTGCATCAAATCCCTCCAGGACTCCTCTTTGCACCGGGATCGCTTCGCTGTCTTTCAGGTCGGGAAACTTGTCGGCCAGGCGCTCGGCTGACTGATTGGAGCCCACCGCCAGGACCGGAATCCGGTCGGCCAGGGGCAACGCGGAGACAAGTGGTCTCGGTCCCTTGCTGGTTAAGACGTAGGAGGATTCGGGTTGGTCATAGGGGTAGCGCAGCGCCCGTTCGACCGGATTCATTCAGCGGCCTGGCTGAGATACTGGCTGATGTCCACTTCATCCAATTGTTCGGGCTTCAAGAACAAGGTGGCGTATTCTTGATAGATCCCGCTGCTCAGGAACAGCTGGAACAAGTCCGCATCGATGTGGGAATCCTTGGTCATGAAGGACATGATCCGGATGGCGTCGCTGAGCTTCTTGGGCTGCTTGTAGGGTCGATCGGCGGCGGTCAGGGCTTCGAAGATATCGGCGATGGCCATGATTCGGGCCGGCAGCGACATATCCTTTTTCTTCAGGCCACGCGGGTAGCCGCCGCCATCCATTTTCTCGTGATGGCCCCCGGCGTATTCCGGTACATTCTTTAGGTGTTTGGGGAACGGCAAGGCGCCGAGCATGAAGATGGTCTGCACGATGTGGTCGTTGATCTTGAAGCGGTCTTCGTCGGTCAGGGTGCCACGCCCGATGGCCAGGTTGTGCAACTCGCCGCGATTGGACTTGTGCGGCGGCGGTACCATGTTGAAGCCCATTTCGTTGTAATGGACCAACTGTTCCTTCTGTTCCTTGTCGTGGGCGATCAAGTGATGAGGCCGGTCCGCCAACAGCGGTTCGACCACCGGCGGCCTGGGATGATCTTCCGCATAGCGCTGCAGTTCCTCGTGCGCCAGTCCGAGGGTGTCGTCGAGGGTGCGCGTCCAGTTTTCCTGGGCGATCTCTTTCAACCGGTCCACCTTTTCCGGGGCCATGAACTCGCCCCCCAAATTGCACTCGGCGACGAAGGCGAAATCTTCGTCCAACTGAGCCAGACGCGCATCCAGGGCAGCTTGCAGATCTTTTTCGCTGCCCTTGCCCGCTTTCAGGTCGCGGTAGAAATCCAGTTCGGCATCGCGTTTGAGAACCTCGAAACGCATGCGAATTTCGTGGATCCGGTCATAGATACATTCAAGCTTGGTGGCCTTATCGACCACCGCCTCGGGCGTCGTGACCTTGCCGCAGTCATGCAGCCAGGCGGCAATATGCAGTTCTTCCCACCCGTCGTCTTCCAGGTCGAATTCCGCAAAGGGCTCTTGGGAAGACTCGCAGGCTGCCCGGGCCAGCATCTTGGTCAGTTCCGGCACCCGTTGGCAGTGGCCGCCGGTATAGGGTGACTTGGCGTCAATGGCCCCGGCGATCATCTGAATGAATGAGGCCAAAAGGTCCTTTTGCGCCGAGATCAGTTGCTGGTTATCCAGAGCGACCGCTGCCTGTGACGACAGGGACTCGATAATTGGTTGAATTTCCTGGCTAAACTCGACCACCTCGCCGGTTTCCGGATTCTGCGAATTGAGCAACTGCAAAACCCCGATCACTTCTTCCTTATGATTCATCAAGGGAACGGTGAGGAAGGATTTGGAGCGGTAGCCCGTGCCCTGATCAAACTTGCGGGTGCCGGAAAAATCAAAGTCCTCGGCCTCATAGGCATCGGGGATATTGATGGTTTCCTTGGAAATGGCCACATGGGTCGCCACGTTGTTGTGATTGCCGCGCCCGTCTTCTCTGTACATCTCCAGCGGTGGGAAGGGGATATCCTTGCCTGTGGTACCGCCCATGGCGATGTTCAACGAATCGTTGAGCATGATGACGAACTTCAGAGTGTCTTTTTCAGTACGTAGGTACAGGGTTCCGCCATCCGCGTGGCACAGGTCCTTGGCCTCGTGGAGGATCAATTCCATCAGTTTATCGTGATTGCGTTCGGACGACAGGGCGATGCCGGTATCCAGAAGCCTCTGGTACCATTCCATTTGAGGGCCGCCAGGTGGCGAGGCATCGGGGCTCATGGTTGGTCCTTGCGAAAGAGCGTCGTCGTCTGAAAAAGTATAGCCCCCAGCGGTTCAATTCAATACAAGCGAACCGTCGGGCTGCTATTTAGCCTTTGGACTTCATCACACCCAGGGTCACCCGGCAATGCTCAATGAGGGTTTTGAGACGGGTTTCCGCCATCAGAGCGCCTAAATCCCTGTCTTCGTCGGCCATCACCCGCAAGCGTTCGAATTCGGGCGGCAGGCCGTCGAGAACCTCGCGGTAGGTTTTGATCCGGCCATCGATCCAGGCATTGTCGGTCAACCGCGACAAGGCAGGCGCCCCGGATTCGTCGGTCAATTCGGAATGCAGGCGGTCGAGAACGATGCGGGCCATGGGTAACGGGATCATGGGAGAACGCTACCACTTCCCGGCGAGTCTCGAAACGGCTTTTTCGGCACGCCAGCTGTGGCATACTCCATTGCGGCCGCCTCTCTAGAACGGAATGACCATGCCCTACCAAAGCCTGCGCGACTTCATCGATATTCTGGAACAGCAAGGCCGTCTGGTGCGCGTCACCGAACCGGTTTCGCCGCATCTGGAGATGACCGAAATTCAGACTCGGTTGTTGGCCGAAGGCGGTCCGGCGGTGTTGTTCGAGAATCCGGTACAAGAGGATGGCACACCTTACGATACCCCGGTTTTGATCAATCTGTTTGGTACCGTGGAAAGGGTGGCCTGGGGCATGAACCGTGAGCCCGCCGAACTGCGCGAGGTCGGGGAAACCCTGGCATTCCTGCGACAACCGGAACCGCCCGGCGGATTGAAGGAGGCCATCGGGCTGCTGCCCATGGTCAAGACCGTGCTGTCCATGAAGCCCAAAACGGTGTCCCGCGCCCCTTGTCAGGAAGTGGTGCTGACCGGAGACGATATCGACCTGGCCAAGCTGCCGGTGCAGACCTGTTGGCCCGGTGAGCCTGCCCCGCTGATTACCTGGCCGCTGGTGGTCACCCATGGCCCGGGCGAGGGCCGTACCGATAGTTTCAACCTGGGCATTTACCGCATGCAGGTGCTGGGCAAGAATCGCTGCATCATGCGTTGGCTCAAGCATCGCGGGGGCGCGCAACACTTTGCCCGTTGGAAAGCGGCGGGCCGGGGGCCGTTTCCCGCCGCCGTGGTCATTGGTGCCGATCCCGGGACGATATTGGCCGCCGTGACGCCGGTCCCCGATACCCTGTCCGAATATCAGTTCGCCGGGCTGCTGCGCGGCAAAAAAGTGGATCTGGTGGACTGCAAGACCATTCCGTTGAAGGTCCCGGCAACGGCGGAGATCGTTCTGGAAGGCCATGTGCTGCTGGATGAGGAGGTGGATGAAGGACCCTATGGCGACCATACCGGTTACTACAATTCGGTGGAGCGCTTCCCGGTATTCGAGATCAGCGCCATTACCCTGCGGCAAAAACCCATCTATCTTTCCACTTTCACCGGTCGCCCGCCGGATGAGCCGAGCGTGCTGGGCGAGGCGCTGAACGAGGTATTCATCCCCCTATTGCAGCAGCAGTTTCCAGAAATCGTCGATTTCTGGCTGCCGCCCGAGGGGTGCTCCTACCGCATTGCCGTCATCTCCATGAAGAAGGCTTATCCAGGCCATGCCAAGCGGGTGATGATGGGGGCCTGGTCGTACCTGCGGCAGTTCATGTACACCAAGTGGCTGATCATTGTGGATGACGACATCGATGCGCGGGACTGGAAGGACGTCATGTGGGCTTTGTCCACCCGCATGGACCCGGTGCGCGATACCCATACGGTGGAAAACACCCCCATCGACTATCTGGATTTCGCCTCCCCGGAATCCGGACTGGGCGGCAAGATCGGTTTTGACGCCACCAACAAATGGCCCCCGGAAACCAAGCGCGAATGGGGCGAGAAAATCCGCATGGATGCTTCGGTCATCGAGAAGGTCGATGGCCTTTGGTCGCGCCTTGGGTTGCCCGGGAGCGGGCAAAAAATATGGAAATAATCCGATTGTGAGCCAAGGGGCGGGCCGCAATACCCAGCCGCCCCGGGCTCGTCTCCGAGAACGATAAGGTGGAAACACACTGCATAATTACTTTTGCGGTTGCATTATCCTTGGTTTTGGGTACAACTTTAATAGTAAATCGATTGAATTCGTGTCAACATAAAGTGTTATGCGGGGATGGCATATGCGGGTATGTCAGGTTAGTGGGCACCACCGTGACACAAAATGATTTGGCGCCGAGTCAAGGACTGGGAATGGGGAATGCGGCATAGATCATGAGTATTGTCGATAAGGGAATCACCCAAAATGTGACGGTCAACGGGCGTCGAACCAGTATGAAGCTGGAACCGGAAAACTGGAAAGCTCTAGAGGATATCTGCCGCTGGGAAGGGCTTTCCCTTCATGAGATTTGCAGCCTTGTAGACGACCTGCGGGATACCGATGTGGCCAGTGAAACCGCAACGGCGCCCACGCGCACATCGACGGTGCGGGCTTTCATCATCTCTTATTTTCGTCAGGCTCTGCACGACCTACAGCAATTGTCGGACGTTGTGACCGACACTCGGCCAACGGCAAACAGCGCCATTGATCGTGGCTCGGACCGCCTGAAGGCACTCCTGGCGCCAAGATGAGGCCTAGCGCCAAGATGTGGCCTGGCGCCAAGATGAGGGCGGCGCCTTGGCCGCAGCAATGGCCCAGCCTGACATTCCCATAGGCTCGCAGCCAGGCCAGCGTCTAGCGCCCAGGCCAGTTCTAGCACCTAGCCCAGTTCCGGCACTCAGGCCAGCTCTAGCACACAGTCCTTCGTCTCGTCCCCGAAAGTCGGGTGCCGTTGCCTGGGCCGTATGCGGACCAAGTCGCTTCTGCCCCAGTAAGCAGGTTCGCGGGATAACCGGCCTTCGTGGGTCATATAAGGATCAAATAGTCCATATTTGACCTCTTGTCAAGGGGGGAGAGCATGAGGTCCGATGGGAAGAGATATATTTCAGTGCTGAAGGTAGGGTGACGCATGGATTCCGGGACGACGGAGTCGGGTGACGGTTTGTCGGGGCGGCTGGAGCGTCTGGTCTCCTTGGCGGGCTCCCAGGCGCGCGCCGCCGCCGCCGCCGGAGTCTCTCTTTCCCAATTCAAGCGATATCTGGGCGGCGAGTCGCAGCCGGGATTTCGAGCCATGGTGCGTCTGGCACATGCCACGGGTGTTCGCCTGGATTGGCTGGCCATGGGGCAGGGCGCCATCATGGCCGAGGCGCCAACCGACCCCCCCCTTGATCAGGGTCTGATGGAAATCGTGATCGTGGAGTGCGAGCGTTTTTTGCAGGCCCGGGGATTGGGGCTTGAGCCATCCGCAAAGGGGATCTTGATGCTGGCGGTCTATCGAATGGCGCTGCGGGCGCGGGAAGGCGGCGCCGATCCCGCTTCCGTTCTGGATGCGGATACGCTCAACGACCTGGTGCGTTTGAGCGCCTGATTCAATCTTTATTATTGATAATCATAACGGGATATGAAATCCTTGCTTTCCATTGGTGATGGCGGCAGGGAAGATCGGATGATGGACGATTTGAATATCGTGCGCCGTGTGCTGGCGGAAGCGGCGGGTGGTAACGACAATCAAGCCCCCGTTCCTGGCCCCGTTCCTGGCCCCGTTCCTGGCCAAGTTCCCGCCCCGGGATCCGCCCATGGTCCGGACACTCGGGTCGTTTTCAATGGGCCGGTAACCCTGCACATTCATCTCATGGAAGAGTACCATTCCATGGCGACGAGGGGGCAAGCAGCCGTTTCCGGGAACGCCTGTCCCTCGTATTTGTCGCGCCGTCGGGGCATGCTCGCGGCCTTGCCACCGCCTGATTTCAGCCGAGATCAATAGTCAATCGCCAGCGGTCAAATTGGGCCAAAGTCGGGCGACGACCGGGCCGTCGGCGGCCAGGGCGTGACAGGTATCAACCACCCGGGGGCGGCCCTTTTCATCTTCCGGCGCTTCCTTGTTGCGGCTGGTGGCGACAATGGTTTGAAAGGCCGTTGTGGCGATGGGGCCTGTGAGAATGTCGGTCAGATGGGTACAGCCCTTGTGTTTACCTACCAGCTCGCGCACTTTGCGGATCCAACCCGGACCAATGTTTTCCCCCTTCAGCTTGCGATAATCGCCGGCGATATCCGGGCAAAGGGTAAAGGGCGCTTCCTCGGTCACCGCCTCGATATCGTGGATGGTCAGGTCTTCGTCCAGAGTCACCCGCACGCGCATCAGATGGATGGGTTCACCGGCATGGATGCCGCCCCGGTCGTGATTGGGGAACGAGTAAGACTTGATATCCAGCAGCCGCGCCTCGATGTCCCATAGACCGTCGTCACGCGCATAGCCCCGGCAATCGATTTCGCGGGTATGCATCAATCGGCGCGGGGCAGGCTTGGACAGGGACATGGCGCTCTCCTTGTTGCGGTGCGGCAAAGGAGTAGTCCCGGTGGCGACCCCGGTCAAGAAGATGAATCGACCGCTCGCTGATGGACCAGCGCAGGGCCAAGCTTTGCACGATGCCCGTGACCAACGCCGCCACGTCGGCGGGGGAGAGACTGTCGTTTAAGGTTCCTGCCCGTTGGGCCTCGGTGGCGGCTTGGGTCAGATGGCCGGCATAGGTCTGGATGAGGCCGACAAAGCAGCGGCGCAGGGTCTCATTTTCCACATGTAGTTCGCGGGAGAACAAGATGCCGGTCAGGGCCGCCCCGAAGTCGGCCTGAATCTCGTGCATTAACTGGCGCAAGGTGACCCCTGCCTGGCGGCTATGCTTGGCGAATACCCTAAAGCCTCTAGCTCTTTCCCGGTGACGATCCGCCAAGCATGTTGGCCAATTGTTGCAACAGTTCGTCTTGGGACACGCTCTCGTCGCTATCCGGCGCCTTGGGCGCGGGCGGCGGCGGCTCGGGAATTTCCGAATTGCCGCTTAAGAACGACGCGGGACTGGCAGGTTGCTCCGGCGCGGCCGCTGCGGGAGCGGCCTGAGGTGCGGCCTGAGGTGCGCCCTGAGGTGCGCCCTGAGGTGCGCCCTGAGGTGCGCCCTGGGGTGCGGCCTGGGGGGCCGGTTGCGCCGCTAGTATTTCCTCGGGGGACGCGGCCAAGGGCGGCGGTGCGGCGGGCGCCGGTTGTGTGGCTTCCGGTGGCATGGCCTGGGGCGCCGCTGCGGATTCCGGTACCGGAGTCGGCGATGGCCCAGGTTGTGGGTCAGGTTGTGGGGCAGGTTGCGGCCCAGGTTGTTGCCCAGGTTGTTGCATACCGCCCTGCATCATGGTCCCCATCATCCCCATTAATTGCGACATCAGGTCTTCTTGGGATTGGGGTTGGTTGGCAGCAGGTTGCGGGGGCGCGGGTTGGGGTGCCACGGGAGCCGCTTGAGGCGCACCTTGGCCCAAGCCCAATTGGGCGAGCAGGTCATTTTGAGTCTGCGGTGGCGGCGCAGTCTGCGGCATCACCGGCGGCGCCATGGGCGGCGGAGGCGGCGGTGGGGCATAGGCCCCCCCCAACTGGCTCAGCAATTGATCCTGAGACGGAGGCGGGGCCGCATACTGAGGGGCTGCCGGTGGTGGCGGGGCCGCATACTGAGGGGCAGCCGGTGGTGGCGCGGTCTGCGGTGGCGGCGCGGCGGCGGGCGGTTCCTGCGGCCCCTCGTTCCCCTTCAACGGAATCACGCGGGCCGGTTTGTGCGGCAGCGTTTCCTTGGCGGAAAGATCACGGGGCCGCTGGCGGTAAAGCTTGTCAGGATCGGATTTGGTTTCCTTCGGTGTCGCCGCTGCCTTGGGGCGTGGCTTGCGGGCAGGGTCTTTCTTGGCTTCGGCGGTGGTGGCGGATTTGGGCGCGGCGGCGGCCTCCCGGGCCTTGGCCGCGGCTTGCTCCTTTTGCCGTTTGGCCTCGCGCTCGGCCTTGCGCGCGGCGTCCTGACGAGCGGATTCCTCTGGGTCGAGGATATTGGCGGACTTGCGGCTGACTTCCACTTTACGGGCAGCCGAAGCCCCGGCATCCTTGGCGACGACCTGGGCTTGGCGCCGCTGTTCAAAGATGTTGCCCAGCATCTCGAGCATCTTTTCACCGTCCACCGGCTTGGCCAGGAATCCCTGTACGCCGCATTGGGTCAGTTCCGGCTTCCGGCGGTTATTGAAATCCGGCCCGGTGACGACCAAAATCGCCGGAGATTTGAGGCCCTTGCGCGTGCGGGCCAGCGTGACCAATTGCATGATCTCGGCATTGGGAAAGAACTCGTCGATCAGGATAATATCGAAGTGGTCCTTGCGGAACAAAGCCTGCGCCTCGGGGATCCGCTTGGCCTGGGTGACTTCTTCCACCCCGGCCACCCGCATGATCATGCTGACCTGGAACAAGGTGCTCTGGGCCGACGGTGGGCAGGCGTAGAGCACATCTTTTTTGATGAGAGGTTTTGCCACTTATCCCGAAACTCCTTGGGGCGGCGGTGGGGCCGCTGGTTTGGATTTTTGACCCCCTTGGGCCGGGGGAAGGGACCACGATTGAGTATGCCATGATTTCAAGCCCGGTTCACCAGTCTAACCGCAAAGGGTTCATGAACGATGAATCCCGACAAAAAAGGCTATCAATCAGGATTGGTTGGTCAAAAAGCATTGCGTTGCCAAGGGGATCTTGGTTATAGGTGAATAGGCACCAATGGTTAATCATTTTAATAATACACTGGGAGCGAGGTGCCATGTGATCCGGAAACGTAGATGGAATCGTTAAATCTTCAGAATGTTACTTTTCTGTTGGTTGAGGACAATCGGTTCTCCGCCCGACTGGCTGTGTCGATTCTCAAGAATCTGAAAGTCGCTCGAGTCGAAGTGGTGCCCAGTGCCGAGGATGCCATTACGTTGCTGAGATCCGGATTTCAGCCCGACATTCTGCTCGTCGATTGGTTGTTGCCCAACATGAATGGCAGCGACTTCACAAAGCAGGTGCGCACCCGGGGCATCACCGCCAATGCCTATATCCCGATTATCATGATTACGTCCTGGTCGCGGATTGCCGTTATCGAAGGCGCCCGAGACAGCGGCATCAACGAGATCCTGGCCAAGCCGGTTTCGCCCCTGTCTCTTTATAATGCGGTGGTCAAGGTCATCATGAAACCTCGGCCTTTTGTGCGCTCGGCCACCTATTTCGGCCCCAACCGGCGCCGCTCCAATGACCCCAAGCGCACCGGACCCGATCGCCGGATGACCATCGAATAGATCTCGTCGTGTTTAATGCCAGTATAGTCGCGCCTGTCCACCGGGTCCGACCGGATCCGACAGGCGAAAGGCTGCAGAAGAAGTCCGATTTCGAGCGTCTGGCGACACATGCTTCGACACGCTCAGCATGAGAGCCTTTGACCTTTCAACATGTTAGCCTCACCCTGAGCTTGTCGAAGGGCGAGGCGGGCCGTAGGGCAACACTTTTTCAGATGGCGGTAATCGAGCAGTCAGGGATTGCCTAAACAGTCAGCTGGTCTCCACACTCGGTCTTGATCAAGTATCCGGGTCAATTCCTGGACATGGAACAGAGGAGACCAGCTATGGAGTATTTTGTTGGAATGGACGTATCGATGGCAAGCATTTCGATCTGTGAGATTGATGCAAAGGGAACCGTCATTCGCGAAGGCAAGGTGTCAAGCACACCCGAGGCGGTCGCCACTTGGCTCGAGGAAAGCGGGCGTGGCTTTGCGCGAATTGGGTTGGAAGCTGGCCCTCTGGCGCCTTGGCTGCCCGCAGGACTGTCCAGTCGGGGCCTCCCTGTGATTTGTATCGAGACCCGGCAAATGAAGGCCTTTGCCAGCGCCAGCCCAGTCAAGACGGACCGTCGCGACGCCCGCTTGATCAGCCAGGCGATGCGGACCGGTTTGTACCGCGCGACCCACGTCAAGACCGCGCGCAGTCAGGAGCTCCGGATGGTGCTGACCCATCGGGAGACCCTGGTTCATCAGGTCCGTCAGTTGTCCAATACGGTACGAGGAACATTGAAAGCTTTCGGCCTCAAGGTCGGTATGGCGCGCGGACGCCTTTTCGCGGCGCGGGTTCGGGAATTGACGGCTGATAACCCGCACCTCAGCGCAGCCGCCGAGCCGCTCTTGCTTGCGCGCCAAGCCTTGCTCGAACAACTCGACAAGCTCGACCGGCAGGTTCATGCCGCTGCGCGCGATGATAGCGTTTGCCGGCGCCTGATGACCGTTCCCGGCGTCGGCCCGGTTACCGCCCTCGCTTTCAGGACAGGACTCGACGTGCCGGAACGGTTTCAAAAGTCGGTCATGGTCGGCGCCCACTTCGGGCTTGTCCCACGCAGATACGCCTCGGGAGAGCAGGACCGAAGCGGCCCCATCAGCAAGTGCGGAGATGCCATGGTTCGTTGGCTTTTGTTCGAGGCCGCCAATGCACTTCTCACTCGAACCCGCCGTTGGTCCTGGCTCAAACACTGGGGGCTCGCGGTCGCCAAAAGGCGCGGGATGAAACGCGCCAAGGTAGCCGTTGCCCGGCGTCTCGCCGTAATCATGCATCGCATGTGGATCGACGGCACGGACTTCCAGTACCGCAAGGAGGAGACCGCCATCTAAACACAGCGAAAACCGAGATCGCCTGAAGGGCGGCCAGGACGCGTGGCGACGCGCGGGGCTCGGATGACAGCGCGCAGGCTGCAGTGGCGTAAGACCACGCTTTTCAGATTGCTGCACCCGATCCCCCTTGATCCCCATCATGCGGCGACGACGTCGACCGCGGACAGAAGCAAAGGGCGCCACATAACCCAGGTTCAAACCGACGGCTTGGAAATCAGCTTGACTCAAATGACTCGATTACAGAAGAAGCAGCCTGTTAGGCCGTTCGTCGCCGGGCAATTTCATATAGCGCAATCGCCGCTGCGTTGGACAAGTTCAGGCTTTCCACCGCGGAGGTCATGGGAATGCGGGCCAACAGGTCGCAGGTTTCACGGGTCAGCCGCCGCAGGCCATCTCCCTCGGACCCCATGACCAGCGCCGTGCGCCCGTTCAGATCAAGGGTCGGCAAATCTGAGTCCGCCCGGCCATCCAACCCGACACACCAAAACCCCGATTCTTTCAAGGTCCCTAAGGCGCGGGAGATATTGGGCACCTGGATCAGCGGCACCCGCTCCAGGGCCCCACAGGCGGCCTTGGCCATGACTCCGGTGACATCGGGTGCGTGGTGGCGGGGGAGAATCAGAGCGCGCGCGCCAAATGCCGCGGCCGAGCGCAACACAGCCCCGATATTGTGTGGGTCGTTGGCCCGATCCAGGACCACCACGAGAGCCTGGGAATCGTCGGCGCAGTCTCCGGCCAGATCTTCCACGAAACGTTCGGGCAGGGGGCGAATCAGGGCAGCCAATCCCTGATGCAAGGCGCCCTCGGGAAGAACCTGGGTTATCTCTCCGCGCGTCAGGGATTCCGGGTGCGGTCGATCCGGCAAGCTGGTCAGGGTCTTGAGCGCTTCGCTGGTGCCAATGAGCCGGAGCAACCGCCGGTCCGGGTTGGTCCAAGCCGCCTGTACGGGATGCGTGCCCCAAATCCAGGTTGCATCCCCCGCCATGGAAGATGCCGGTTTGCGGCGCTCCGCCCTGCGAGGTGGCGAAGGCGTGCCCAAGGGCTTGCCAGACGGCTTGCCAAGGGACTTACCTGGGGACTTGCCAGATTGATTCCGGGAGGCCGAACGGGGAGGGCGGGGACGTTTGCTCATGGCGCTTCTTTTAGCATGTCCGGCGGGGTTGGGGGAGGGGGTCGCGAAAACGCTAAAAATTGTGCGTTTCGCGGCGTTTGGAGTTGACAAGCCCCCCTCCTATCCCATAGACCGGGCTTCCGTTTGACCGGGTGCGGGAAACCGCATGTCCCAGATCGGTACCGGAGGGGTGCCCGAGTGGCTAAAGGGGACGGGCTGTAAACCCGTTGGCTATGCCTACGTTGGTTCGAATCCAACCCCCTCCACCATCGCTTTGGGGCATCGTTTTGGAACCGGGTGCCGACGGGCGGCAGGTTTGGTGCGCGGGTGTAGCTCAATGGTAGAGCTCCAGCCTTCCAAGCTGGCTACGTGGGTTCGATTCCCATCACCCGCTCCATCCGCCCCGCCGGGACATACGGACGAATTGAAGTTTGGACGTTTTTTTTAGGGCCAGGGAACGAGAGGCGCGACGATGTCGAAGGAAAAGTTTGAACGGAATAAGCCGCATTGCAACGTCGGTACGATTGGCCACGTTGATCATGGCAAGACGACGCTGACGGCGGCGATCACGAAGGTTCTGGCGGAAGCCAGCGGCGGTCAGGTTATGGCCTTTGACGAGATTGACAAGGCGCCGGAAGAGAAGGCGCGCGGCATCACGATTTCGACGGCTCACGTTGAATACGAGACCGATGCCCGCCACTACGCGCATGTTGATTGCCCGGGTCACGCGGATTATGTGAAGAACATGATCACGGGCGCGGCGCAGATGGACGGCGCGATCCTGGTCTGCTCGGCGGCGGATGGCCCGATGCCTCAGACCCGCGAGCACATTTTGTTGGCCCGCCAGGTTGGTGTTCCGGCGATCGTTGTTTACATGAACAAGGTTGACCAGGTTGACGACGAAGAGTTGTTGGAGCTGGTTGAGATGGAAATCCGCGAGCTGCTGAGCTCTTACGAGTTCCCTGGCGACGACATTCCGATTGTCAAGGGATCGGCGCTGGCTGCTTTGGAAGGCCGCGATCCGGAGATCGGCACGAACTCGATCATGGAACTGGCCAAGGCGATTGACGACTATATCCCGCAGCCGGAGCGTCCGAAGGATCAGCCGTTCTTGATGCCGATCGAAGACGTATTCTCGATCTCGGGCCGTGGCACGGTTGTGACCGGTCGCGTTGAGCGAGGCGTAGTCAAGGTGGGCGAGGAAATCGAGATTGTCGGTATCCGTCCGACCACCAAGACGACCTGTACGGGCGTTGAAATGTTCCGCAAGCTGCTTGATCAGGGCGAAGCAGGCGACAACATCGGCGCCTTGCTGCGCGGCACGAAGCGCGAAGACGTTGAGCGTGGCCAGGTTCTGTCGCATCCGGGCACGATCACGCCGCACACCAAGTTCAAGTGCGAGTGCTACATCCTGACCAAGGAAGAAGGTGGCCGTCACACGCCGTTTTTCTCCAACTATCGTCCGCAGTTCTACTTCCGGACGACGGACGTGACCGGAACCATCGAGCTGCCGGAAGGCACCGAGATGGTCATGCCGGGTGACAACATCGCAATGGTCGTCCAGTTGATCAATCCGATCGCCATGGATGAAGGCCTGCGCTTCGCCATTCGCGAAGGCGGTCGGACCGTCGGCGCCGGCGTCGTCGCCAGCATTATCGAATAACGCTTGGCGGGTGCCGCATTCGCGGTTATATAGGGCGGATGGATCCGATTTCGAGATCCAACCGCCCGTGCTCCCCGGACCGTTCGCGATCCGGGGTGAAGCAGTTGTAGGGGTATAGCTCAGCTGGTAGAGCGGCGGTCTCCAAAACCGCAGGTCCCGGGTTCGAACCCTGGTGCCCCTGCCATTTTCATGATTTTCGGCTCTGGCCGGAGATCCGGGGTGGTTGCCCCATCAGAGGACGAGAAGACCGAACATGGCCAAGACCAATCCGTCGCAGTTCTTGCGCGAGGTGCGCCAGGAAGGAGCCAAGGTAACTTGGCCGTCGCGCAAGGAAACCAGCATCACCACCGGCATGGTATTTGTCATGGTGATTTTGGCCGCGCTGTTTTTCCTGGTCGTTGACTGGGCGCTGTCGAGCGGCGTCAAGTTCATCTTCGGTCTGGGGGGCTGACGTCATGGCCTACCGTTGGTATGTGATTCACGTTTATTCGGGCTTCGAAAAGAAGGTGGCCCAGTCCATCGAGGAACAGATCCGCCAAAAGGGCATGGAAGACCTGTTTGAGCAAGTGCTGGTACCGACCGAGGAAGTGGTGGAAATGCGCCGCGGGGCGAAAGTCAACGCCGAGCGCAAGTTCTTCCCCGGCTACGTGCTGGCCAAGATGGAGATGACCGACGAATCCTGGCATTTGGTCAAGGAGACTCCGAAGGTAACCGGCTTCCTGGGCGGCGGCGGCGTTCGACCGATCCCGATCAGCGAGAAAGAGGCCCAACGGATCCTCAACCAGGTGCAAGAAGGCATTGAGCGGCCCAAGCCCTCCATCACCTTCGAGGTGGGCGAGCAGGTTCGAGTCAGCGACGGTCCCTTTACCTCGTTTAACGGCGTGGTCGAGGAAGTGGACGAGGAAAAGGCCCGGCTCAAGGTCGCGGTTTCCATCTTTGGCCGCTCGACTCCGGTGGACCTGGAATACGCTCAGGTCGAGAAGCTATAGGATTTTGAATTCCGTTCGGCGGCATGCCGGGCGGTCAAGCCGCGGGAGGCCCGCCATGGCCGTACCGCGAACCCAGTGACCACAGGAACTGAGGACAGATAATGGCAAAGAAGATCAGCGGCTATATCAAGCTGCAAATTGCTGCCGGTCAGGCGAATCCTTCGCCGCCGGTCGGCCCCGCGCTCGGTCAGGCCGGCGTGAACATCATGGAATTCTGCAAGGCGTTCAACGCCTCTACCCAGCAGATGGAACAGGGCATGCCCATTCCCGTGGTGATTACGGTCTATGCCGACAAGTCGTTTACATTCGTTACCAAATCGCCGCCCGCGAGCTTCTTCATCAAAAAGGCTGCCGGACTCTCGAAGGGATCCAGCAACCCGGGTGTGGAACTCAACGGAACAGTCACGGTCGAGCAGCTCCGCGAAATTGCCGAGCAGAAGAAAGCCGACCTGAACTCCAACGACGTGGAAGGCGCCGTGGCCATGCTGGCCGGGACCGCTCGCTCCATGGGCATTGAGGTATCGGAGTAGTACGATGGCGAAAAAAGGAAAGCGTTTGCGCAGTGCGGCCGAAGGCCTGGACCGCAATCAGCATTATGATCTCGCCGATGCGGTGAAGATGGTCAAGGAACGGGCCACTGCCAAATTCGACGAAACCGTGGAAATGGCGGTTTGCCTGGGCGTCGATCCGCGTCACGCCGACCAGATGGTCCGGGGCATGATCGCCCTGCCCAACGGCACCGGCAAGACCGTCCGCGTGGCGGTATTCGCCAAAGACGCCAAGGCCGAGGAGGCTACTGGTGCTGGCGCCGACTTGGTCGGCGCCGAGGACCTGGCCGAGAAAATCCAAAAGGGCGAGGCTGATTTCGATCGCTGCATCGCCACCCCGGACATGATGCCGGTGGTTGGTCGTCTGGGAAAAATCCTCGGCCCGCGCGGTCTGATGCCGAACCCCAAGCTGGGCACCGTGACCCCCAATGTGGCCGAAGCCGTGAAAGCGGCCAAAGGCGGACAGATCGAGTTCCGGGTCGAGAAGGCGGGCATCATCCATGCCGGGATCGGCAAAGCCAGCTTCACCGAGGCTCAGATCCTGGAAAATGCCCAGGCCCTGGTCAACGCGCTGAGCAAGGCCAAGCCCTCGGGCGCCAAGGGATCTTATTTCCTGCGCGCCACCTTGAGCTCTTCTCAGGGGCCGGGCGTCAAGTTGAACATCTCCAACCTGGTTGCCTGACCGGGACGGAAATCCGAATGCGCCGCCGGAGGTTTCCGGCGGTGTCAGGATCCTCTTTCGAGGATCCGACCTGTCCGAGACCGTGGGTGCCGAAGGGCCCGTTTGCCTGGAGGCTTAATCCTCGCAGAGCCCACGCAGACAGAGAGCAAACCGTTGACAGGATCGCGCTTCGCCGCCCCTTGAAACGGCTTGGACTGCTGCTCTGGACAGGATGAACCGGGCTCCTCCGGCAACGGGGGAACCTTAAGTCCTAAACGTCCCCGAAGGTTTCGGCCGGAAGGGACACCGTGCAACGGAGACGAACCGTGGACCGCACTGAGAAGCAGGAACTGGTCGCTTCAATGCATCAGACGTTCGGGGATACGTCCCTCGTCGTCGTCACCCACTTTACAGGGATGACGGTGAGCGAGTTGACCGACCTCCGCGCGAAGATGCGTGAAGCGGGCGCCCAATTCCAAGTGACGAAAAATCGGCTCACCCGTCTCGCCCTCGAAGGAACCGACTACGAGGGATTGAAGGACATGTTCACCGGCCCCACCGCCATGGCTTACTCGGAAGATCCGGTAGCCGCGGCCAAGGTCGCTGTGGAGTTCGCCAAGAAGAACGACAAGCTCGTTGTTCTCGGTGGCTCGCTGGGAAACCAGCTCCTCGATTCCGATGGGGTGAAAGCCCTGGCCTCGCTGCCGTCTTTGGACGAACTGCGCGGCAAGCTCGTCGGCCTTCTCGCCGCCCCGGCCACCAAGGTGGCTGGTGTACTGCAAGCTCCCGCCGGGCAACTGGCGCGTGTTTTCGGTGCATACGGTGAAAAGGGTGAAGCTGCCTGACCGATTGAGACGTACTTATAGTCCAAGCCATGCCAATAGGAGTGTTTTGTAATGGCCGATCTTGAGAAAATTGCCGAAGAACTGTCCGCACTGACCGTGCTGGAAGCCGCCGAATTGTCCAAGCTGCTGGAAGACAAGTGGGGCGTGTCCGCCGCCGCTGCTCCGGTGGCCGTGGCCGCCATGCCCGGTGCCGCCGGTGGTGGCGAAGCCGCCGAGGAAAAGACCGAGTTTGATGTCATCCTGACTTCTGCTGGTGAGAAGAAGATCAATGTCATCAAGGAAGTCCGGGCCATCACCGGTCTTGGCCTGAAAGAAGCCAAGGACCTGGTCGAAGGCGCCCCGAAGCCCGTCAAGGAAGGCGTGCCCAAGGACGAAGCCGAAGAGCTGAAGAAGAAGCTCGAAGCAGCTGGCGCTGGCGTCGAAGTCAAGTAAGCAGGGTTTTCCCTGTGACCATCGGCTGCCTGGCAGCCGAAACATCAAATTCCGGAGGGTGGTGTTCCAAGGCGGGCACCGACCTCCGGCTATTGGTTTAGAAATTCTTCAACCCTATCCGGGCAGGATTGGCCGCGCCGAGGCCGGGAGGCCGGATGGGGATGGACAGGAAAGCCGATTAATCGGGGCCGACCTGTCCGCAAAGGACCCTCTGGGTCACGGTGTCCGACAACGGCGGTCGGGACCGAAACCCGGACGTGTAACCTGCCAGGCGAGGAGCCTCCATGAGTAATTCCTTCACCGGTCACAATCGTATTCGCAAGAGCTTTGGGCGCATCCCCGTGGTCGCCCCGATGCCGAACCTGATCGAGGTCCAAAAGACTTCCTATGAATGTTTCCTGCAACGCGACACGCCGGTCGCAGAGCGCACCGAAAGTGGTTTGCAGGAAGTTTTGAAGTCGGTTTTCCCGATCAATGACTTCTCCGAGCGCGGCACGCTCGAGTTCGTATCCTATGAATTCGAAGAGCCCAAGTACGACGTGGAGGAATGCCAGCAACGGGGCATGACCTACTCGGCGCCGCTCAAGGTCACCCTGCGGTTGGTGGTCTGGGACGTGGACGAGGAAACCGGGGCCCGCTCCGTGCGTGATATCAAGGAACAAGACGTCTATATGGGCGACATGCCTTTGATGACCGCCAACGGTACCTTCGTGGTCAACGGCACCGAGCGCGTGATCGTCTCGCAGATGCACCGCTCTCCGGGCGTGTTCTTCGATCACGACAAGGGCAAGACCCATTCCTCGGGCAAATATCTGTTTGCCGCCCGGGTGATTCCCTATCGCGGTTCCTGGCTCGACTTCGAGTTTGATGCCAAGGATCTGGTCTATGTGCGCATCGACCGCCGTCGCAAGCTGCCTGTCACCACCTTGCTGTTGGCCCTGATGGCCGATGGTCCGGCGGAAGGCGAGAACCTGGGCGAAGAGACCCGGCGCACCGGCGGCATGAGCCCCGAGCAGATTCTCAACTTCTTCTACGACACGGTCTCCTTCACCAAGGGCGCCAAGGGTTGGAAGACCGCTTTTGACGCCAAGCGTTTGGCCGGCACCAAGATGGCCTTTGACTTGGTGGATGCCAACACCGGCGACGTGGTTGCCGAAATCGGTAAAAAGATGACCCCGCGTCTGGCGCGCAAGCTGACCGAAGCGGGCATGACGGAACAGCTGATTTCCCTGGAAGAACTGGTCGGTCGCTACATTGCACAAGACCTGATCAACGAGGAAACCGGCGAACTGTTCTGCGAAGCCGGTGACGAACTGACCGAAGAGATCCTGGAGATCCTGGAAAAGGCCGGAATCACTGAAATCCCGACCCTGGCCATTGATCATATCAATGTGGGTCCCTACATCCGCAATACCCTGGCCATCGACAAAAACACCACCCGCGAAGAGGCCCTGATCGATATCTACCGGGTCATGCGGCCGGGCGAACCGCCGACCTTGGATACGGCGGAGAACCTGTTTGGTGGGTTGTTCTTTGATTCCGAACGTTATGACCTGTCACCGGTAGGCCGGGTGAAGATGAACTCGCGCCTCGGCTTTGAAACCGAAGACACCCTACGCACCCTGCGCAGCGAGGATATCCTCGAAGTGGTTAAGGTGCTGGTGGAGCTTAAGGACGGCAAGGGCGAGATCGACGACATTGATCACCTGGGCAACCGTCGTGTGCGGTCGGTCGGCGAACTGATGGAAAATCAGTATCGGGTCGGTCTGCTGCGCATGGAACGGGCCATCAAGGAACGCATGAGTTCCGTCGATATTGATACGGTGATGCCGCACGACCTGATCAATGCCAAGCCCGCTGCCGCCGCGGTGCGCGAGTTCTTCGGATCGTCGCAGCTTAGCCAGTTCATGGATCAGACCAACCCGCTGTCGGAAATCACCCACAAACGGCGCCTGTCGGCTCTCGGCCCGGGCGGTCTGACCCGCGAGCGCGCCGGGTTCGAGGTGCGTGATGTGCATCCGACGCATTATGGTCGCATTTGTCCCATTGAGACGCCTGAAGGCCCCAACATCGGCCTGATTAACTCGCTGGCCACTTATGCCCGGGTCAATCAATACGGCTTCATCGAAAGCCCCTACCGGAAAGTGGTGGACGGCAAGGTTTCCGACGACGTCATGTACATGTCGGCCATGCAAGAGGGCAAATTCGCCATCGCCCAGGCCAATACGGAACTGGCCGAGGACGGTAGCTTTGTCCAAGACCTGGTCAGCGTGCGTCAGGCGGGCGATTACCACATGGCGCCTTCCACCGATATCGACCTGATGGACGTGTCGCCGAAGCAGCTTGTGTCCGTGGCCGCGGCGCTCATTCCATTCTTGGAAAACGACGACGCCAACCGCGCCCTGATGGGATCGAACATGCAGCGTCAGGCCGTGCCGCTGATCAAGGCCGAAGCGCCGTTGGTTGGTACCGGCATGGAACAGGCCGTGGCTCGAGACTCCGGGGCGTCCATCGTCGCCAAGCGATCCGGCATCGTCGATCAGATCGACGGAACCCGTATCGTGGTGCGTGCCACGGAAGAAACCTCGCACTCGGCGGCGGGCGTCGACATCTACAATCTGCTGAAGTTCCAGCGTTCCAACCAAAACACCTGCATCAACCAGCGGCCGCTGGTGAAGGTCGGTGACCGGGTGACCCAGGGCGAGATTATCGCCGATGGTCCTTCTACCGAGCTTGGTGAATTGGCTTTGGGGCGGAACGTGCTGGTCGCGTTCATGCCATGGAATGGTTACAACTTCGAGGATTCCATCCTGATCTCCGAGCGCATCGTCCGCGACGACGTGTTCACCTCGATCCATATCGAGGAATTCGAGGTCATGGCCCGCGATACGAAACTGGGCCAAGAGGAAATCACCCGCGACATTCCCAATGTGGGTGAAGAAGCGCTGAAGAATATGGACGAGGCGGGCATCGTGTATATCGGTGCCGAAGTCAAGCCGGGCGATATTCTGGTCGGCAAGGTGACGCCCAAAGGCGAATCCCCGATGACTCCGGAAGAAAAGCTGCTGCGGGCCATCTTCGGCGAAAAGGCTTCCGATGTGCGCGACACGTCGCTGCGTTTGCCACCGGGCGTCGCCGGTACCATCGTCGAGGTGCGGGTGTTCTCGCGCCGGGGCGTGGACAAGGACGAACGCGCCCTGGCCATCGAGCGGGCCGAAATCGACCGCTTGGCCAAGGATCGGGACGATGAACGGGATATTCTGGAGCGCAGCTTCAGAACCCGCTTGCAGGCTCTGATCATGGGTAAAACCGTGAGCGGCGGTCCCAATGGCGTCAAGGCCGGGGACACCATTACCGACGAGTTGCTGGCCGGTGTGGAGGCCCGCGAATGGGGTAAAATCGTCCTCGACGATGACAACATCATGGCCGATGTGGAAGCCCTGCGCACGCACACCGATGAGAGCGTCGAAGTACTCAACAAACGCTTCGAGAACAAGGTCGAGAAGCTACAGCGTGGTGACGAACTGCCGCCGGGCGTGATGAAGATGGTCAAGGTCTTCGTTGCGGTGAAGCGCAAGCTCCAGCCGGGCGACAAGATGGCAGGACGTCATGGCAACAAGGGTGTGATCTCCAAGATCAATCCCATCGAGGACATGCCTTTCCTGGAAGACGGCACCCATGTGGACGTGGTGCTCAACCCCTTGGGCGTGCCATCGCGCATGAACGTGGGGCAGATCCTCGAAACCCATCTGGGCTGGGCCTGTAACGGCATCGGACGCCAGATTGGTGACATGCTAGACGCCATCAAGCTCGGCTTGGCGGACGACGAACCGCTGCGCGAGAAGTTGGCCGATGTGTACGGTCAGGACGTCTATAAGCAGAGCATCGAACATCTGGATCAGCCGCAACTGATCGATATGTCCAAGAATTTGCGCAACGGCATCACCATCGCCACGCCGGTGTTTGATGGTGCCCGCGAGCCGGACATCGTCAAGATGCTGGAAAAAGCCAACCTGCCCGCATCCGGACAGATGGATCTGTGGGATGGCCGGACCGGCGAGAAGTTTGATCGGGCGGTGACTGTCGGCTACATCTATATGCTGAAGCTGCATCACTTGGTGGATGACAAGATCCACGCTCGGTCTATCGGCCCGTACTCGCTGGTCACCCAGCAGCCGCTGGGCGGCAAGGCCCAATTCGGCGGACAGCGGTTCGGCGAAATGGAGGTCTGGGCTTTGGAAGCCTATGGTGCCGCCTATACCCTGCAGGAAATGCTCACGGTCAAATCGGATGACGTCTCCGGTCGGACCAAGGTCTATGAGGCCATCGTCCGAGGGGACGATACCTTCGAGGCGGGCATCCCTGAGTCCTTCAACGTGTTGGTCAAGGAATTGCACTCGCTCGGCTTGAACGTCGAGCTTCTGCAAAGCGAAATCTGATCGACCGGCACAAGAGGAGACACGAACATGAATGAATTGATGAAGCTGTTCGGACAGGTGTCCGGGACCCAGCGGTTCGACAAGATCAAGATTTCCATCGCCTCACCGGAACGGATCCGTTCCTGGTCTTTCGGGGAAATCAAGAAGCCTGAAACCATCAACTACCGGACCTTCAAGCCGGAGCGGGACGGCCTGTTCTGCGCCCGGATTTTTGGTCCGATCAAGGACTATGAATGCTTGTGCGGCAAGTACAAGCGGATGAAATACAAGGGCATCACCTGTGAAAAGTGCGGCGTCGAGGTCACTTTGACCAAGGTGCGGCGCGAGCGCATGGGCCATATCGAACTGGCCAGCCCGGTGGCTCACATCTGGTTCTTGAAGTCGTTGCCGTCACGCATCGGCTTGTTGATGGATATGACCTTGAAGGACTTGGAGCGTATCCTCTACTTCGAGAACCATGTGGTCATGGAGCCGGGCCTGACCCCGCTGAAGCAGCATGAGCTGCTCAGCGAGGAACAGTATCAGTCGGCCGTCGACGAGTATGGCGAGGATGCCTTCACCGCCGGGATCGGCGCCGAGGCGATCAAGGAAATGCTGTCGCAGATTGATCTGGAAGACGAACTGGATCAGGTCCGCATCGATTTGAAGGAGACCTCTTCGGAAGCCCGCCGCAAGAAGCTGGTCAAGCGTCTGAAGCTGGTCGAGGCCTTCTTGGAATCCGGCGCCCGTCCGGAATGGATGATCCTCGACGTTGTCCCGGTCATTCCGCCGGAACTGCGTCCGCTGGTGCCTTTGGATGGGGGCCGCTTTGCGACCTCCGATCTGAACGATCTGTACCGGCGCGTCATCAACCGCAACAACCGCCTTAAAAGGCTGATCGAACTGCGGGCCCCGGAAATCATCGTGCGCAATGAAAAGCGCATGTTGCAGGAATCGGTGGATGCCCTGTTCGACAACGGTCGTCGCGGTCGGGCCATCACCGGCGCCAACAAGCGTCCGCTGAAGTCCCTGTCCGATATGCTCAAGGGCAAGCAAGGCCGCTTCCGGCAGAACCTGCTCGGCAAGCGCGTCGACTACTCCGGGCGGTCGGTGATCGTGGTGGGTCCCGATCTGATGCTGCATCAGTGCGGACTCCCCAAGAAGATGGCCTTGGAACTGTTCAAGCCGTTCATCTACTCAAAGCTGGAACTCTACGGCATGGCCACCACCATCAAGGCGGCCAAACGCATGGTGGAAAAGGAACGTCCCGAGGTTTGGGATATTCTCGAAGAGGTGATCCGTGAGCATCCGGTGATGCTCAACCGGGCGCCGACCTTGCACCGTCTGGGCATCCAGGCCTTCGAACCGAAGCTGATCGAGGGCAAGGCCATCCAGCTGCATCCGCTAGTCTGCACCGCGTTCAACGCCGACTTCGACGGTGACCAGATGGCGGTTCATGTGCCGTTGTCCTTGGAGGCGCAGTTGGAAGCTCGCGTGCTGATGATGTCCACCAACAACATCCTCAGCCCCGCCAATGGCAAACCGATTATCGTGCCGTCGCAGGATATCGTGCTGGGTCTTTATTATATGACCTTGATGCGCGAGGACGAAAAGGGCGAGGGCATGGCCTTTGCCGACATGGGCGAAATGCAACAGGCCCTGGACATGGGTGCCGTGAGCTTGCATGCCCAGATCACGGCCCGTTATCACACCTTTGACGAAGACGGCAATCCGGTGGTGCAGCGTGTCACCACCACGCCGGGACGCCTGATGGTGTCCGAGTTGCTGCCCAAGACCGCCAAGACTCCCTTTGATTTGGTCAACAAGCTGCTGACCAAGAAGGAAATCTCCAACGTCATGGATGCGGTCTACCGGCACTGTGGTCAAAAGGAATCGGTGATCTTCGCCGACAAGCTGATGGGGCTGGGCTTCAAACAGGCCTGCGTCGCCGGTATTTCCTTTGGCAAGGACGACCTAGTGGTTCCCGACGAGAAGGAAGTGCTGGTCGGCGATACCGAGACCAGCGTCAAGGAGTTCGAGCAGCAGTATCAGGACGGCCTGATTACGCAGGGCGAAAAGTACAACAAGGTGGTTGATGCCTGGTCCCACTGCACCGACGCCGTGGCCGACGCCATGATGAAGGAGATCCAGCGCGACAAGAAAGGCGAGCCGGTAAACTCCGTTTACATGATGGCCCACTCAGGGGCCCGTGGTTCGCCCGCCCAGATGAAGCAGCTGGCCGGGATGCGCGGACTGATGGCCAAGCCGGATGGCTCGATCATCGAAACGCCGATTATCTCGAACTTTAAGGAAGGCCTGACCGTGTTGGAGTACTTCAACTCCACCCACGGCGCTCGTAAGGGGCTGGCCGATACCGCCTTGAAGACGGCTAATTCCGGGTACCTCACCCGCCGTCTGGTGGACGTGGCTCAGGACTGCATCATCACCGAGCACGATTGCGGGACGGACAAGTACCTCACCGCTCAGGCGCTCATCGAAGGCGGTGATGTGGTGGTTCCCTTGGCCGATCGTATCCTGGGTCGCTCCGCGTCCGAGGACATCATCAATCCGGAAACCGGAGAGGTGATGGTGGCAGCGGGCGAGTTGATCCACGAAAAAGAAGCCGATGCCATCGAGGCTGTCGGAATCGAAACGGTGAAAATCCGGTCGGTGCTGACTTGTAAGTCTCAGGTCGGTGTCTGCGGCACCTGTTATGGTCGCGATCTGGCGCGTGGGACGCCGGTGAACATGGGCGAGGCGGTCGGTGTCATCGCCGCCCAGTCCATTGGCGAGCCAGGTACCCAGCTGACCATGCGGACCTTCCACATCGGCGGGGCCGCGCAGCGGGGCGCCGAACAATCGAAGATCGAAGCCTCCTATGACGGTAAAGTGAAGTTGGAAAACTGTACCACCGTTAAAGACAGTGCCGGTGTTTCGGTGGTCATGAGCCGGAATGCGGAAATGGTGCTGACCGATGAAACCGGGCGTGAAAAGGCCCGTCACCGGGTGGCCTACGGTACCAAGCTGGTCGTGGGTGAAGGTCAGGATGTGGAGCGCGGTGACAAGCTCGCCGAATGGGATCCCTACACCTTGCCGATCATCACCGAGAAGGATGGTATCATCAACTTCATGGATATGGTCGAAGGCCTGTCCATGACCGAGGTGGTCGATGAGGCGACCGGCCTGTCATCGAAGGTGGTGACTGACTGGAAGCAACAGCCGCGCGGTTCGGACTTGAAGCCGCGGATTACCCTGCGTGATGATGCCGGGGAACTCCTGACCCTGGATAATGGCCTGGAGGCCCGCTACTTCATGTCGGTGGATGCCATTCTGTCGGTGGAGAACGGACAAAAGGTTCATGCGGGCGACGTGCTGGCGCGTATTCCGCGTGAATCGGCCAAGACCCGTGATATCACCGGTGGTCTGCCGCGGGTGGCGGAGCTGTTTGAGGCCCGTAAACCGAAGGACCACGCGATCATCTCGGACATCGACGGTCGTGTTGAGTTCGGCAAGGACTATAAGAACAAGCGCCGTATCCTTGTCGCGCCGGAAGCCGAGGATGAGGATCCCCGCGAATACCTGATCCCCAAGGGCAAACATATCTCGGTGCAGGAAGGCGACTTCGTGCGGCGGGGCGATCCCTTGATGGATGGTAACCCGGTGCCGCATGATATCCTGCGGGTGATGGGGGTCGAAGCCTTGGCCGAGTACCTCATCAACGAAATCCAGGACGTCTATCGACTCCAGGGCGTGAAAATCAATGACAAGCACATTGAGGTGATCGTTCGCCAAATGCTGCAAAAGGTCGAAGTCATGGAGCCCGGAGACACCACCTTCTTGGTGGGCGAACTGGTGGATCGGATCGAATTCGCCGTGGCCAATCAGAAAGTGGTTGACGCGGGCGAGAAGCCGGCCGCCGCCGAACCGGTGCTACAAGGCATCACCAAGGCATCCTTGCAGACCCACTCCTTCATCTCTGCCGCTTCCTTCCAGGAGACCACCAGAGTGCTCA
Source organism: Magnetospira sp. QH-2 (assembly GCF_000968135.1). Lineage (NCBI taxonomy): Bacteria > Pseudomonadati > Pseudomonadota > Alphaproteobacteria > Rhodospirillales > Thalassospiraceae > Magnetospira > Magnetospira sp. QH-2. The sequence goes on along the minus strand of NZ_FO538765.1, from coordinate 2,798,748 downwards.
CAGAGGCCTCGGTCTCTGGCAAGGAGGATACCCTGCTAGGCCTGAAGGAGAACGTCATCGTTGGACGCCTGATCCCGGCCGGGACGGGAAGCGTGATGAACCGCTTCCGTCAGGTGGCTGCCGACCGTGATCGCGAACTGGCGGCACAGCAGCAAGAAGAGGACGACGAACTGTCGTTGCCCATCGGGACTCTTCCCGAAGAAGCCGCCGACGACGCCTTTGCGCCGCCGACGGAGGAGTAATCTCCCCCGTTATGGTGGATAAATAGAGGGCCGGAGGGAAACTTCCGGCCCTAAATTATTTGGGGAATAGTAAACTGGTGTACACTACCTCCGCTCTGGATGGATGGAGGATTTTTGATGTGCCAGAAAGTATTCATGCCGCTCCTGATATGTCTATGGGTTATCCTACCCGGCACGGCCTGGACCGCCGAGGACAATGGTCAAGAGAGCCCCGGCAATCGCCTCTACCGCTTATTGGAGGAACTGGCGGCGCAGAAGGATCCAGACGAAAAACTGGTCAAGGTCGAGGAAATCCTATCAGTTCTAAGCAATAATAAAACGAATCATATGACGCCCTTCGCTTACCGTGGTGTTGCGCTAGTCTTTGAAGAACAAGGGTATATGAGAGAGGCGGTGAACGCCTATGTCGCATCCGTTCTTGCTGCCAAAGAGGCAATAAACGATGGGCCCATGTCGGGGCACCACGTTTTCGAGGCTGCGGGTAGGTCAATTACTAGCATATTTGAACTGGGATGGCCGGACGATGCCCGGAATGCAGCTGAGATTTTGAAGCAGTCCATTCCAGCGCTTCCCAAGCTGGTACACCGGCACGTCGCTCTTGGCAATCTGGCGCAAATCCAAGTTCAAATCAATGACCGGGAGGGGGCGGCGAAAACCTATGCCTTCAACGAAGAATTGATCATGAGATCGGAGGGATACGACGGTGTTGAACCCAAAACGGTGGCTTACTCGGCGACCAAGTTGGCTCAGTACCGATTGGAAGATGGTTTCGAAGAACAAGCCTTGCGTGGGCTGGCTCGCCTCGAGGCCTACGTGGAAGAGCATCCGGAGATATTTATCGGGTACGGATTCGAGCGCCTGATCACCATTCCCAGGGCCTACAATAGGAAGGTGGCGAAGCAGCTGAACAAGCGTCTTGGCGATCTCACATCCGACGCAGACCGTTCTAATGTTGCAACATTGATCGGATACACTCTGAGCAAGACCGATCCCAAGGAGGCGCTAGCTGCCTTCAGGGTCATGGAAAGTTATGCCGAAAGTTCGTCGGACCCGAGGACTGTTCTGAAGAGAAATGCCTACTTGTCGCGGTGGCAGTGCACCGCAGGAGAGTTGGAATTGTCAAAGCGGTCGGCGGATCGCGCCATCCAAGGCCTCAAATCGGCGGATTTCATCGAATTATTTCGAGAAAACTATGACTATACAAAAGACATTGCAGGCCTCCTTCTGTGCGGAGAATGGGATGTTGTCTACCCATTTGCCAAGGCCTACGTGAAATCAAACAACAACGTGTCGGAAAAACTTATTCTCGACGATGCCATTTATATGGCGGAGAAACTGGCGTTACGCGAGCGGATAAAGCTACTGCGTGCCCAAGGAATTCGATGAATCACATTCAGCTTGTTCCATATAGATCGAGGGTGAGGTCTACCTTACCCGAATCCGTGTCAATCTTCCCTTGACTGAAACACGACTCGCTCATATGATCCGCGCCTCATCCAAGGGGGTTGGTGGTGGCTCCGTTCGCGAGTCAGACGCAACCCGCCGGATTGAACGAGAAAATTTGGGTTTCAACCCTCCGTGCATTTGGTCCGAACCGGGATTCGTTTTCGGTAAGGGGGCCTTTGCCCTATTGGGCTGTACGGAGGAAGTCGGGGCGCCACAGCGCGCCAACGCGTAGAGGAAGGTTTGCATGCCTACCATTAACCAGTTGATCCGCAAGCCGCGGAAGGACAAACCGGTCCACAACAAGGTGCCGGCCATGGAGGCCTGCCCGCAGAAGCGTGGTGTTTGTACCCGCGTCTACACGACGACCCCGAAGAAGCCGAACTCGGCCCTTCGTAAGGTGGCGCGTGTGCGGTTGACCAACGGCTTCGAAGTTACCTCCTATATTCCTGGCGAGGGTCATAACCTCCAGGAGCACTCGGTGGTTATGATCCGTGGCGGTCGTGTCAAGGATTTGCCCGGCGTGCGTTATCACATCATTCGCGGTGTTCTCGATACCCAAGGTATCGGTGATCGTCGCCAGCGCCGGTCGAAATACGGCGCCAAGCGTCCGAAGTAAGGAGATCAAAGCATGTCTCGTCGTCATCGCGCCGAAAAACGTGAGATCCTCCCGGACGCCAAGTATGGTGACGTGGTGCTCACGAAGTTTATCAATAGCTTCATGCTGGATGGCAAGAAGTCCGCGTCGGAAAAGATCATCTACGGCGCTCTCGATATGATCGAGAAAAAGACCGGCCAGGAACCCGTCAAGGTGTTCCATGAGGCCCTGGACAACGTGAAGCCGGCCGTTGAGGTCCGATCTCGCCGCGTCGGTGGTGCCACCTATCAGGTGCCCGTCGAAGTGCGTTCCGACCGTCGTCAGGCACTGGCCATTCGTTGGCTGGTGGACATGACCCGCAAGCGGTCCGAAAACACCATGACCGAGCGTCTGTCCGGCGAATTGCTGGATGCCGCCCAGGGACGTGGCGCAGCCGTGAAGAAGCGGGAAGACACCCATCGGATGGCAGAGGCCAACAAGGCCTTCTCCCATTACCGATGGTAATCGACAGATAATTTAAAGAGCACGACGAAGGTTCGATCATGGCCCGCAGCACGCCCCTCACAATGTACCGCAATATCGGCATCATGGCTCACATTGATGCCGGTAAGACGACGACCACAGAGCGGATTCTGTACTACACCGGTAAGTCTTATAAGATCGGTGAAGTTCATGACGGCAATGCCACCATGGACTGGATGGAACAGGAGCAGGAGCGCGGGATCACCATTACGTCCGCCGCGACCACCGCGTTCTGGCGGGACCATCGAATCAACATCATTGACACCCCGGGTCACGTGGACTTCACCATTGAAGTGGAACGGTCCCTGCGCGTGCTTGATGGCGCGGTGGCGGTGTTTGACTCGGTGGCCGGTGTGGAGCCTCAGTCCGAAACCGTGTGGCGGCAGGCCGATAAATACGGCGTCCCCCGGATGTGTTTCGTCAACAAGATGGACCGAATCGGCGCCGACTTCTTCCGTTGTGTCGAAATGATGGAAGAGCGTCTCGGCGCCAATCCCATGGTGTTGCAACTGCCCATCGGTTCTGAATCGGACTTCAAGGGTGTTGTGGACCTGCTGAAGATGAAGTCGATCGTCTGGGACGAAGAGACCCTGGGCGCCAAGTTCCACGAAGAAGACATTTCCGCGGATCTGGCTGATCAGGCCGCCGAATACCGGGAGCGTCTGGTGGAGATGGCCGTCGAGCAGGACGACGCGGCCATGGAAGCCTACCTGGAAGGTCAGGAACCCGATACCGAAACGCTGATCAAGTGTATTCGCAAAGGCACTCTGTCCTCATCCTTCGTGCCGGTACTTTGTGGCACGGCTTTCAAGAACAAAGGTGTGCAGCCGCTGCTCGACGCGTTCGTCGATTTCATGCCGGCGCCCACCGACGTGGCCGCCATCCGCGGTATCCATGCCGATACCGAAGAAGAGATCGAGCGTCACAATTCAGATGACGAGCCCTTCTCCGCCTTGGCCTTCAAGATCATGAACGATCCTTTTGTCGGCTCGTTGACCTTTATCCGGATCTACTCCGGTATCCTGGCCGCTGGCCAAGGCATCACCAATACGGTGAAAGACAAACGCGAGCGGGTTGGACGCATGCTGCTGATGCATTCGGATCAGCGCGAAGAAATCAAAGAGGCCCGTGCCGGTGACATCGTCGCCCTGGCTGGTCTCAAGGACACCACGACCGGTGATACGCTGTGTGATCCCAGTGACCGGGTGATCCTGGAACGTATGGAATTCCCCGACCCGGTGATCGAAATCGCCGTGGAACCGAAGACCAAGAGCGATCAGGAAAAGATGGGCGTCGCCTTGGCTCGACTGGCCGCCGAGGATCCCTCGTTCCGTGTCGCCACCGACCACGAGAGCGGTCAGACCATCATTTCCGGCATGGGTGAGCTTCACCTGGAAATTCTGGTTGATCGCATGAAGCGTGAGTTCAAGGTCGACGCCAATATCGGTCAGCCGCAGGTGGCCTACCGCGAGACCATCTCCCGCGAGGCTGACATCGACTACACCCACAAGAAGCAGACCGGCGGTTCCGGCCAATTTGCCCGCATCAAAATCAAGTTTGAGCCGATCGAAGCCGGGTCCGGCCTGGAATTCGAAAACACCGTGGTCGGCGGCAACGTGCCGAAGGAATACATCCCCGGTGTTCAAAAGGGTCTGGAGAGCGCCGCCCAGTCCGGTACCATCGTCGGGTTCCCGGTGGTCGGTATCAAGGCGACCCTTTATGATGGTTCATCCCACGACGTGGACTCCTCTGTCATGGCCTTTGAAATCGCCGCCCGCGCGGCCTTCAAGGAAGGTATGCAGAAGTCCGGCCCGAAGTTGTTGGAGCCGATGATGAAGGTCGAGGTTGTTACCCCTGAAGATTACATGGGCGACATCATTGGCGACCTGAATTCCCGGCGTGGGCAGGTAAGCGGTATGGATCAGCGGGGCATTGCCCGGGTGGTCAACGCCACGGTGCCCCTGTCCAATATGTTCGGCTACGTCAATACGCTCCGCTCCATGAGCCAGGGACGAGCCCAGTTCACCATGCAGTTCGATCATTATGCCGAAGTGCCGCAGGCCGTGGCTGATGAAGTCAAAGCCAAGCTGGCCGGTTAAAACGAAGGATCTGAGAGATGTCGAAGGAAAAGTTTGAACGGAATAAGCCGCATTGCAACGTCGGTACGATTGGCCACGTTGATCATGGCAAGACGACGCTGACGGCGGCGATCACGAAGGTTCTGGCGGAAGCCAGCGGCGGTCAGGTTATGGCCTTTGACGAGATTGACAAGGCGCCGGAAGAGAAGGCGCGCGGCATCACGATTTCGACGGCTCACGTTGAATACGAGACCGATGCCCGCCACTACGCGCATGTTGATTGCCCGGGTCACGCGGATTATGTGAAGAACATGATCACGGGCGCGGCGCAGATGGACGGCGCGATCCTGGTCTGCTCGGCGGCGGATGGCCCGATGCCTCAGACCCGCGAGCACATTTTGTTGGCCCGCCAGGTTGGTGTTCCGGCGATCGTTGTTTACATGAACAAGGTTGACCAGGTTGACGACGAAGAGTTGTTGGAGCTGGTTGAGATGGAAATCCGCGAGCTGCTGAGCTCTTACGAGTTCCCTGGCGACGACATTCCGATTGTCAAGGGATCGGCGCTGGCCGCTTTGGAAGGCCGCGATCCGGAGATCGGCACGAACTCGATCATGGAACTGGCCAAGGCGATTGACGACTATATCCCGCAGCCGGAGCGTCCGAAGGATCAGCCGTTCTTGATGCCGATCGAAGACGTATTCTCGATCTCGGGCCGTGGCACGGTTGTGACCGGTCGCGTTGAGCGAGGCGTAGTCAAGGTGGGCGAGGAAATCGAGATTGTCGGTATCCGTCCGACCACCAAGACGACCTGTACGGGCGTTGAAATGTTCCGCAAGCTGCTTGATCAGGGCGAAGCAGGCGACAACATCGGCGCCTTGCTGCGCGGCACGAAGCGCGAAGACGTTGAGCGTGGCCAGGTTCTGTCGCATCCGGGCACGATCACGCCGCACACCAAGTTCAAGTGCGAGTGCTACATCCTGACCAAGGAAGAAGGTGGCCGTCACACGCCGTTTTTCTCCAACTATCGTCCGCAGTTCTACTTCCGGACGACGGATGTGACCGGAACCATTGAGCTGCCGGAAGGCACCGAGATGGTCATGCCGGGTGACAACATCGCAATGGTCGTCCAGTTGATCAATCCGATCGCCATGGATGAAGGCCTGCGCTTCGCCATTCGCGAAGGCGGTCGGACCGTCGGCGCCGGCGTCGTCGCCAGCATTATCGAATAGAAAAGGGAGCGAGCGGGTCGGTGCCTTCGGGTGTCGACCGCCGTATTTGGTGCGAACCATGGACAATCAAAATATACGCATCAAGCTGAAGGCGTTCGATCACCGTGTGCTCGATCAGTCCACACGCGAGATCGTGAATACCGCCCGACGGACGGGAGCCCAGGTGCGCGGCCCGATTCCGCTGCCTACCCGTATTGAGCGTTACACCGTGTTGCGCTCGCCGCATATCGACAAGAAATCCCGTGAGCAGTTTGAAATCCGTACCCACAAGCGTCTGTTGGACATCGTCGATCCGACGCCTCAGACCGTGGATGCGCTGATGAAACTGGATCTCGCTTCCGGGGTTGACGTCGAAATTAAGTTGTAAGGGGGTCGAAACCATGCGTAGCGGACTTATTGCGCAAAAGGTCGGCATGACCCGGGTTTTCCGAGAAGACGGGACCCATGTGCCGGTGACCGTTTTGAAGGTCGATGGGTGCCAAGTGGTGGCCCAACGCACCGAGGAACGCGACGGCTACACGGCTGTCCAACTGGGCGCCGGTCAGGCCAAGGTCAAGCGGGTCTCCAAGGCCATGCGCGGCCATTTCGCCAAGGCCAAGGTCGAGCCGAAACAGAAGGTGGTTGAATTCCGAGTGGATCCGGCCAACCTGATCGACGTGGGCGCCGAGCTTTCCACCGAGCATTTCGTCGCAGGCCAGATGGTCGATGTGACCGGAACCTCCATCGGTAAGGGTTTTGCCGGTGCCATGAAACGGCATAATTTTGGGGGTCTTCGGGCCTCGCACGGTGTGTCGATCAGTCACCGTTCCCATGGTTCCACCGGTCAGTGCCAGGATCCAGGCCGTGTCTTCAAGGGTAAGAAGATGGCCGGACACATGGGCGCTCGCCGGACCACCACCCAGAACCTGGAAGTGGTTTCCGCCGATAGCGAAGCCGGCCTGTTGCTGGTTCGTGGCCCGGTTCCCGGCCCCAAGAGTGGCTGGGTGATGATCAAGGACGCGGTCAAGGTTGCCATGCCCGATGGGCTGCCGACTCCCGCCGCCCTGAAGACCGCGCCTGTCGAGGAAGCGCCCGCGGAGGAGACTCCCGCCGAGGAGGTCGCCGTCGAGGCGCCCGCCGAGGAAGCGGCGGCTCCCGAGGCCTCCGAGGAAAAGGAATAAGCAACGATGAAGACCGACATCATCAGCCTCGACAACAAGTCCGTCGGCGACATCGATCTCGATGAGACCGTATTCGGCATCGAGGTTCGTCGCGATATCCTGGCTCGCATGGTCAATTATCAATTGGCCAAACGTCGCTCTGGCAATCACAAGGTCAAGCAACGCAGCGAGATCAAGGGCACCACGGCCAAGCCGTTCCGTCAAAAAGGGACCGGTCGCGCCCGTCAGGGTTCCCGCAAGGCGCCGCAGTTGCGCGGCGGCGGCGTGGTCTTTGGTCCGGTGGTCCGCAGCCATGCGCACGATCTGCCGAAGAAAGTCCGCAAGCTGGCCCTGCGCACCGCTTTGAGCAGCAAGCAGGCCGATGGCAAGCTGGTTGTTCTGGACTCCACCGCCATTGATACCCCCAAGACCAAGGATCTGGTTTCGCGCCTGACCGGTCTGGGATGGGATCGGGCGCTGGTGGTCGACGGAGCCGAGGTCAATGGCAACTTTGCCAAGGCCGCTGGCAACATTCCGAGCGTCGATGTCCTGCCGAGCCAGGGTGCCAACGTTTACGATATCCTGCGCTGCGACACCTTGGTTTTGACCAAGGACGCCGTGGCCCAGCTGGTGGAGCGGCTGAAATGAGCAAATATTCATTCATGAAGGTTCAGCCCAGCAAGGAGCGCATGTACGAGCTGCTCCGGGCGCCGCTGATCACCGAAAAAACAACGCTGATTTCCGAGCATAATCAAGTCGCCTTCCGGGTGCCTTTGGATGCCAACAAGAAGGAAATCAAGCTGGCAATTGAAAAGCTGTTCAATGTCAAGGTGACGGCCGTCAATACCCTGCGGTCGAAAGGCAAGACGAAGATTTTCCGGGGCCACAAGGGCCAGCGGGGCGACGTCAAGAAAGCCATCATCACCCTGGCCGAAGGTCAAACCATCGACGTGACCACGGGGGTCTGAGGAAATGGCTCTAAAGAAATTCAAACCGACGACCCCGGGACAGCGGAACCTGGTCATTGTCGACCGTTCCGGTCTCTACAAGGGCAAGCCGGTCAAGTCCCTCACCGAGGGTCTGCGCAAGTCTGGCGGCCGGAACAACACCGGTCGGATCACCGCGCGCCGTATCGGCGGGGGCGTCAAGCGCCGCTACCGGATGGTCGACTTCAAGCGTCTCAAGGTTGGTTCCGCCACCGTTGAGCGTTTGGAATATGATCCCAACCGTACCGCCTTTATCGCGCTGATCACCTACTCCGATGGTGAACAGGCTTATATCCTGGCGCCGCAGCGGTTGGCGGTTGGCGATACCGTTGAATCCGGCCCCAAGGCCGACATCAAGCCCGGCAATGCGCTGCCCATGCAGAATATTCCGGTGGGCACCATCATTCACAATGTGGAGATGAAGGTCGGCAAGGGCGGTCAAATCGCTCGTTCCGCCGGGACCTATGCTCAGATCGTCGGTAAGGATCAGGGTTACGCCCAGCTCCGGTTGTCGTCCGGTGAATTGCGGATGGTTCGGGCTGAATGCATGGCCACCATCGGTGCCGTGTCCAACCAGGACAATCAGAACATCAAGCTCGGCAAAGCCGGTCGCAAGCGGTGGCTGGGCAAGCGTCCCGCCGTCCGTGGCGTGGCCATGAACCCGGTCGATCACCCCCATGGCGGCGGCGAAGGCCGTACCTCGGGCGGTCGTCATCCGGTGACCCCCTGGGGCAAGCCCACCAAGGGTAAGCGGACCCGGAACAATAAACAATCAGATCGGCTGATCATGCGCAGCCGTCATCAGAAGAAGTAAAGGAGGCCGGTTGTGGCTCGCTCCGTTTGGAAAGGACCGTTCGTCGACAGCTACCTTCTGAAGAAGGCGGAAAAGTCGCGCGACTCAGGGCGTAATGAGGTCATCAAGACCTGGTCTCGCCGTTCGACTATCCTGCCTCAGTTTGTGGGGTTGACCTTCGGCGTCTACAACGGCCAGAAGTTCGTGCCGGTGCTGGTGACCGAAAATATGATCGGTCATAAGTTCGGCGAGTTCTCGCCGTCTCGCACCTACTTCGGCCATGGCGTCGATAAGAAGGCGAAGAGGAAGTAAGGCAATGGGTAAGAAATCAGCCGAACGGCCGTTGGCCGACAACGAGGCGAAGGCCTTTGCGAAGATGCTGCGTGGCAGCCCGCAGAAGCTCAACCTGGTTGCGCAGAGCATTCGCGGTTTGAATGCCGAAAAGGCCGTGGCCGAACTGACCTTCTCCAAGCGCCGGGTTGCCGGCGAGGTGAAGAAGGTGCTGCAGTCCGCCATCGCCAATGCGGAAAATAATCACCAGCTGGACGTGGATCGCCTGTTCGTGGCCGAGGCCACTGTCGGCAAAGCCATGGTCATGAAGCGCTGGCGCCCCCGGGCCCGTGGCCGCGTGGGACGGATCGTAAAGCCGTGGAGCAACCTTACCGTGGTGCTGCGCGAGCGTGAGGAGACGGCGTAATGGGTCAGAAAGTCAATCCGATCGGGCTGCGGCTCGGCATCAACCGGACCTGGGATTCCCGCTGGTTCGCGGATAAGAACGGATTCTCCGGGCAATTGCACGAGGATCTCAAAATCCGCAAGATCCTGCGCGAGAAGCTCGCTCAGGCCGGGGTGTCCCGGATCATTATCGAGCGGCCGGCCAAGAAGGCCCGCGTGACCATCCATACGGCTCGTCCGGGTGTGGTCATCGGCAAAAAGGGCGCCGATATCGAAAAGCTGCGCAAGGAACTGTCCAATGTGACCGGTTCCGAAGTGCACCTGAACATCGTCGAGATCCGCAAGCCGGAATTGGACGCGACCTTGGTTGCCGAAGGCATTGCCCAGCAGCTCGAGCGGCGTGTATCTTTCCGCCGCGCCATGAAGCGGGCCGTTCAGTCGGCCATGCGTTTGGGCGCCCAGGGCATTCGGATCAATTGTTCCGGTCGCCTCGGCGGTGCGGAAATCGCGCGTATGGAATGGTATCGCGAAGGCCGCGTACCGCTGCATACCCTGCGCGCCGATGTGGATTATGGAACCGGAACCGCTGCCACCACCTATGGCGCCTGCGGGATCAAGGTTTGGGTATTTAAAGGTGAGATCATGGAACACGACCCCATGGCTCAGGACAAGCGGGCCTCCGATCAGCAGCCTCAGCGCTGATCGATCCCGGTAACGACGGAAAACGGGTGCGATAAATCATGCTGTCACCGAAGCGTACCAAGTTCCGCAAGGCCCACAAGGGTCGGATCCATGGCAATGCCAAGGGCGGAACACAACTGAATTTCGGCTCCTATGGGCTCAAGGCCCTGCAGCCGGAGCGCATTACCGCGCGCCAGATCGAAGCCGCGCGGCGGGCCATGACCCGGCACATGAAGCGTGCCGGTCGTGTCTGGATCCGCGTCTTCCCGGACGTCCCGGTTTCTCAGAAACCGGCCGAAGTCCGGCAGGGTAAAGGTAAGGGCACGCCCGAGTATTGGGCTTGCCGTATCAAGCCCGGGCGCATTTTGTTTGAACTGGATGGTGTTCCCCACGATGTCGCCAAGCGGGCGTTTGAATTGGCCTCGGCCAAGCTGCCGCTGAAGACTCGTATGGTCTCCCGTCTGGGCGAGGAGGCTTGATCATGAAAGCCGAAGATCTGCGGGCGAAAACCCAAGATGAATTGAAAGACGAATTGGTCGGCCTCCGCAAGGAAGCCTTCAACCTGCGCTTCCAAAAAGCCAGCGGCCAACTCGAGAATACCGCCAGAGTGCGGCAGGTACGGCGCGATATTGCCCGGATCAAAACCGTGCTCGGCAACCGTGCCGAGACCGCGTCGTAAGGAGACCGAAGATGCCGAGACGCATTCTGCAAGGAACCGTGGTCAGCGATAAACAGGATAAGACGGTGATCGTCAGCGTGGTGCGGCGCTTTAAGCACCCCATGTACGCCAAGATCATTCAGAAATCCAAGAAGTATGCCGCTCACGACGAGACCAACAACTGTAAGGAAGGCGACGTGGTGAAGATCCGCGAATGCCGTCCCATTTCGAAACGCAAGACCTGGGAAGTGCTGACCGAAGGGGCCTGAGCCTTTGACGTTTGTTCCCACCGTGATTGAGAAGGAAGATCAACCATGATCCAGATGCAGACGAACCTGGAGGTCGCCGATAACTCCGGCGCACGCAGGGTGCAGTGCATCAAGGTCCTGGGGGGCGCCAAGCGCCGGTTCGCCGGCGTCGGTGACGTGATTGTGGTTTCCGTCAAGGAAGCTATTCCGCGTGGCCGTGTGAAAAAAGGCGACATCCACCGGGCCGTCATTGTCCGCACCGCCAAGGACATCCGCCGCGCTGACGGAACGGTCATCCGTTTCGACCGCAACGCGGCCGTTCTGGTCAATAAATCGGGAGAGCCCATCGGCACCCGTATTTTCGGCCCGGTGACCCGCGAACTGCGCGCCAAGCAATACATGAAAATCATTTCCCTCGCTCCGGAGGTGCTGTGATGGCTGCGAAAATGAAAAAGGGCGACCGGGTGGTCGTGCTTGCGGGTCGCGACAAGGGCAAGACCGGCGAGATCCTGAAGATGGTTTCCGGTGAAGACCGGGTCATCGTGCAGGGTGTCAACATGGTCAAGCGTCATACCCGCCCGACTCAATACAGCCAAGGCGGCATTGTGGAGAAGGAAGCGTCCATCCACTTGTCCAACGTGGCCCACATTGATCCCTCGGACGACAAGCCGACCCGCGTCGGTTTCAAGGTACTCGAAGATGGCCGCAAGGTTCGAGTTGCCCGTCGTTCCGGCGAAGTGATCGACCGGTGATGGGGGATAAAATGAGCGCACGTCTGCAAGACTTCTATCAGGACACCGTCCGCCAGAAAATGGTCGACGAGTTCAAGTACACCAATCCCATGATGGTGCCAAAGGTCGAAAAGATCGTCATCAACATGGGCGTTGGCGAAGCGTCCCAGGACCGCAAGAAGATCGATTCCGCGGTCTCCGAAATGACGCTGATCGCCGGTCAGAAACCGGTCATCACCAAGGCCAAGAAATCCATCGCCGCCTTTAAGCTGCGTGATGGCATGGTCGTGGGTTGCAAGGTGACCCTGCGCGGTGAGCGCATGTACGAGTTCCTGGATCGGTTGATCAACATCGCATTGCCCCGTGTCCGCGATTTTCGCGGCGTGAATGGCAAGAGTTTCGACGGCAACGGCAATTTCGCGCTGGGCCTGAAGGAGCAGATCGTTTTCCCCGAAATCGACTATGACAAGGTCGATACCATCCGGGGCATGGACATCGTCATCTGCACCACGGCTCGATCCAATGACGAGGCCAAGGCCTTGTTGGCGGGTTTCGATATGCCGTTTGCGAAATAGATCGAGGGACGGAGAACCGATATGGCCAAGAAGAGTGCCGTCGAACGGAATAAAAAGCGGGAACGTCTGGCGAAGCGATATGCCGCCAAGCGTGCCGTACTGAAAGCACAGGCAACCGATCCAGAGGCGTCGCCCGAAGATCGTTTTGCCGCCAACCTGAAACTGGCAAAGCTGCCGCGCAATTCTTCCAAGGTTCGAGTGCGTTTGCGCTGCGAACTGACCGGTCGCCCGCGCGGCAACTATCGCAAGTTCAAGCTCTGTCGTATTGCCATGCGCGATCTCGCCTCTGTCGGCCAGATTCCCGGCATGGTCAAGTCGAGCTGGTAAGGGAGGATACGCAATGTCTATGAGTGATCCTCTTGGGGATATGCTAACCCGCATCCGGAATGGACAACGGGCTCGCAAGAACACTATCACCGCGCCAGCCAGCCAATTCCGGGCCACTGTCCTGGATGTGCTGAAGCGTGAAGGTTACATTCGCGATTACTCGCGCACCAATCTGCGCCCCGGCGTGGACGAATTGCGCATCGAGTTGAAGTACTACGAAGGTGATCCGGTGATCCGTCAAATCAGCCGTGTGTCCAAGCCGGGCCGTCGGGTGTATTCCAAGATCAAAGATCTTGGTCGGGTCTATAACGGTCTGGGTATCGCTATCCTGTCCACCCCGCGCGGCGTCATGTCTGATGCCGAGGCACGCGAGGCGAACGTGGGCGGCGAAGTACTCTGCCAGGTATTCTGATCGGGAGATGAGGACAATGTCGCGAGTAGGCAAAAATCCGGTCGAAGTCCCGGGCGGCGTGGAAGTCACCATTGATGGTGGTACCGTGTCGGCCAAGGGCAAACTCGGCCTACTGTCCATGTCGTTTACCGATGACGTGGAAATCACCAAGGACGGCAACCAGGTCACCGTGACCCCGCGCAGCAATGTTATGCGGGCTCGCAAGATGTGGGGCACCGCCCGGGCGCAAATCGAAAACCTGGTCCAAGGTGTGAGCGAAGGCTTCACCAAAAAGCTGGTTATCAACGGTGTTGGTTATCGTGCCCAGGTCAAGGGCAAGGATCTGGTCCTCGCCCTCGGCTACAGCCACGACGTGATCTATCCGATCGCCGAGGGGCTGACCGTCAAGTGCCCGGATCAGACTCATATCGAGATCTCCGGGGCCAACAAGCAGCTGGTCGGTCAGACCGCCGCTGAAATCCGCGCCTTCCGTCCGCCGGAGCCCTACAAGGGCAAGGGCATCAAGTACGAAGATGAGTATATTCTTCGTAAAGAAGGCAAGAAGAAGTAGGCAGGGCCATGAAGAGTACGAAACAGTTATTCGAGCGCCGCAAGCAGCGTGTGCGCACGACCATCCGGAAGCGGTCCAATGGGCGTCCGCGCCTGTCCGTCTTCCGTTCCGGCAAGCATATCTACGCCCAGGTCATCGACGACGTCAATGGTCGGACCCTGGCGGCGGCTTCGACCCTCGACAAGGACCTCAAGGCGTCCTTGAAGACTGGGGCCGATACCGATGCGGCAATCGCGGTTGGTAAGTTGATTGCCGATCGGGCCAAAGCAGCGGGCGTGGAAAACGTGATCTTCGATCGCGGGGCCTATATGTATCACGGCCGGGTGAAAGCCCTGGCAGAGGCGGCCCGCGAGGGCGGTCTTTCGTTCTAGGGAGCAAAAACTATGGCACGTTCACCAAAGGAAGGTGGCCGGGGCGGTCGAGGCCGCGATCGGGAACAGAAAGAAGAAAGCGAATTCGTCGACAAGCTGGTCGGCATCAATCGCGTCGCCAAGGTGGTCAAGGGTGGCCGCCGGTTCTCCTTCGCCGCTCTGGTGGTGGTCGGCGATCAGCGGGGCCGCGTGGGTTTTGGTACCGGTAAGGCCCGGGAAGTGCCGGAAGCCATCCGCAAAGCGACCGATCAAGCGAAGCGCAATATGATTCGTGTGCCTCTGCGCGAGGCCCGCACGCTGCACCACGACGTCAAGGGCCGCTTTGGCGCTGGCAAGGTAGTGCTCCGGGCGGCTCCTGCCGGTACCGGGATCATCGCTGGTGGTCCGATGCGCGCGGTCTTCGAGACCGTGGGTGTGCAGGACGTGGTCGCCAAGTCCGTGGGAACCCAAAACCCCCACAACATGATCAAGGCGACCTTTGATGCGCTGAAGAATTTGAACTCGCCGCGTTCGGTGGCGGCCAAGCGGGGCAAAAAGGTCAGCGACATCGTTGCCCGGCGCGCCGACTACTCCGCCGAATCGGCGGCGGCCGCGAAGGAGTAAGGATCATGGCGACCATCAAGGTAACCCAGACGGGCAGCCCCATCGGGCGACAGAAAGATCAGCGGGCAACCCTGGTCGGCCTGGGCCTGAACAAGATGCACAAGACCCGCGAGCTGGAAGATACGCCGTCGGTCCGTGGCATGATCAACAAGGTCCATCACCTGGTGAAGGTGGAAGAGGCGGGCTGAAGCCACGCCCCTAGGATAAGGGATAGAGAAAGATGAAACTCAACGAGCTGCGTGACAACGAGGGCGCCCGCAAACCGCGCAAGCGGGTTGGTCGGGGCATCGGTTCCGGTCGCGGCAAGACAGCGACCAAGGGCCAAAAAGGTCAGAAGTCGCGGTCTGGCGTGTCCCTGGTGGGATTCGAAGGCGGTCAGATGCCGATCTATCGGCGTCTGCCCAAGCGGGGGTTCAAGAACCCGTTCCGCAAGGTCTTCGAAGTGGTCAATATCGGCCGCATCCAGAAAGCCATCGACGACGGCAAGCTGGACGCTTCCAAGGACCTGGACATCGCCGCCCTCGAGGCTGCGGGTCTGGTGACCAAGAAGCGGGACGGGGTCCGTCTGTTGGCCAAGGGTGAAATCACCGCCAAGGTGACCATCGCCGTGGATAGCGCCTCCAAGGGGGCCGTCGAGGCGGTTGAGAAGGCCGGGGGCAAGGTCACCGTGACCGCCGTCGCCGAGACCAAGGAAGCCGAAGCATAAGATTGGCCGCCCACGGGCGGTATTTCGAAGTTTGACAACGTAGGGGTCCGGGCATGGCATCCGCCGCCGAACAACTCGCCGCCAACATGAACTGGTCCGCCTTCGGTAAGGCGACCGAGCTCAAGCAACGTCTCTGGTTCACCCTGGGGGCGTTGATTGTTTACCGTTTGGGTACCTATATCCCGGTTCCGGGTATTGACCCGACGGTGCTCAAGGACGTGTTCGAACAGAACGCCGGGGGTATCCTGGGCATGTTCGACATGTTCGCCGGTGGTGCGTTGGGGCGCATGACAATCTTTGCCCTCAACATCATGCCCTACATCTCGGCTTCTATTATCATGCAGTTGCTGACCAGCGTGAATCCCACTCTGGAAGCCATGAAGAAAGAAGGCGAATCGGGCCGCAAGAAAATCAATCAGTACACCCGCTACGGCACGGTACTGATTTGTGCCCTGCAGGCCTATGGCATATCAACGGGACTGGAAGGCATGGCATCAAGCGCTGGCCCGGCGGTCACTGATCCCGGCTGGTTCTTCCGTTTCACCACCGTCATCACCCTGGTTGGCGGTACCATGTTCCTGATGTGGCTGGGTGAACAGGTTACCGCGCGTGGTGTCGGCAACGGGATTTCGTTGATCATTTTCGCCGGTATTGTCGCTAATCTGCCGTCGGCCTTGGCCGGAATGTTGGAAATGGGCCGCACCGGTGCCCTGCCGACCTTGCTGATCATTGTTTTGCTGTTCCTGTCGGTTGCGGTGATTTACGGCATCGTTTTCGTCGAGCGCGCCCAGCGTCGGATCATCATTCAGTATCCCAAGCGGCAACAGGGCAACAAGATGACCGGTGGCGACAGCTCGCACCTGCCGCTGAAGATCAACACTGCCGGTGTGATCCCACCCATCTTCGCCAGTTCTATTTTGTTGATGCCCATTACCGTGATCGGATTTTCCGCCGGGACCGGGCCGGAATGGCTGCAGACCGTTGCTCAGTTGCTGGGCCGCGGACAGCCGGTCTATATCCTGCTGTATTCCTCGCTGATCGCCTTTTTCGCCTTCTTCTATACGGCCATCGTCTTCAATCCCGCGGAGACTGCCGATAACCTGAAGAAGTATGGCGGCTTCGTGCCGGGCATCCGGCCGGGCAAAAATACTGCGGAATACCTGGACAAGATTCTCAGCCGCTTGACCGTGATCGGCGCCTCTTATCTGGTGTTGATCTGCCTGCTGCCTGAACTACTGATTTCTCAATGGGCCGTGCCGTTCTATTTCGGAGGAACGTCGCTGCTCATCGTGGTTACCGTGACAATGGATACGGTAGCCCAAATCCAAAGCCACATGTTGGCACACCAATACGAGGGCCTCATAAAGAAGGCCAAACTCAGGGGAAGAAATCGATGAACGTTATCTTTTTAGGCCCGCCGGGTGCGGGTAAGGGTACGCAGGCGAAGATTTTGGAGGAAACCTACGGCATGGTGCAGCTGAGCACCGGAGACATGCTGCGCGCCGAAGTGGCCGCGGGCTCCGATCTCGGCAAGGAAGCCAAGGCTGTCATGGAATCCGGTGGACTGGTGTCCGATGAGCTGGTGATTGGTATCATCTCCAGCCGCATCGACCAGGACGACTGCAAGGGCGGCTTCATGCTCGACGGCTTCCCGCGCACGGTGCCCCAGGCCGAGGCCTTGGACGTCATGCTCAAGGACAAAGGCTTCAACCTCGACCATGTGTTGGAGTTGCAGGTTGATGACGAACCCCTGATCGGGCGCATCACCGGTCGCTTCACCTGTGGCGATTGCGGCGAAGGCTACCATGACATGTTCAAGAAGCCCGCCAAGGAAGGCGTCTGCGACAAGTGTGGCAGCAGCAACATGAAGCGCCGCGCCGACGACAACGAGGAGACCGTGCGGGCCCGCTTGCAGGCCTACCATGATCAAACAGCCCCCATTGTCGGCCACTACGGCAAGCAGGGTCTGGTACGACCGGTGGACGGTAACACGGCCATCGACGAAGTGACCAACCAGCTCAAGACCATCCTGGGCTAAGAACCCGGGCGATCAAAATAAGCCGACATACCGGGTCTTCGGCCCGGTATGTCGGCGGGGCATTGACAAGCGCGCGATTCATCCTATAATCGCGCGTTCTTGTCCCGCCCGGGAACGGATTATTGTTGAAAAACAAAGACTAAGGAGAAACGGCTTTGGCGCGAATCGCTGGCGTAAATATCCCGACCCAAAAGCGGGTGGTGATTGCCTTGACCTATATATTTGGAATCGGGCCGAGCAAGTCCCAGGAGATCTGCGATCAAGTCGGTATCCCCATGGAACGGCGCGTGAATCAACTCACCGACGATGAAGTGGTGCGGATCCGCGAGATCATCGACACGGACTATACCGTGGAGGGCGACCTGCGTCGCGAGACCGCGATGAACATCAAGCGGCTCATGGACCTGGGTAACTATCGGGGTTTGCGCCATCGTCGTGGCCTGCCGGTCCGCGGTCAGCGTACCCACACCAATGCCCGTACCCGCAAGGGTAAGGCGACGCCTATTGCAGGCAAGAAGAAAGCTTAGTAATTCCGCTGAAAAGCGCTCAATACGTACGAAGGATCGGTTATGGCTAAAGCGACCACGACGCGTCCGCGCCGTCGCGACAGGAAGAATATCACTTCCGGTGTCGCGCATGTTAGCGCGAGCTTCAACAACACCATGATCACCATCACCGACGCCCAGGGCAATGCTATTTCCTGGTCTTCCGCCGGTGCCATGGGGTTCAAGGGCTCCCGTAAATCCACGCCGTACGCCGCACAGGTGGCGGCCGAGGACGCGGGCAAGAAGGCCGCCGATCATGGTATGAAAACCCTTGAGGTCGAGGTCAAAGGGCCCGGGTCGGGACGTGAGTCCGCCCTGCGGGCTCTGCAGACCGCTGGCTTCACCATTACGTCCATCAAGGACGTAACCCCGATCCCGCACAACGGGTGTCGGCCGCGCAAGCGCCGTCGGGTCTAGTCCGCCGTCCGTCCGGCGCGGAAAAATGCCGTTTCGCTTGGCCGGACCACTACCGGCCATCGGTTTTTATTTGATACGTGCATGGGGTCCCACTCGTGATTCAGAAAAATTGGCAGGAATTGATTAAGCCGACCAAGTTGGATATCAACGCGGGCGGTGATGCAAAGCGCAACGCGACCATCGTTGCCGAGCCTTTGGAGCGGGGTTTCGGCCTCACCCTGGGGAATGCTTTGCGGCGTGTGCTGCTGTCCTCCTTGCAGGGCGCGGCGGTGACCGCCGTCAAAATCGACAACGTGCTGCACGAATTCTCGTCGGTTCCCGGCGTGCGTGAGGATGTGACCGACATCGTCCTCAACATCAAGTCCATGGGCTTGGCGATGCATGGCGAAGGCCCCAAGCGGATGATGCTGGTGGCCGAAGGCCCGGGCGAAGTGACCGCGGGTCAGATTGATGCCGGTCATGACATCGAGATCATGGATCCGGATCTGGTGCTCTGCACCCTCGACGACGGGGCCAAGGTGACCATGGAACTGACCGTCGAGATTGGCAAGGGCTATGTCCCGGCGGCGCAGAACCGCCCCAAGGATTCGCCCGTTGGCTTGATCCCCATTGATGCCATTTTCTCGCCGGTGCGCAAGGTCGCTTACAAGGTTGATAATACCCGTGTGGGTCAGGTCACCGACTATGACAAACTGTCATTGGACGTGACCACCAACGGCACCATTTCGCCGGAAGACTCGGTGGCCCTGGCGGCCCGTATTCTTCAAGATCAGTTGCAGCTGTTCATCAACTTCGAAGAGCCGACGGTTTATGCTGAGGCCGAGAAGAAGGATGAATTGCCGTTCAACAAGAACCTGCTGCGCAAGGTGGACGAGCTGGAGCTTTCCGTCCGGTCCGCCAATTGCCTGAAGAACGACAACATCATCTATATCGGCGATCTAGTGCAAAAGACCGAGGCGGAAATGCTTCGTACACCGAACTTTGGTCGTAAGTCGCTGAACGAGATCAAGGAAGTGCTGACCCAGATGGGCCTGCACTTGGGCATGGAAATTGCCGATTGGCCGCCCGAGAATATCGAGGAACTGGCCAAACGGCTCGAAGAGCCCTACTAAGTTTCCCCAATTGGGGCGGGCCATAAGGGCCCACTCCGTTGCATCCCGGTGGGGGTAGCGGAATCAAGGATCGGCTTCGCGCGCGAGGCCCGGAGATGAGGAGAGACCGTCATGCGTCATCGTCTGAGTGGACGTAAACTGAACCGCACCAGCACGCACCGTAAGGCCATGTTTGCCAATATGACGGTGTCCCTGCTGACCCACGAGCAGATCAAGACCACCCTGCCCAAGGCCAAGGACCTGCGCAAATTTGCCGATAAGATGATCTCGCTTGGCAAGCGCGGCGATCTGCATGCCCGGCGTCAGGCCTTTTCCTTCCTGCGGAGCGACGAAGCGGTTTCCAAGCTGTTTTCCACTCTGGCAGATCGTTACAAGGAACGCCCCGGTGGGTACACCCGCGTCTTGAAGGCCGGGTTCCGTTATGGCGATGCCGCTCCGATGGCCTTCATCGAACTGGTGGACCGGGACCCAGAAGCCAAGGGTGCCGAAGACAAGGCTCGTGTCGAAGCGGAGCGCGAGTTCGACGAGACACCCGAGGAAGAGTAAGTCTCTTTCCCCGTGAAATGTTTCGGAAAAGGCGGTCTTCGGGCCGCCTTTTCTATGTCAGGAGGTCTTTGATCTTGGTCAGAATTCGGTCCGGGTCCAATTTGGCGACACAAGGGAACATGCCATCCTTGAGATCCTTGGGACAGGATCCCAGGCAACCCTGACATTCCATGGGCTGATACAGGAAATGGGCGTTGTCCGGGGTGATTTCCGGTGCGTAGGGGACGATTTCAGATACATAGGCGGCGCTGGCCAGACCCAGCGTCGGGGCGCCCACGGCGATGGCCAGATGCATTAAGGCCGTATCCACGGAAATGACCAGCTTGGCTGCCCGCAGGCGTGGCACCAGATCCTCGAACAGGGAATCGTCAAAAGATACGCCGTTGTGCTCCATGAGCGCGCGGTAGGTCGGATGTTTGTCCAAGTCTCCTGGAGCCCCCAGAACGACGGTGCTGAACCCGGCGGGCAGATTGGCGATAATCGTTTCGTAAAGTGCCACCGGGCTTTGCTTGGCGGCCACGGCGGAGAAGGGCTGGATCAGCACTTCCGGGTGGTCGGATGAGGCAGCCGGCGCCAGCAAGTTCTCAGGGAGCCGGGCCAAGGGTGGCGGCAGGGATTCACCAGTCAGCCAGTTGGCAAAATTGGTCCAACGCACCACCTTGTCCACATGCCGATGGCCGCTGTCGAACAGGCGACCATAGAGTTGTCGATTCCGTCGCAGGGCCACGTCATACTTGGACCAGGGGCGCGGCTCCATGGCGGCGGTCTCCGGGGCTCGACAGGCTGCCAACAGGGCCTCGTCAAGAAGTGGATGGCGCAGGTAGTCGGTGGAGATCACCAAGCGATAGCGGGCCCTCTCCAGGATTCGGAAGACCGATCGGCGATAGGGTATGTTTTTCAGCAGGCGACCGTAATCAACGATTTGCACCTGGATGTCCGGTGGAAACAAAAAGGCCATTTTGGCCGCTTCCCGGCGCAGCAGAACGGTTACTGTCTCGCCCCTTTGCGCCAATGCGGTCAGCCGGGGAAGGATCAGCGAAAACAGCACCGTATCGCCCAGTCCGCCACTGGAAATTAGCAATAGTCCCGCCCCATCCTTGTGGCGCGGGCCTAGACGGCGGGTCAGTCCCTCGTAGGTGTCGAACAGGCGGGTGGCAAAGGGCATGGGGCCTCAGTACTCGGCGTAGGATTTTTCTTCGACCAATCGCGAGCCGAGCAAGGTATTGATATCTTTTTTGCGGGCCGCGCGCTTGTCGTTGGTTATATATACCGCCCGGGCCAGTTCAATAAAGCGAGGACCGAAATCGCCGTCTCTCTCGCAGTCGCGGATACGGTCTTCAATGTCCCACAACGCCTCATTGATGGTCTTGAGTTGGGCGGTCAGGTTTTCCAGCTCTCCCGATGGCGGCAAGGCGCTATCCCGAGCGGCGGTCAGAGTCTGGTGTTCGATGCGCACGTTGTCCAGTTTCTGGGCATCGGTCATTCGGGCCAGCTTGATTTCCAAAATGGTGATTTTGTCGATCAATTCACCCGGGGCAATCTCGACGGAAACGGTCGCTGTGGCGGTTGAGGGCACGATGACTCCTTGCGCAAAAGAATTTCCAGACCAGATTTGATAACGGGTCCGGCGGCGGGACACCAGCCGTTTCCGCATGATAAACTGTCGACCATTGAAATGGGAAAGGTTCAACGATGATTTTGCGATATCTGATACCGGTGGTCCTGGCGATCTTTCTGCTGGCCGGTCCGGCTCAGGCCAAACCCAAATGGGTGCCCTCCGACAAGGCCGAGATGCAGATGTCCTTTGCCCCGCTGGTCAAGCACACGGCACCGGCGGTGGTGAATATCTATACCCGCAAGGTGGTTCGCACCCGGCGACAATTGTCCTTGTTCGACGACCCCTTTTTCCGCCGTTTCTTCGGTGATCTTGGCATGCCGCGCGGCAACGGTGGCAGCAAGAAGAAGATACAGAACAGCCTGGGCTCCGGGGTGATCTTGCGCCCCGACGGCATCGTTGTGACCAATAATCACGTCATCGAGGGCGCCGACGAAATCACGGTGGTGCTGGCCGACCGACGGGAGTTCGATGCCGAGATCCTGGGCAGCGACGAGCGCACCGATATCGCGGTTTTGCAACTCAAGACCGATGGCGAAAATTTGCCCCATCTGGAATTCAAGGACTCCGATGAGTTGGAAGTGGGGGACCTGGTGCTGGCCATCGGCAACCCCTTTGGGGTCGGTCAGACAGTGACCAGTGGCATCGTATCCGGCCTGGCCCGCACCCAGGTGGGGATTTCCGACTACAATTCCTTCATCCAAACCGATGCGGCGATCAATCCTGGCAATTCCGGCGGGGCGTTGGTGGGGATAGACGGGCGGTTGGTCGGTATTAACACGGCCATCTTTTCCAAGAGCGGAGGATCCCATGGCATCGGCTTCGCCATCCCGGCCAATATGGTCAAGGTCGTGGTGCGCCAGTTGACCAGCGACGGCAAGCTGGTACGGCCTTGGTTCGGCGCATCGGGCCAAAGGGTCACGGCGGATATCGCCGCGTCCTTGGGTCTGGATCGTCCGGCAGGGGTGCTGATCAATGACGTATGGAAAAAGGGGCCGGCGGATCGGGGCAACCTGAAAGTGGGCGATGTGGTGCTGAGCGTGAACGGCAAAACGGTCGATGACCCAGAATCCTTGAAATTCCGTATCGCCACCTTGGAGGTGGGCGGCAAGGCCAAGCTGGACATCTGGCGCCGTGACCGCCATCGGACATTGCGCATACCGTTGTCTCCGGCCCCAGAAGAGCCGGGCCGGGATGAGACGGAGTTAGAAGGCCGCTCGCCCTTAAGCGGCGCGGTGGTGGTCAATCTGTCCCCGGCGGTCGTGGAAGAGATGGGGCTGGCGAATCTGGAATCGGGGGTGGTGATCACCAAAATCCGCCGGGGCAGTTCCGCCCATCGCTTCGAGTTCAAGCCCGCAGACCGTATCCTGGCCATCAATCAAGCCCGGGTGGAATCGGTGGATAAACTGCGGCGCATGCTGCGTCAACGCACCGAGAGTTGGCGCATCACCCTGAATCGGGATGGTCGCAATCTCAGTCTGGTGATCCGGTAGCGCCCCGTGAGCACCTTGTTCGAAAGCCAGGCGCCGCGCCCTCTGGCCGACCGTCTGCGGCCGGCCAGGCTGGACGAGGTGGTGGGGCAGGGGCATCTGCTGGCCGAAGATGGGCCCCTGAGCCGTATGCTCACCGCCCAGCGGCTGTCCTCGATCATCTTTTGGGGGCCGCCGGGGACCGGTAAGACCACCATCGCCCGCTTGGTGGCCGACGAAATCGACCTGCATTTCGAACCCCTGTCCGCGGTGTTTTCCGGCGTCGCGGACCTGCGTAAGGTATTCGAACGGGCCAAGGGTCGCCGGGCGACCGGACAGGGAACACTCTTGTTTATCGACGAAATCCATCGCTTCAACCGTGCCCAGCAGGACGGCTTCCTGCCCTATGTGGAGAACGGCACGGTGGTCCTTGTCGGTGCCACGACGGAGAATCCGTCCTTCGAACTCAATGCCGCCTTGTTGTCGCGCTGTCGGGTGCTGGTGCTCAACCGCCTTGATGACGCGGCCTTGGAAACCCTTTTGAGTCGCGCCGAAACGGATATGGGATTCGCCCTGCCGGTGGACAATGATGCCCGCGCTGCCCTGCGCGCCATGGCCGACGGGGATGGGCGCTATCTGCTCAACATGGCCGAGGCCCTGTTCGACTTGCCGCCGGAGGTGAACCTGGATACGGCGGCATTGACCGAGACCGTACACAAGCGGGCGCCGCTCTACGACAAGGCCCAGGAGGGCCACTACAACCTCATCAGCGCCCTGCACAAGAGCCTGAGGGGGTCTGACACCGATGCGGCGCTTTATTGGATGGCCCGCATGCTGACCGCCGGAGAGGATCCTTTGTATATCCTGCGGCGGCTGACCCGCTTCGCCTCGGAGGATATCGGTCTGGCCGATCCTCAGGCCCTGCCGCAAGCCCTGGCGGCCTGGGACGCCTATGAGCGTCTGGGCTCGCCGGAAGGGGAACTGGCCTTGGTCCAATTGGTGATCTATCTGGGCACGGCGCCCAAGTCCAATGCCGCCTATATGGCCGAAAAGGCCGCCAAGCGGCTGGCCAAGCAATCGGGATCCCTGATGCCGCCCAAACATATCCTCAACGCTCCCACGGCGATGATGAAGGATATGGACTATGGCAAGGGCTATGCCTACGACCACGATACCGCCGAGGGCTTCTCCGGGCAGAACTATTTTCCCGACGGCATGCGCCGCCCCAGCCTTTATGAACCCGGCGAGCGTGGCTTCGAACGGGAAATCGGCAAGCGCTTGGCCTATTGGGAGGGGCTGCGCGGCAAGCGTGACCAGGGTTGATTTCAGGCCTCTAGGAAGTCCTCGTAGACATAGTCCAGATCGTCATACCTCAGTTCCTGGTCGACCAGATCCCGATGGATCAATTGAATCTCCCAATAGACTTTGAGACCATGGCTGGAGCCGATTTCAAGGGGTGGATACAGCGCCTTGAACATGGGGGTGAAGTCCACGTCTCCGGTAAAATAATCCGCGATGGGAATGCCGACGGGAATGTGCGCCACCTTTTTCGTGTACAGCGTGACGGCCCGCCCGGCCTTTTCAAAGGATTCCAAGGAACGATTCTTTCCTCTTCCGCGCCAGACCTGTCCACATTCCAGGTTGGCGGCGACGACCCGCAGCTCGATATTTCTCAGGTCGATCCGGGATTGGCCCGCGACCAGGCGGGAAACGGGGATTCGGTCGCCAAGGCGGATCGCGGATCGCGGTTCGGGCCGGGTCAGAAGGATATAGCGCCGCAAGATCCGCTTCATGAGCGACCAGGATGCCCTGACAATGAAAAACAGGCCCGCCAGGGTAAAAAGTAAGGTTTCCATCGGACTGTCACCGCGCTCAAAAAAGATCTCTTGGCCCAGCGGAACCGTCAGATCGTGATGGAGCACCCAGAAGATTCCGCCGATCATGCCCAGCGCCAGGATCACGACCAACCCGAACAGGAGACGGGCGGGCCACGAGATCGCGCCGATATTGGCGGTCATCGAGAAATCATCCCTGGGGTCGATCGTGCGGATCGGGTCGCCCGTCGGTTTTTCCTTGTCGATGGGATGGACCGGCAGGTCTTGAGAGATCTTGGTGTCGAAGATCAAGCCGTCATCCACTTTCAGCCAGGCCAAGGTTCGGATGCTGATCGAGGGACCGTCGTAGGAGAAGGTCCGTAGGGGCTCATCCGGCAGGTCGATCCGAACGGCGGGCTGATCCAGCATGAGGTCCGTACTGAAATGGACTTCTTCCTCGTTGACCGGGTCACTGTCCTTCACCGTCACCTTGGTGAGGATTCGGAATGTGGCTTCGTGCCCCAAGAGGGTCGAATCATTGATGGTCAGGGTACAGTGACTCGGCCCGCGATCCTCGCCGTCGGGTCTGTCCAATTGAAAGGTGACGCGCTCATTCATGGGGGTACTCACAATAACTATACAATAATGGGGAAGTGTCACCGAGCAACGGGCCCCTGTCCAGCCTAATTCTCCGGAGCATCATTTGCAGTCTGCTTATTTTTCCTGTATTATCAAAGCATAAGGGGTATCTTCGCGGCTACGCACGAGGTTTAATCATGCTTCAGCGTTTGTTGATCCTTTGCTTTCTTGCCACGGTCTTTCTCGTGACTCCCGCCCAGGCCGAGCGCCCGTTCAAGGTTGCCTGGGGTGTGTCCTGCGACAAGGTGATCAAGACCTACGGTAAGGCGGGCAACTTCACCATGCCCATGACGGTCAATAACAAGCCACGCTACCAAATGGACTTTCTCGGCATTCCGGCTCGGGTTGAATTCGACTGTTTGGATGGGAGTGCGTTCAAGGTTGGGCGACTTGGAACCGTTGAAGTCATTGTCGAGGAATACAAGGGTGTTGAGGACAAGAAGGACGCCGAGGATTTCTGCATCGCCTTTGCCGAGAGTTTGGCCAAGCTGTATGGCGGTCCTTACGTCTATTCCGCCAGCTTTCGTTGGGAAACGGGGAAGTCGTTCGTTACCCTGCGCTGTGGCCGCAAGGGCAAGCTGATTACTCTGACCTATGATTCCGCCAAGTTCTTCAACGACAAGGGGCTGCGGATTAAATAGACTGGGCCCCGCGCCATGGCCTGTGCTAAACCTCGCGCCATGAGCCAGCCTGTTTTAATCCTTTCCATTGCCTTGGGCGGCGCCGTGGGCGCCGTGTCCCGCTATGGGGTGTCGGTCAAGATGACCCAATGGTTCGGTCATGGCTTTCCCTATGGCACCCTGGCGGTGAATATCCTCGGGTCCCTGCTGCTGGGTATCATGGCCGAGCTTTTGGCGCGGAGCTGGGATCCGTCGCCGGAATTGCGTGATGCCCTGCGGGTCGGCTTCCTGGGCGCTTTCACCACTTTTTCCACCTTTTCGCTGGATATCTACACTCTGGTGCTGGAGCGTCATGAGTATCTGGCGGGGGCCCTGTATGTGGTGGGATCCTTGGTGCTGGGTGTCGGGGCACTGATCGGTGGCTTGATGCTGGCCCGGCTGTTTCTGCCATGACCGGTGTGCAGCATATCCCGGTGCCCGAGGACGACGATGGCATGCGGCTGGACCGCTGGTTCCGGCGTTTGTTCCCGCAGGTCAATCAAGGGCGCCTGCAAAAACTTCTGCGCAGCGGCCAGATCCGTGTCGATGGCGGGCGGGTCAAGGCGGCCCATCGTTTGACTTCGGGACAACAGGTGCGGGTACCGCCGTTGGGAGATCCGGTCGCGGCACAACCGAAGCCCTATCAGCCCATCGACCCCCGCCAGGCCGACGATCTGCGGCAGCGCATCCTGCACCAGGACGACCATCTTCTGGTCATCGACAAGCCTGCCGGATTGGCCGTCCAGGGGGGCAGCGGTACCACGAAACATCTGGATGGCATGCTCGACGCGCTCAAGCTGGGGGCCAAGGAACGTCCGCGGCTGGTGCATCGATTGGATAAGGATACCGCGGGCGTGCTGGTCCTGGCGCGCTCGGCCAAGGTGGCTCGGGAACTTACCGCTTTGTTCAAATCCCGCGAGGCGCGCAAGCTCTATTGGGCCGTGGTGGTGGGTATTCCGAGCCCTGACCAGGGCCGCATTGTCGCGCCGCTGGTGAAGCTGCCGGGCAAGGCCGGCGAGCGAGTGGTGGTCGACGAGGAACAAGGCAAAAAGGCCGAGACCGAATTCCGCATCGTGGACAGAGCCGGCAACAAAGCCGCCTGGCTGGCCTTGGAGCCGCTCACCGGACGCACCCACCAACTGCGCGCCCATTGCCTCTATTTGGGAAAACCGATCCTGGGAGACGGCAAATACGGCGGCCCGGAGGCTTTCTTATCGGGCGTGCCACAGGCCAAGAAACTTCATCTGCTGGCCCGGGCAATCCGTTTCCCCCATCCGGCGGGGGGCATGCTGGAAGTCACCGCCCCGCTGCCGCCACATATGGCGCAGACATGGGAATACCTGGGCTTTCAGGCGAACCTGAAAGATCCTGAAGCGGGTTTCGGGGAATACGAGTAGCGAAAGGCCTATTTGACGCCGACGCAGCGGATTTTGTCGCCAGATTGCCGGATCTGAATCTCGTAGGAGGCGGGGATGGTCCCCTTGCAGACGCCAGTGCGGGTCTGCGGACCGGCCAGAGCGGTCACAACAAATTTCAGATTGGAAAATTTATCGCCGCCCCGATTGCAATTGGCCTGCTGCCAATCACAGCATTCGATGACGCCGGGCGAAACCTTGGACTTGAACTTTCCGCCGGAAAGAATGCTGACCTTGACCGGGGTTGCGGTGCCGTTGTTGACGCAAATGGCTTGGGCCGGTTCGGAATAGCTCATCAAGCCAATAGCCATGGCCAACGCAATAAGGGAAATCTTTAGCGGCATAATCATCTCCGGGTAGGGTCGTTCCGAACGCCTTCTGGATAGCATGTTCCGACCACAGGTCAAGTTATCATTAGCGGCAAACAAAGAAAAACGGCACCCCGAAAGGTGCCGTTTCCCTGTTGTCAGGTGATCCCGATTACGGGGTCACGACCACTTCCACGCGGCGGTTGGCGCCTTCCATGACTTCGTCATTGGTGGCAACAGCCAGCTTGCCTTCGCCATAAGCGTTGACGATCACGCCACCTTTGACCTTGCCCTGCAGGGCGGCGGCCACGGCGTCGGCCCGCTTCTGAGCCAGCATGGTGTTATAGGCGGACGGGCCCATGGTGTCGGTGTGACCGGCAATGTCCACGGAGGCGGCGTTGATGTCGCCGAAGTAGGACGCGATCTTATCGACAATCATCATGCCGGTATCATCAACATTGGCCTTGTCGAAACCGAAGTAGATGACGAAGGTCTTGGGCTTCGGCGACGGCATCACCGGCTTCGGCATGGGCTTGGCCATCGGCTTCGGCTCCAATTCCTTCATGGCGGCCTCGAAGTCGGCGCGGCATTTGGCGATATCTTCGGGCTGGAAGTTTTCTTCCTGCTCCTGCATCCAGCAGTCGAACATGGCCTGGGCACGGGCGGCGGCGGCCGGGTTGGACGTCTTGGCCGCAGGCAGCACGCTCATCAGGGCGGCGCGGGCATCGGTCAAATCCTTGACGTTGTCACCCGGCAGGTCACGTTCTGCGATCGCCTGCGCCATCACATCGGTGCCCATGGCCGCGGAACGGCCCTTGTTGTTGAAGTAAGCGGCATCGCCCCAGTCGCCTTCGTCGCGCTCCATGGTGGCGAGTCCAACGTATTCGCTTTTCAGCGCATCGGCAAAGGCGGTGTCGCCTTTCATCGCTTGTGTTCCGTCCATATCCCAGTTGGACGCGCAACCAGCCACAAAGGCCATCGCGGCTACGGGTAGAATTGCTTTTGCAAGGGTTTTCATTTTGCCCACCTCTCGGTTCATTCAGAAAAGAAGATTGATGTGATATGGGGAGACGCTCCCCGGGATTGAACTGATAATTTGTTTTTTCGGCGCTCGGTTACTTTTTCTGCGATTCGCCGGTGGTCTGCAAGGCCACTGTGTCTCCAGTGATGGTGAAGGTAACGGTTCCGTCGGCGGCATTATAGGTCCATTGCTCAATGGGTCCCATTTTGCTCAGCTCATCGGGCTTGCCAAGGATTGATTCCAGTTGTTGCCGGGTATCGGCGGAGCGGGCCTTGTCGACGATTTCCTGTTTGCTGGGATCGCCACAGGCCGCAAGGGTCAGCAGGGCACAGCCCGCGACCAGTCCGCTTAAATACTTTCTCATGATCATTCTCCAAAAATCCCCTGATGGATCGATCCATCCCCATGGAAACCTTAAAACTATGGACCAAACGATAGGTGATTCCAATGGCTAAAGTGTGGCGGTTCCGGTTCGGACTTGTGTTTTATGTGCGGTGCAGCGTAGTTTGGGTAAAATATCCACATTCATTGAGGAGAATTGGCTTCCATGGATCGTCCCCTGCTTCATCTGGTGTTTGGCGGAGAGGTGGAAAGCCCCTCCGGCAACGTATTCGTCGATTCCGACAACCTTCATATCGTTGGCATGTTTCCCAACTATGACGAGGCCTTGCAAGCCTGGCGAGCCGCCAGTCAGGCCCGCGTGGATGAGGCCCATACCAAGTACGTTATTGTCCATCTGCATCGGCTGGTCGACCCGGACCATCCGGAAGCGACGGGCCAAGAGAACCCCTGACAGAGCATCTCCGGCCACCGCCACAACCGAAACATATTGATGATTCGGTTGTGGTTCATGGGAAATATTGCAGGATTATTCCGGGTCCGATTTAAATGGTCGGGCGTTGGGAGAAGCCGGTCTCGACGGGCGAATCGGCGGGTTTGGGAAAGACTCCGTCTACCCGAGCCGCTGTTGGCCCGCGTTCACAAGCAGCCAACATGTCGTTGACCCGGTCGGTGAGGCCACTAAACAGGGCCTCCACTGAGCCATCGCTTCGATTGCGCACCCACCCGTCCAGGCCGCGCTTTTGCGCTTCGGTCATGGTCCAGCCGCGATACCAGACTCCTTGGACCCGTCCTTCAATGCGCACCAAGACGCATTTGCGGTCGCTCATTCAAACTCCAGAATGATCTGGTCCACGGCCAAGCTGTCGCCGGTACCGGCATGGGCTTTCTTGACCACGCCATCTTGGGACGCGCGCAGCACGTTCTCCATCTTCATGGCTTCGACCACGGCCAATTCCTCGCCTTCCTTGACTTCCTGGCCTTCTTCAACCGCCACCGAGAGCAACAGCCCCGGCATGGGCGACAGCAGATAGCGGGACATGTCCGGCGGTTCCTTGTGGGGCATGAGCTCCTGCAGGCTCGCGGTGACCGGGGACAAGACCAGGGCATCGGCCTGGGACCCGGCATGGAACATGCGATATCCGAAGCTGTGCCGTTCCACCTGCACGCAGACCGGCCGGGTATTGATCTTGGCCCGGAACAGCGGTTGACCCAGCTGCCAATTGCTCAGCACCTGATAGGGTTCGGTATCCACCACAATCTTAAAGCCGCCGTCGATGGGTTCCACCTGCGTTGAGTAGCGTTTGTCACCCACGTAGGTGATCCAATCATAGCCCACTTCTCGTTCGCGTCCGGCCACCTGGCCCGAGATTTTCGCCGCGCGGGTCTGATAGGCTTGGTGAATGAAACTGGCGACCGACACCAACAGGCAAGGATCATCATGCGGTACGTCGGCGGGATGGAACCCGTCGGGATATTCCTCGGCGATGAAATTGGTGGTGATCTTGCCTGATTGGAAACGCGGGTGATCCATCAAGGCTGCGAGGAAGCTGATGTTGTGCGATACGCCGCGAATATGGAATTCGTCCAATGCCCGCTGCATATGTTGGGTGGCATGCTTGCGGTCGGCGCCGTAGGTCACCAGCTTGGCGATCATGGGATCGTAATACATGGAGATCTCGCCACCTTCATAGACGCCGGTATCCACGCGCACGTACTTGCTTTCCTCGGGCGGCACGTAATGGGTCAGGCGCCCGATGGAGGGCAGGAAGTTGCGGAACGGGTCTTCGGCATAGATCCGAGACTCGATAGCCCAGCCCCTGATGCTGACACCGCTTTGGTCAAAGGGCAGTTTCTCTCCGTAGGCGACACGGATCATCAGTTCCACCAGATCAAGACCGGTGATGAACTCGGTGACCGGGTGTTCCACTTGCAAGCGGGTATTCATTTCCAGGAAAAAGAAATTACGTTCCTTGTCGACGATGAATTCGACGGTGCCCGCTGATTCGTAGTTCACGGCTTTGGCCAAGGCCACCGCCTGCTCACCCATGGCCCTGCGTACCTGCGGGGTGAGGAAGGGCGAGGGGGCTTCTTCGATGACCTTTTGGTGGCGACGCTGGATCGAGCATTCGCGCTCGCCCAGATAGACCGTATTGCCGAAGCTGTCAGCTATCACCTGGATTTCGATGTGGCGCGGTTCCTCGATGAACTTCTCCACGAAGACCCGGTCATCGCCAAAGCTTGATGCCGCCTCGGAGCGAGACCGTTCCAAGCCGTCGCGGCATTCGTCGTCATTCCAGGCGATGCGCATGCCCTTGCCGCCACCGCCGGCAGAGGCCTTCAGCATGACCGGATAGCCGATCTGGTTGGCGATCGTGACAGCTTCTTCGGCGTCGGACACGGCGTCCGGGTGGCCGGGCACGCAACTCACACCGGCCTCGTTGGCCAGTTTCTTGGAGGTGATCTTGTCGCCCATTGAAATCATTGCTTCCGGGCCCGGCCCGATAAGTTTGATCCCCTCTTTCTTCAGGCGTCGGGCGAATTCGGCATTCTCGGATAGGAAGCCATAGCCAGGGTGCACTGCCTCGGCGCCGGTATCCTTGCAGGCCTGTACAATGGCGTCGGCCACCAGATAGGACTGATTGGTCGGCGGCGGTCCGATACAGACCCGCTCATCGGCCATGTCCACATGAAGGGCGTCCTTGTCGGCTTCGGAAAACACCGCAACGGTGGTGATTCCCATCTTCTTTGCCGTCTTGATGACCCGGCAGGCGATTTCACCACGGTTGGCGATCAGAATTTTTTTGAACATCAGTCTGCCTCCATCCTAGAGCGGAATGTTCCCGTGCTTGCGCCACGGGTTTTCCACTTTCTTGTTGCGCAACATGGCCAGCGAGCGGCAGATCCGCTTGCGGGTGTTGTGCGGCATGATCACGTCGTCGATGAAACCACGGTGACCGGCGATGAAGGGATTGGCGAATTTCTGCCGATACTCCTCGGTGCGAGCGGAGATCTTTTCTTCGTCCCCCATATCCTGACGGAAAATGATCTCCACGGCACCCTTGGGACCCATGACGGCGATTTCCGCCGATGGCCAGGCGAAGTTCACATCACCCCTGAGGTGCTTGGAGCTCATCACGTCATAGGCGCCACCATAGGCCTTGCGGGTAATGACCGTGACCTTGGGTACAGTGGCCTCGGTAAAGGCATAGAGCAGCTTGGCGCCGTGTTTGATGATGCCGCCATATTCCTGTGCCGTGCCGGGCATGAAGCCGGGGACATCGACAAAAGTGACGATGGGAATATTGAAGGCGTCGCAGAAACGAACAAAGCGTGCTGCCTTGCGGGAACTGTCGATATCCAGGCAGCCCGCCAGCACCATGGGCTGGTTGGCGACGATGCCAACCGTCGAGCCTTCCATGCGGCCCAGGCCGATGATTATATTGGCGGCGAAGTCCGGTTGCAGTTCGAAGAACTCGCCCTCGTCGAGAACCTTGGTGATCAGTTCCTTCATGTCGTAGGGCTTGTTGGGATTGTCCGGGATAATGGTATCGAGCGAGAAATCCTGGCGGTGGGCCTTGTCCGGGGTCGGGCGGACCGGCGGCTGTTCCTTGTTGCTCGACGGCAGGAAATCCATGAACCGACGCAGCATCAACAAGGCCTGAACATCGTTCTCGAAAGCCAGGTCGGAAACACCGGATTTGGAAGAATGAGTCTTGGCGCCGCCCAGTTCCTCGGCGGTGACTTCTTCGTGGGTCACCGTCTTCACCACGTCGGGGCCGGTGACAAACATATAAGACGTGTCTTCGACCATGAAGATGAAGTCCGTCATGGCCGGGGAGTATACCGCGCCACCAGCACAGGGGCCCATGATCACCGAGATCTGCGGCACCACGCCCGAGGCCAATACATTGCGTTCAAATACCTCGGCGTATCCGGCAAGGGAGTCGACGCCTTCTTGGATGCGTGCCCCGCCGGAATCGTTGAGGCCGATCACCGGGGCGCCCACTTCAATGGCCCGGTCCATGATCTTGGTGATCTTGGCCGCATGGCTTCCAGAGAGAGAGCCGCCGAAGACAGTGAAGTCCTGGCTGAACAAAAAGACAAGGCGCCCGTTGATGGTGCCATAGCCGGTTACCACGCCGTCGCCCGGCGTTTTATTGCCCTCCATACCGAAGTCGGTACAGCGATGCTCGACGAACATGTCCCATTCTTCGAAAGTTCCGGGGTCAAGCAAAAGCTCGATGCGCTCGCGAGCCGTGAGCTTGCCTTTGGCATGCTGGGAATCGATACGGCGTTGGCCGCCGCCAAGCCGCGCGAGACGGCGTTTTTCGTCGAGTTGTCGGATAATATCGTGCATGGGGTCTCCCCTCGGTTATTCTTTGCACCGAACGGCAATATGCCGTGATAGCATGCCCAATCCATGCTGCACCAGCGAAAAGAGCGAGGGTATCAATACTAAAGGAGGGTGATCAGCCTTGTGGCTGATTCCAGGTCCTCGCGAAGCTTGTTTTGACGCGCGAGAGCTTCGTGATCCTGCCCCCATTTTTCCATCTGGTATGTTTCGTCCACTTGCGAGGCGGCAAAGGCCTGGGCGGCGTCCAAATGGCCGCTTAGAACAGCCAATCCGATAACCAAAGATCCAGACGCCTGGGTCATGGCAGTTAGAGCGGAAAGCTCAATATTGCCAAGGGGTTCCATGGCGGATCGGAGGTTTGAAAGAGGCTCTTTATCCTGGGGGATTGCGATGATTCCAGAGGTTGTTTTCAGCCCTGCGCCATAGGTGGCTTCGAGCCAATCCAACAGCGGATTCCAAGTCTCATTTTGCCGTTCTACCAAATCGGATGGCGCTTCGGCACGGTAACAAAGAAGGTCCGTGCCGGCGTATTGAACCAATTGGTCAATAACCTCGCTCCGGACCTGGGGTAGGCGGTCGATGGCGGTACAGGTCAACCGCATCAGCGGCATGGTATGGGGGCGAATCTCGTCTTCCTGGGCTTCCCATTCGGTGGCGATGGCCTGGGCCAGGGCCTCGGATGGAACGTCCAAGTTTGCGCCTTGGGGGGTTTTCACCGCGCGCCCGTCGAGGAAGATCGCGAAACCGCCGCCGGAAGCGGGTCCGGCGGCGGCTTGTTTATAGAAGCGTTTTCTGGGTCCCGTGAACATGGTGTATCCGTTATATGCTTCGACAGGCTCAGCATGAGACGGTGGGGAAATAGCTCCTCACCCTGAGCCTGTCGAAGGGCGAGGAGCCTGCAAGCCCGTGCTTAATTGCCGAATAGCCCCTTCAGAGCCCCGCCGAGGCCTTCTTCTTTTTTCGGTTCGGCGGTTGTTTTCTTGGCCGGGGCGCTTTCCTTCTTCTTGGTGGATTTCGGAATCGGCTTGCCGAGGGCGACCAGGCAGGGATAGTCGGCGCCTTCTTCATCCATGGCGCCGGTGGCATCGAGCAGTTTTTCGCCGATGATGCTCAATCCCCCGGTGGCGACACCGAGCGCCGCCTTGCCCACGGCCTTGGCGGCCCCCTTTTCGTCGAGGCCCACGCCCGGATCGGCCAGGGTTCCGGTCAGCTTAACCAATTTGGCCACGCCACCGGCACCAACGCCCACGGCGTCTTTCATTTCCGGGTTGATGCTGATTTCCAATTCCTCGGTCTTCAGGTTGATCTCGCCATCGCCTTGGATGGTCTGTTCAGAGGTTTCCACCGCGATACCCTTGGCCAGCTTGGCCAGGCCATTGGTGATCTTGGCATTGATCACGGCGCAGGAAAGCTTGGAGTCTTTCTTTTCGCCGGTGAGGGTGGGCAGCAGGTTGGTCAGCAGATTACCGCCTGCCAAGTCCACCAGGGCGTTGTCGATGATGCCTTCACCCACATCCACCAACAGGTTGCCATTGAGGCTGCCCATCAGGGCGGCCACGGAACCGCCCGCGCCGCTTAGCTTGATGGTCACATCGGTGGGAGAACCCTTGATCAGATCCTGCCCGGCCATAGTGGAGGCCATGGTGCCGAGCATCAGCTTGGCCACCTTCAGGTCCGTGTTGAGTTTGGCGGTCTTGCCCGAGGAGCCGTCCAGCACCACCGACCCGGCGACCTTGCCGCCGAAGATGTCGGCGTTGTTGGGCGTGATCGTCAGCTTGCCGTTCTTCAATGTCAGGGCCAGATCAATGTTCTCGACGACGATCTTGCCGGCCACCACTTTTTTGCCCTTGAAGGTCACGTCGGCATTGGCCGCCTTGAGCCCGTCCAGGGGCAAGGGATCGGACGGAAAGACCTTCTTCGGTTTGTCGCCCTCGGCTTTCTTGGATTCCCCAGCGGGCGCGGCGCCTTCTTTGGCCGGTCCGGTGAAGTCGGCGGTATCGACCAAAGTGGAGGTTAGCCGGGCGGTGATGTCGGGAATGTCGCCCATCAGGGCGGTCACGCTGCCGCTCAGATCGGTTTTACCGGCCTTCAAGGAGAGGTTGTCCAACTGGTAGCCCCCCTCGATATCCTTGGCCTGCACGCTCAGGTCAATGCTGGTGGACGGCGGCGGTGCGCTGTCCTTCAATTGCGGCAGGGCGGCCTGGGCGGCGGCGAAGGTATCGGTCAGGCTGGCCACGTTGGCGCTCAGCTTGAGGTCCATGCCCTTGGCGTCGTGCAGCTTGGCAATGGAGCCATCCACGGTAGCCTTGGCCTTGAAAGCCTCGGCGGCGATCTTCACCGGGAACGGCTGATCTCCGGCCATGGCAGCGGCCAGGGAGCCCACTTGGCCATCAACGGTGATCGGTGCGCCGTTGAAAGCCATGCGCAGGGCAAAGGCCAGCGGGCTATCCGCCGAATCGGCGTTGGCGGTCAGGCTTTCGATATCCGCCGTAGTGGTCTCGCCGCTCATGCCGTCCTTATAGGTGACCTTGACGTTTTCCAGAACCACTTCGCGGATTACCGGCAGGGCGGCGGGGCCATCGGAGGCTTCCTCGGTCTTTTCCTCGGCGGGTTCGGCGGGGGTGAAGGACCAGTTGCCGTTGCCTTCCTTGTCGGTTTCCAGCAGCGCGTCCACGTCCTTGAGGATGAAGCGTTGGACATCCACGGTACCGCTCAGCAGGGGCAGCAGGGAAACCTGCGCCTCGACCAGTGCGAGGGTTACCATCTCCTTGCGCGAGCCCCAATCGGCATTGGACAGGGACACACCCTCGACCATCAGGGAGGGAGTCAGCGAGATGCCGATCTCGATATCTCCGGCGATGACCAGGTCGCGACCGGTGGCGGCCTTGGCCTGTTCGGCAATCACCCCCTTGTACTGATTGAAGTCCATGGACTTCAAGATGACCACACCTGCGATCAGACCGACCACAACGACGCCGACAACGCCGATAAGGATCTTTTTCATTGTTCCCTCTCCCATAAAGTCTCGATGGCTTGGGGGACTTGCTCGAAGTGGTCGAGCACGCGGGTCGCCCCAGCCTCTGTCAATTCTTCCGATTCGTGATAGCCCCAGGATACCCCCAGAGCAGGCACGCCCGCATTTCGCGCCATCAGCATATCATAGGTGGTGTCGCCGAGCATGACCGTGGTTTCCGGTCGGGCACCGGTTTCATCCATGGCTCGGTAGAGCATGTCCGGGGACGGCTTCCCGGCACAGAGATCGGCGGTTTGCAGGGTGACGAACCGCTTGGCCAGATCATGGGTGGCCAGGGTATTGGCCAGACCGCGCATGGCCTTGCCGGTGGCGACACCAAGCAAGTAGCCCGCCGATTCCAGTTCATCCAGCGCTGCCAAGGCGCCGGGATATAGCGGTTCTTCCACCGTTCCGGCCTGACGCTCGGCGGTGAAGGCCTGCTTATAGGATTCTGTCAGCTCTTCCCACTGGGCCATGGTACCTTCGGGGTGCAGCTGGGCAATGGCTTCGACCAACGGCAGTCCGACCATGCGCCGCACATGGGCGGCCTTGGGCGCTGCCAGACCATGGCCTTCGAACGCCGAGACCATGGAGGAGACGATGGACCCCAGACTATCGACCAGAGTGCCGTCACAATCGAAAACCGCAAGTTTCATGTCTGCCTGTATAACAGCACCCGATCACATCCGCGAAACGGGAAATGACCGGAATATTGGCGGTTAATTTCCCATCATATCGCCGACGGGTCAAAAGCTGCCACCAGCCGGTGTTCGTCGCCCGGTGCAAGGGTGACGACGTCCGGTCCGGCGTTGGTGGTCTCGACACAAAGCATGGTCCGATAATCCTCGTCGCCGAGATCGCCCATGGAGGCGGCGGTTCTGGCCCAGGGATTCCAGACCACGGCGCTGGCACTGCCTTGGGACGCGATGGCGATGCGCCGTCCCAAGACCGGATCAATGATCGCCAGGTTGGCGGCGACGCCGGTATAGATCCGGTCAGTTTCGCCGGAAATGGTGACCGCCCCGCTTTGGGCTTTCTCCGCGCCGCCATCCATTTTGTCTATGTAGCTACAACCATCCAGGCCTTCCACCGATGCCTGATCGATATCGCCGACCCGTAGATAGCTGTGCAGGGCCTGGGTCAGGGGGAAGGGGCTGTCGCCGGTGTTGCTGGTGATCAGCGCCACTTCCAGGGTTTCACCGATGGTTACCCGGATGGCCAGATCGAATCCGTTGTCCCAGGTGGCCCGGGTCTCATCCGTATCGGTCAGGCCGAGGGTGATTCGGATGCCTGCGTCCCCCCGGTCTTCGGTGGTGCGCAGGTCCCAGAGGCGATTGCGCACAAAGCCGTGGCTGGGGCGGCCTTTGTCTTCCGGGTCAGGCCCGAACCAGGGCCAACAGACCGGCACGCCGCCCTTGATCGCCTTGCCCGGAGCGAAATAGGCGCTTTGGCTGAGGAACATCAGGTCTTCCGCCTGTCCGGCGGGGCGGTAGGAAAGCACCTGTCCGGCATAGATCGAAACCATCGCGCTGGCATGGTCGGTGGTCACCTGGATCATGGGAAGGCCGCCCTGGCCTTCGATCACCCTTAGCTTGTCGCCGATGCCGAATAGGTCATTCAATTGTGCGATGCTCATGAGAGTCCCCCTGCCTATGCGCCCGTCATCGGGCATTCCTTCTGCATAGCGCGGATTCCGGCTCTTCGTCATGCGAAATTCCCGCGACGGGCGGCATCAGCCCTTTCCCTGTTGCAATCCCCCGCCATGGCGGGCATTTTGCCTTTTTTCCAGGGGTTTGATACCCAGCGGGGCAAGGCGGCACCATGGTCGCGGAATTTCTACAGTTTTTGTTTTCGGGAGTAACCCTCGGGGCGACCTATGCCCTGGTGGGGCTGGGCTTCTCGATCATCTTCAATGCCTCGCATGTCATCAACTTCGCCCAAGGCGAATTCGTCATGGTCGGCGGCATGGGGACTGTGTTCTTCATGGGCCTGGGGCTGCCCATGCCAATGGCCATGCTGGCGGCGATCCTTTTGGCGGGGCTGTTGGGGATGCTGCTGGAAAAATTCGCGGTGGAACCGGCCAAGGGCGCCTCGGTGGTCACCCTGATCATCATCACCATCGGTGCCTCCATTGCCATGCGAGGCCTGGCGCAGGTGGTCTGGGGCAAGGAATACCATGCCCTGCCCGCTTTCTCCGGCGACGAACCGATCCATGTGCTGGGCGCCACCTTGTTGCCACAGAGCCTGTGGGTGCTGGGGGTGTCGGCGATCGTTGTGGTCGGACTATTCCAATTCTTCAACCGCACCCTGATGGGCAAGGCCATTCTCGCCGCCTCCCATAACCGCGACGCGGCGCAACTGGTGGGAATCAATGTCTCGGTGGTGTTGTTCGTCAGCTTCGCCCTGTCCGGCGCACTGGGGGCGGTGGCGGGGATTCTGGTCGCGCCTATTACCCTGACCAATTTCGAGGTGGGCATCATGCTCGGCCTGAAAGGCTTCGCGGCGGCCATTCTCGGCGGCCTGGGCAATGGCTTGGGGGCGGTGTTGGGCGGCCTGATCGTCGGCATCACCGAAGCCATGGGCGCGGGCTATATCAGCTCTGAATACAAAGACGCCATTGCCTTTGTGTTGATCCTGCTGGTGCTGTTCGTCCGGCCCAGCGGTCTGTTGGGCAAGCGCGGGACGGATCGCGTATGACCCGGCTGCTGCATCCCAAGACCGGCGGGTTGGGGCTGCTGGCGGCGGCGATTCTGTCCCTGCCGCTGCTGCTCGACAATCCGTTCCATATGGAAGTGGCGATCAATGTGGGCTTCAATGCCATCGTCTGTGTCGGGCTGAACCTGTTGATCGGCTATGCCGGGCAGATCAGCCTGGGCCATGCCGCTTTCGTCGGACTGGGCGCCTACGGGGCTGGGGTGCTGACCGCCAATCATGACTGGGACGCCCTGACGGCCATGGGGGTCTCGGCGGTGGGCACCGGGCTGCTGGCCTTCGTTCTGGCGCGACCGATCCTTAAGCTCAAAGGCCACTATCTGGCCATGGCGACCCTGGGTATGGGGATCATCATCGCCATCG
The DNA here is from genome assembly GCF_000968135.1 of Magnetospira sp. QH-2. Classification (NCBI taxonomy): domain Bacteria; kingdom Pseudomonadati; phylum Pseudomonadota; class Alphaproteobacteria; order Rhodospirillales; family Thalassospiraceae; genus Magnetospira; species Magnetospira sp. QH-2. The sequence goes on along the minus strand of NZ_FO538765.1, from coordinate 2,758,799 downwards.
TTATCAATATCGAGGACCAGATCACCGGCGGCCCCGACGGCATGGTGGTCCCGGCGCTCAACCTGTTCGGCTGGGAACCGGCCGACGAGGGGGATTGGTATTGGATGATCGGCGGGTTGCTTTGGGTCTCTGTCTGGCTGGCGCTCAATTTGGTGGATTCACCGGTGGGCCGGGCCCTGCGCGCGGTGCATGGCTCGGAAGTGGCCGCCGAAGTGGTGGGCGTGGATTCCAGCCACTACAAGGTCCTGATCTTCGTTGTCTCGGCGGTTTTCGCCAGTGTCGTCGGCTCGCTCAACGCCTTTTACAGCCAGTTCATCACGCCGGAGATCGCCAGCTTCTTCCATTCCATCGAATTCGTGGTGATGGTGGTGCTGGGCGGCATGGCCTCCACCTATGGCGCGGTCATCGGGGCGGCGATCCTGACCCTGCTGCCCCAGGTGCTGACCGTGTTGGAGGATTATGAACACCTGATCTTCGGCCTGATTCTCATGCTGGTGATGATCTTCATGCCCAAGGGCCTGCTGCCGACGATCATCAACGCCTTGAAGCGGAGGCGGACATGACCTTGCTGCGGGTGGAGGGATTGAACAAGGAATTCGGCGGCGTGCATGCCATCGCCGGGCTGACCTTCGCCATCGAGTCGGGCACCATCCATTCGATCATCGGCCCCAACGGCGCGGGCAAGACCACTTTGTTCAACCTGATCACCGGCATCTATGTGCCCACCAGCGGCCGGATCTTTTTCAACGACCAGGAGGTGACCGCCCATCGGTCGTCGGAATTGGCCGCGCGGGGTATGTCGCGCACCTTCCAGAACTTGCAGGTCTTTTTCAATATGACAGCCTTGGAAAACGTCATGGTCGGGGCGCATCTCCATCTCAACCGGGGTTTTTTCCCGGCTTTGTTCGGCTTGAAGGGAATCCGCCGTGCCGACAAGGCCCTACGCGAGGAAGCTGCCGACCTGATGCGTTTTGTCGGGTTGGATGATTTTGTCGGCGCCGATGCCGATGCCATGCCCTATGGCGCGCTGAAACGCCTGGAGATCGCCCGGGCCCTGGCCGCGCGACCCAAGATGCTGTTGCTTGATGAACCGGCGGCGGGTCTCAATCCGACCGAAAGCCGCGAGGTGGACGATGTCATCCGGCGGGTGGCGGAGCAGGGGATCACCGTGGTGCTGGTGGAACACGACATGCGCATGGTCATGGGCATTTCCGATCATATTCTGGTGCTCGACTATGGCCGCAAGCTGACCGAGGGCACGGTGGACAAGGTCCGCAACGACCCGGAAGTCATTTCGGCCTATCTGGGAGGCCAGGCTTGATGGAAATGCTCAAGATCGATGGCCTGTCCTGCCACTATGGCCGTATTCAGGCGCTGCACGATGTCGCGTTGGAAGTAAATCAGGGCGAGTTGGTGGCGCTGGTGGGCGGCAACGGGGCGGGAAAATCGACCCTGTTGCGGGCCATTTCGGGGCTGCATTCCCTGAGTGCCGGGGCGGTCCGCTTCGAGAACGACGATATCTCCCGCATGCCCGCCGCCAAGCGGGTATCGTTGGGCATTGCCCAGGTGCCAGAGGGCCGACAGGTGTTCGGGCCGCTTGCTGTGGAGGACAATATCCGCCTTGGCGCCTACAGTCGCCGGGACAAAGCCGCCGTGGCCGAGGACATGGAACGCATGTACGATACCTTCCCCATCCTGCGCAACAAGCGCGGGGAGGCGGCGGGAACCCTGTCCGGCGGGCAGCAGCAGATGCTGGCCATCGCCCGGGCGCTGATGGCCCGGCCGCGTTTGTTGTTGTTGGACGAACCCAGCATGGGCTTGGCACCGGTGTTGGTGACGGAGATTTTCAATATCATCCGCGACCTGAAGGCCCAGGGCACCACCATCTTGCTGGTCGAACAGAACGCCTTTGCCGCCTTGGGTATCGCCGATCGGGGCTATGTGTTGGAGACCGGTCGGATTACCCTGACCGGGCGCGGGCCCGACCTGCTGGCGGATGATCAGGTCAAGCAGGCTTATTTGGGTATCTGAGAACGAGGAGAGCGCCCACCATGGTCAAGAGTTTCGCCTCCCGCGATGACCGCACGGAAAGCCCGGTCACCTTCGAGCCGGTGGCCGAGGGAGTCTATGTGCATGCTGCCGAGGGCGACCCCAATTGCGGGGTGGTGATCGGTCGTGACGCCGTCTTGGTGGTCGATGTCCTGGCCACAAGGACCAAGGTGGCGGCGCTCCATGATCGCATTGCCCAGGTCACGGATCTGCCTGTCAAATACTTAGCCCTGACCCATCATCATGCGGTGCGGGTGCGCGGCGCCTCGGCGCTGGGATCGCCGGAAATCATCACCTCCCACGGCACCCGCGATCTGCTGGTCGAGCGCGGTGAAACGGACTATCAGTCTGAAAAGGAGCGTTTCCCGAGGCTGTTCGCAGGCGCGGACGAGGAGGGGCAATCCGGGCCGGTACATCCAACCTTGATCTTCGACCTGGAACTAATCGTTGATCTGGGCGACCTGGAGGTCCATTTGCTGCATCCCGGACGCGGTCATACGGCGGGGGATCTGGTGGCTTGGATTCCCGAGCGGGGCGTTTTATTCGCCGGTGATTTGGTGGGCTTTCGGGCGTCTCCCTACGTGGGAGATGGGTATATGCGGGAATGGAGCGATACCCTGGAGGTGCTCGAGGCCTTGAGCCCCGAGATCCTGGTGCCCGGACGCGGGCCGGTGGCCAAGACACCAACCGATGTTGACGACGCCCTCGGGGGCACGGATCGGTACCTTGTGAACCTGTGGGATACGGTCCGCGAGGGCGTGGCCCGGGGCGAGGATTTGCGTACGGTCTATACGGCTGTCGGTGAGCATCTCCGGCCGTCATTCGGGGACTGGCGCATTTTCGATCATTGCCTGCCGTTCAACGTTTCGCGCGCTTACGAGGAGGCGCTTGGCATTCGTGATCCGCGTCCCTGGACTCATGAGCGGGACGTGGATTTGTGGCGGGAACTGGAAGGTATCCGAACCGTCCATCCCGAAGCTCCGGAACTGCCCTTGGCCATCCAGGCCATCCGTGCCGAGCACCTGAGCTTTCACACGGTGACCCATCTGTTCGGCGAACTGGTCAATGACCTGCGGGCCGGGCGTATTTCCTTTGACGCGGAGCTCTACAGGCTCATTCTTGACTATATGGATAATTTCCTCGGGGTTTATCACCATCCCAAGGAGGAGGAATGCCTGTTCGCGCCCCTTCGGGCCAAAGTGCCAGCGTCGGTGGAGCGTCTGGACCTGTTGATCCGCCATCATCGTCAGGAAGAAACCATCCGCAATCAGATGAAAGAGGCCCTGACCGCCGTCAAGCCTGATGATGACGCGTCACTGGCCTGGTTCTGCGACCTGGCCGATTCCCATCTCAATCTGGGGCGGGTGCACACCCGGATGGAGGAATCGGAAATCCTGCCACTGGCCTTGGAAAAGCTGTCCGCCGGGGACTGGGTGGAAATCGACAAGGCCTTCGATGATCGTGAAAGCCCCATCTATGGCGAGGCCCAGAAGGAGCGCTACAAGGCCCTGTTGCACCGCATCACCTATCTGGCTCCGGAACCCCACGGGCTTGGCGGCGGCGGGTGACTCGGAACATCCTCATCACCGGCGGCAGTCGAGGCATCGGTCGCGCCTCGGCGATCCTTTGCGGTGCCCGGGGGTGGCATGTGGGGATCAACTACCGGGACAACGAATCAGCGGCCACGGCAACCGCCTCGCTGGTAAAAGAGGCTGGCGGGCAGGCGGTCCTGCTCAAAGGCGATGTCTCCGATGAACAAGACGTGCTGGCCCTGTTCGACGCCATGGAGAACGCCTTCGGGCCGATCTCCGGCCTGGTCAACAATGCCGGAATCGTGGCGCCATTGATGCCCTTGGCGGAGATGAGCGTCGCCCGCCTGCGGCATATGTTCGAGGTCAATATTCTCGGTGCCTACCTTTGTGCCCGCGAGGCGGCAAGAAGGCTGGCCGACGGCGGAGCCATCGTCAATCTATCGTCCATCGCGGCCAAGCTCGGCTCGCCCAACGAATTCGTCGATTACGCCGGATCGAAAGGGGCCATGGACAGCCTGACCGTGGGGCTGGCCAAGGAATTGGCGCCGCGCCGCATTCGCGTCAATGCCGTCCGGCCCGGCCTCATCGAGACGGAGATCCATGCCGACAGCGGTTGGGCGGAGCGCGCACGGGACCTCGCCGCCGCCATGCCTCTGGGCCGCCCCGGCACAGCCGAAGAGGTCGCCGAAGCCATCGTCTGGCTGCTCGACGATGGCTCTTCCTATGTCACCGGAACCCTGCTGGACGTGGCGGGCGGGCGATAGCGGGCTAAAGAAAATCGGTATGTTTGAGGCCGGTTTGTAGACGCTTGTCGGCAAGGCGCGCGACGGACAATCCCTATTGTCGAGAAGTAGAAGTCGCCGCAGCTGCGCCAATCAATGATTGGCTATACCCCCCGCACCAATGCATGCCGCTTCTTGCCCGCCGATAGCTTGAGTACGCCGTCGCCCAGGTCCGCATGGGTGACGTCCTGAGTCTCGTTTTTGATCGCTTGGTCGTTAAGTCTGGCGCCACCGCCCTTGATCAGGCGCCGGGCCTCGCCATTGGATTGGGTCAGACCGGCGCGGGTCATCAGTGCAAAGGCGGCAATGCCTTCTTCGAGTTCCGCCAAGGGAACGTCGATGGAGGGCAGGTCGTCGGCCAGCACCCCTTGCTCGAAGGTTTTGCGGGCCGTCTCGGCGGCGGCCTCGGCGGCGCCCTTGCCCCGTGCCAAGGCGGTCACTTCGTTGGCCAGGATCTTCTTGGCCTCGTTCAGTTCGGCGCCTTGTAGGGTTTCCAGGCGAGTGATTTCGTCCATGGGCAGCTCGGTGAACAGGCGCAGGAAGCGGCCCACATCGGCATCCTCGGTGTTACGCCAGTACTGCCAGAAATCGAAGTTGCCCAGCATATCATCGTTGAGCCAGATGGCCCCGGCGGCACTCTTGCCCATTTTGGCGCCGGATGCGGTGGTCAGCAAGGGGGCGGTCAGGCCGAACAGCTGTTGGTTATTGACTCTTCGTCCCAATTCCACGCCATTGATGATGTTGCCCCACTGATCGGAACCGCCCATCTGGAGGACGCAGTTGTGGCGCTGGCCCAGTTCGGCGAAGTCATAGGCCTGGAGGATCATGTAATTGAATTCCAGGAAGGTTAGCGGCTGTTCCCGTTCGAGGCGCAGCTTCACCGAATCAAAGGTCATCATGCGATTGATGGTGAAGTGCGGGCCGTAGTCGCGCAGGAAATCGATGTAGTTCAACGCATCCAGCCAATCGGCGTTGTTGACCATCATGGCATCGCCCCGGGCGTCGCCAAAGCTCAGGTATTTCTCGAACACCCTTTTGATCCCGGCCATGTTCTCGCCGATTTTCTCAGCGGTGAGCAACTGACGGGATTCGTCCTTGCCGGACGGATCACCCACCTTGGTGGTGCCGCCGCCCATGAGCACAATGGGCTTGTGACCGGTCTTTTGCAGCCAGCGCAGCATCATGATCGGCAACAGCGATCCCACATGCAGGCTCGAGGCCGTGCAGTCGAATCCGATATAGGCGGTGAGCAACCCTTCGTTCAGCCGGGCGTCGAGCGCTTCTGTATCGGTGCATTGATGAATGAAGCCGCGTTCGGTGAGAATACGCAGAAAATCGGAAGAAAGGGCGCTCATGGTGTGAATCCTGAGGAATTTGCTTGTCGGAAGGCCGCATCCCTACCACACTCCTAGGCATGACGGAAGCAAGGACCTATACGGTACTCGGCATGATGAGCGGCACGTCGATGGATGGCATCGATATCGCCCTGCTGCGCACCGATGGCGAACGGGTGGAATTGATGGGCCCCAGCGCCACCTATGCCTATGATTCCGGGTTCCGGGACAAGCTGCGCGGTCTGCTGGGGCGGACCAAGGATCGTGACGGAGCCATCGAAGCCACCGGGCGCGAATTGTCCCTGCGCCATGTGGAGGCCATCAAGACCTTTTTGACCGATCATTGCCGGTCCCCCTTGGATATCGACCTGATCGGCTTTCATGGCCATACCATCACCCACAAGCCCGAGAACAAGTTTACCTGGCAGATCGGCTATGGCGAATTGCTGGCCGATGCGCTGGGCATCGAGACCGTGGCCGGGTTCCGCACTCAAGATGTGATTGCCGGAGGGGAGGGCGCGCCGCTGGTGCCGGTCTATCACCGGGCGTTGGCCCATAAACAGGATAAACCGCTCGCCGTGCTCAATGTGGGCGGCGTGGCCAACGTCACCTGGATCGGCCCGGACGAAGGCGACCTGGTGGCTTTCGATACCGGACCCGGCAATGCCTTGCTGGATGATTGGGTTTTGCGCCATACAGGTGTCGCCCAAGACACCAATGGCGACATGGCGCGGCGCGGATCGGTGGATGCCGAGATCCTATCGGTCCTCTTGGCCCATCCCTATTTCGATGCCTCGGGACCCAAGTCCTTGGACCGGGAGGCCTTTGACGCGGCTCCCACGGCACAATTGTCGCCCGAGAACGGCGCGGCCACCTTGACCGCCTTTACCGCCGAGTCGGTGGCCCGTTCCCGGCGCCATCTGCCCAAGCCGCCCAAGCGCTGGCTGGTCTGTGGTGGCGGGCGTCACAACCCGGTTTTGATGGATGCCTTGCGCCGAGCCCTGGACGTGCCGGTGGAGCCGGTGGAAAAGGTCGGCTGGGACGGAGATGCCATCGAGGCCCAGGCCTTCGCCTTCATGGCCGTGCGTTGCAAGCGTGGCCTGCCGATCACCTATCCCGGTACCACGGGTTGCCCGCGCCCCCTTACCGGAGGGCGCTTCCATCCGCCGCCCGGTCCAGGCAGCGTCGGAAAGAGTCGGCCAGGCCCCGCAGCAGCTTGAAATAGTGATCGGGCCCGGCCTCGATGTCGGCGCCCAGCGGATCCAGCGCGCCGGTTAGCGCTTTCGTCCCTTTTATGATCCGATGGACAAGACGCGGCTCGAATTGAGGTTCGCTGAACAGACAGGTGTTGCCCAATGCCTTGAGCTTGTCGCGAACCTCCATCACATGGCGGGCACCGGGCGGGGAATGGGGGCTGATGGTCATGGATCCCACCATTTGCAATCCGTACCGTTCCTCGAAATAGCGATAAGCGTCGTGGAAGACCATGAACGGGCGGGCCTGGATCGGCTTGAGGGTCGCTGCCAATTCCGCGCCCAATGCTTCGAGCTGCTTGGCGAGGCGGGCGGCATTGGATTTGTATGTTGCTCCATGAGCGGGGTCCGCTGCCGAGAGGATGTCCGCCACATGATGGGCCAAGGCCTGAGCATTCATCGGATCGAGCCAGATGTGCAAATCCGTTTCCCCATGGCCGTGGTCATCATGCCCATGTTCGTCGTGGCCATGCTCTTCGTGCGCCGCCTCTTCATGGTCCTCTTTTGCTCCCCGAAAGCCGAAAAGCGTCAGGCCCGGAGTCTCCTCAAGGGCAAATACGCGCGCTTCATCGCTCAGCGCGGCGATGGGCTTTTCCAATACCTGCTCCAAGTCCGGTCCGACCCAAAAGATAAGGTCTGCATGGCGCAGGGCCCGGGCCTGGGAAGGGCGAAGACTGGTACCATGGGGCGAGGCTTCGCCGTCAATCAACAAACCCGGTTCAGCCACGCCCGCCATGACCGCGGAGACCAGGGAATGGATCGGTTTGATGGATGCCACCACCTTCGGCGCCTCCGCGCCTTGGCCGGGGGATGCGATCAGGAGGGTGACCAGGCAGGTCATCAATCGGGAGAGATATTTCATGGCGCGTCAGTCTCAGGTTAGGGCAAGTAACAAGAGATAAAATTACTTTACCTCTATGGAGTATTCTCGAAAGTATAATTGAAATTCGTTCTATCAGGCATCATATTCGGCTCAATAATTGAGGTGTGATAAAAATTTCATGGAACAGCCGCTCCACCGACGCAACATCATTCTTGTTGCCGCCTTCTCCGTTGTGCTGCTTTGCATGGTCGGGGTGGTGCTGATTGCGTTGGGCCAAAATGCCACGGTGCACAAGGAATGGGAGCGAGGAACGGCCTATCGCGAGAAGGTGTTGGCCGCCTTTTCCATGCGCGAAGCCGTGTTGGAACGCTCCTATCGGCTGACCTTTACCAGCACCCTGGATGATTTTTTCGATCGCGATGAGCAGTACCAGCTGTTCAAGGGTATCGCCACGAAATTCCTGGCTGCCCGCGCCGTGCTCGACAAATGGGGCATGACCGACGAGGAGCGCCATGCCCTGGCTCATGCGGAAGAAACAATCCGCCTCGCCCATCCGCTGGTGGAAGCGGCCATGGCCCGCATTGTCGATGGCGTGCCTCCGGCAGAAATGCGCCAGGAAATCAAGGACGCCACGGCCGGTCAGACGGTGGTGATCGACAAGCTGAACAGCTTCGTGGCAGTGATTGAGCGCACCGCCAAGGCAGAGGGGATTTCCCTGCAAAATGAAATTGGCGCCTCGCAGCAACGGCTTTTGGTACTCAGCCTGGGGGCGGGGATCCTGGCTCTGTTGATCGGCCTGTGGATCCTGCGCCGGGAAGTGCAGATCATGCGTGAGATCCGCCAGCACCAACAGCAACTGGAGCAAATGTCCACCACCGACGTGCTGACCAGCCTGGCGAACCGTCGGCATATGGATGATGTGCTGCAAAACGAGATCAATCGATGCAAACGCTACGGAGAATGCCTGTCGGTGATTCTAGCAGATATGGACCACTTCAAAGCGGTCAATGATACCTTTGGCCATTTGGTCGGTGATCGGGTGCTCAAGGATCTGGCGGGCATCCTCCAAGACAGCTGCCGCGACGTGGATATTGTCGGGCGCTGGGGCGGCGAGGAGTTTTTGATTGTTTGTCCCGGAACGACCCTGGCCGGGGCGGCAGCCACGGCGGAGAAGCTGCGCACAGCCATCGAAGACCACGAATTCAAGGGCGTGGGCCACAAAACCGCCAGCTTTGGCGTCGGCACCGCACGCGGCATGGAATCGGTGGATAGCCTGGTCCATCAGGCCGACCAGGCCCTCTATGCCGCCAAGGACCAGGGCCGCAACCGGGTCGAACTGGGCGGCGAGATCCCGGAAGAGGACAGGCGCCTCAGGGCCTGATCAATGGGCCTGGTCAATGGGCATGATGGGGGTGATGGTCCGTCCCTTGGTCGATACTTTCGCCACGCAATGCCAGCAGATCGGCCAAAGACATTTCCCGGCGTTCCTTCATGGACACATAGACAAAAGATAACCCTGTGCTGGTGACCACCATCTCGGCCGGCAGAGGGTGATAGACCAGCTCCGGCGCCCCGAACCCGGGCGAAGCGGTGCCGACGGTGTGGGTATCCTCGATCCGCACTTCCACCAGCTTCAATCCTTCGCCCTCGACTTCCAGCGGAATCCGCGACAGCTTGAGGAATGCCTGTTTGTCCGGTGCACCCCGGAAGCCGTCGATAAAAGCCCGCTCGACCAAATGGTATTCGTCGTGATCCATGGGAGCCTCCTTAGAGCGTAACCGGCTTGTCGATGATGTTCTTGTGCGCGCCCATCTTGCCGTGGGCCACCAAGGTGCCGAGCACATCGACAATGACCCGAGCGCCGAACAGCGAGGTAATGTCAGAGGTGTCATAGGGGGGGGAGACTTCCACCACTTCCATGCCGCACAATCCCTCGGCGGCCACCTTGCCGACCAAGGACAAGGCCTCGCGGGGTAGGAATCCGCCTGGTTCCGGCCAGCCGGTGCCGGGCACGAAGCCGCAGTCGACACAGTCGATATCGAAGCTCAAATAGACCGCATCGGCGTCTTTCCAGGCCCATTCCAAGGCCATCTCGGCCGTCTTGTCCAGGCCCAGTTCCTCCACGTCGCGCATGGTCAGCACGTTGGTATCACGCTCGCGGATCTGCTTGACCGCCTCGCGCGGCACCTGCCAGCCGCCGATACCGATTTGCACCAGATTGGTGGCCGGGACGTTGTCCATGTTGGTGGCATGGAACCAGGGCGTGGTGTGCATGCGTTCGTCCAGGTCTTTTTCCTGAATGTCCGCATGGCGGTCGAAATGGATGATACCGATCTTCTTGGTGGTGCATTCGGCAATGCCACGTACGGTGGGATAGCCGATGGAATGGTCGCCGCCCAGGACGATGGGCATGGCCCCCGACGAAAACACATGGCTCATGGCCTTGGAGATCTGATCGAAGGTCTTTTCAATATTGGCCGGAATGGTGAAGACATCCCCGGCGTCGCACAGGGTCATCTGTTCACGCAGATCGACACCCATTTCATAGTTATAGGGGGTGTAGAGGGCGGAAATCTTGCGCATGCCCTGGGGGCCAAAGCGGGTGCCGGGGCGATAGGTGGTGCCGCCATCGAAGGGCACGCCCATGATCGCCGCGTCATAGCGCCCGACCTCGCGGACGTTCTCCGCATAGGGAGCCTTGAGGAAGGTATTGATCCCGGCGAAGTGGGGCAGTTCGCCCCGCGCGAAGGTGGGGATGGTCCGATCCTCGATGGAATCGGCGCCCTGTAGGCCGTTCTCCAAGGCATGAGCCTGTTCGTTCTTCCAGGCGTCCTCGGGCAGTTCCCCTTCGGCCAAGGCGGCCTTCCAGCCCCGTGCTTGCATCTTGTCGAAGTCCGGATGGTGGAAGCGGCGCTCATCGCGGGTCACCCCATGGCGGCGGGAGGACAGGTGGAGAACGGAATCAAGCATCGGTCGTTTCCTTTTTTTCACGCAGTTGGTCGGTCAATTGGTCGATTTGGTCGGGGCGCGCCCGGTCCAGGTCCAAGTCGAAGGTTACCGTGGCACCATAGGCGTTGGGCGTGTCCGGGTCTTCGCGCACTTTGTCGAAGGCGATCAACCGGGTGCCCAGGTGGAAGCCTTCGCGGATATCATGGGTGACCATGAACACGGTCATGGGGGTGTCTTGCCACAGATTGAGGATCAGCTCGTGCATCTGCGTGCGGGTGCCCGGGTCCAGGGCACCGAAAGGCTCGTCCAGCAGCAGCACCTTGGGTTTTTTCATCAAGGCCTGAGCAATGGCCAGCCGCTGCTGCATGCCGCCGGACAGGGCGGCGGGGTATTTGTCCTTGGCGGCTTCCAGGCCGACGGCCTTGAGCAAGGTCATGGCTTCGTCTTCGGCGCGGCGCTTGGCGGCGCCAAACAGCCGGGAGAGAAAAGCCGATTGCTCGAATTCGCGACCCAGGATGACATTCTGCAACACCGTCAGATGGGGAAAGACCGAATAGCGCTGGAATACAACGCCCCGGTCCGGCCCTGGTTCGGCGACCAGCGGTTCGCCGTCGAGCAGGATCTCGCCCCGGGTCGGTTCCTCCTGGCCCAGGATCATGCGCAACAGGGTGGTCTTGCCGCAGCCTGACGGCCCGACCAGGGAAACGAAGGAGCGCGGCGCGAACGCCAGGTCAATGTTTTCCAACACCACGGCGCCGGGATATTCCTTCCAGATCTTGTTCAGGCTGACGGTGCTCATGAGCGCTCCTTGCCGACGGCGATCCAGGGGAAGGCACGGCTTTGCAGGCGTACCAGCAGCCAATCGAAGGTGAAGGCCAGCAGGGTGATCCAGGCCACATAGGGCAAGATCACGTCCATGGCCAGATAGCGGCGCACCAGGAAGATGCGGTAGCCCAGTCCGTCGGTGGCGGCGATGGCCTCGGCGGCGATCAGAAATAACCAGGCCGGGCCCAGGGCCAGCCGGACGGAATCAATCAGCCGGGGCAGCATCTGCGGCAGTACCACGCGCACCACGATGGCCCAGGTGCTGGCGCCCAGGGTCTGCGCCTTGATGATCTGTTCACCGGGCAGTTCGGCCACGCGCAGTGCCATGTCCCTCATTAGAAAGGGGGCGATACCGATGACGATCAGCACCACCTTGGACACTTCACCGAGGCCGAAAACAATGAACAGCACCGGCAGGATGGCCATGGGCGGTATCAAGGAAAGAACGGCGATCAGCGGTGCCAGGGTGGCGCGCACATAGGGGATCAGACCATTGACCACCCCAAAAAGCAGACCGAACAGGGTGGCGATACCGATGCCCAGCCCCATGCGGGTCAGACTAGAGGCCGTATCCACCCACCAAAGATAGTTGCCGGTGCGTTTATCCGGGGTGAAGGCCATACGCTCGATGGCGTCGCCAATTTTGGAAAAGGACGGCAGCAGTTTGTCGTTGGGGTTTTCCGCCAGACGCATGTCCGACCCCACCATATAGGCGCCGATCAGCAACGCGAACGGCAACAGAGTCAGAAAGACCTTTCCCGCCTTGCCCGGTCGCTGATTGATCACCCTGCGCATGCCGCCGTCCTTTCCTGTCCTATGGCTCTACAGCTTGCCGTCGGCGGCCATGGTCATGTAGCTGGCGTCGAAACGCAGCTTGATGTTGCCATGGTCTCCGAACACCGAGCCGTTGGGAAACTGAATGCCCACCACCTCGGCGTTGGGCGCGCCTTCGCCGAGCAGACCGTGGTCAAAGGAAAACTTGGCCACATAGTCCATGGTCTGGGGCAGGGTGGAGCTCTTGACGAAGGTCACCGCGTCGGCGGCATCAAAGAACATCTTGGTGGTCGCCAACTGGGCCTCGTAACCGGCGAGGTCTGTGCCCGCGGCCTGACCCATGACGGTGCGGGCGGCTTTGCCCTTGGCATCATCGGCGCTCATGACGGCCATGGTTTCATACCAGGCACCGACCAGGGCTTTGGCAAACTTGGGATTGGCTTTCAGGGTTTCGGTATTGACCACCAGCATGTCAATGATCTCGCCGGGAATGCCCGAGGAATCAAATACCTTGGTGGAACCCTTGTGAGCGGCCACTTCGCTCAGTTGCGGGTTCCAGGTGACCACCGCATTGACGTCATCGGAACCGGTATAGGCGGCCACGATGTCGGCGTCGGAGGTATTGACCACTGTCAGGTCCTTTTCCGAAAGACCGACACTATCCAGGCCCCGCGCCAGCAGGTAGTGGGAGACGGACAATTCCACCAGATTGACCGAGCGGCCCTTCAGATCCTTTACCGACGTTCCACCCTTCAAAACGATGCCGTCATTGCCGTTGGAAAAATCGCCGACAATCAACGCCGTGGTATCCACGCCACCGACAGACGGAATGGTCAGGGCATCCATGTTGGTCATTACGCCCGCGTCAAAGGCTCCGGCGGTGTACTGGTTGATGGACTCGATATAGTCGTTGATCTGCACCACCTCGATGTCGATGCCATACTTGTCAGCCCATTTCTTGACGATGCCGCTATCGGCCGCATAGCCCCAGGGCATCCAGCCCACATAGATTGACCACATGACCTTGAACGAGGTCTTCTCCGCTGCCTGAGCGCTGCTGGCCACCAGGGCCACGGCGCACAGGGCACCGGCCATCAGATTTCTGAACGAACGTCGCATGCCTTCTCTCCTTCGGTTATTCGATCCATCAATCGCTTTGCCGAAAGAGCACCAAAAGGGAGGTTGGCGGTTTGCGGGTCCAGAGGGAGAGACTCCGTCGGGTCCGCCAAGCGCGGCTTCTCGAACTGGTACTCTCCCGGGCTTTTGTCCCGCCGTGTGTCCGGACGGATCGTCCGGATGGCAACCCTCGGACCAGACATTCCCCATTGCCCATCAGACAGGCGGAAAACCGGAACCCTAGATGCCTTTAGTATTGTTAATGCAGGGGGCATGCCAACCGAGAAACGGCTGAAACCTGGGAGGTATCGCCAGGCCGCTTCGATCAAAAGATTAAATAATAGGCATTCTGTTATGATGTGGTCATTTATTGGGCGGGTCTAGTCCGTCCGGGGCGATGCTTCGCGAACGCGGGCCAATCGGCGGCGGGCGATGTCTTCCCGTTGTGCTTCCTTGCCCATTTCCAGCAGGCTGGCTTCGACGAAGGTCATATGGGCCCGGGCTGCCTCGCGGGCTTCCTCCGGATCTCCGCCCAAGATGGCGTCATGAATACGGCGGTGCTGGTCGAGCAGCAGGTTGCGGGAATTCTTGCGGTTATAGAGCCGCTGGCGGTTATAGAACACGCCCTCGCGCAGCAGCTTGTATAGGCCCTGAGCGATGTGCAGTAGCACGACATTGTGCGAGGCCTCGGCGATGGCCAGGTGGAAATCGGCATCCTCGTCGGCTTCCAGCGTCGGATCATCCACCGAATGGGCGTCTTCCATGGCTTTCATGTGAGAGGCCAGAATTTCCTTGTCCGAACCGGTGGCGCGGATGGCGGCGTAATAACTGGCCGTGCCCTCCAAAGAGCGCCGAAACTCGATATAATCCATGGCCGTATCCGGATCCGACCGCATGAGATAAGCCAGGGGCTCGGTGAAGGCCGAGGCAACCACGGATTTGACGTAGGTCCCGCCGCCTTGTTTTGATTCCAGCAGGCCCAAGGCTTCCAGGCGTTGAAGGGCTTCGCGCAGGGAGGGGCGGGAGACGTCCATTTGCTGGGCGAGATCCCGCTCTGCGGGCAGCTTCTCTTCTGGTTTCAAAACACCTTTCAAAATAAGCGTTTGAAGTTGATCGACGATGGCGTCGGCAATTTTCGGTGTCTTGATTTGTTCGTAGGCCATGGGGGTCCTTTGGTTTCATTGTCAAAGAGAATGGCGCCAAAAAAGCGTTTGGTCAAACCTTTTTACCATTGACTGGATTGGTCAGACAAGTTAACCATATATCCATACCGCAGCCTGACTTATGCGGATATTATCTTAATATAATAAGAAAAATACCAACAAATCAGTGGATTAGCCTTTGGCAATAATTGGTCAGTCCACTTCAAGGCAACAGAGAAAGAAGGAGAGGTTTCATGAACAAGTTGTTAGGGGCTGCCCTGGTTGCCGCATCAGTGGTCAGCATTTCGACCACCGATGCCCTGTCGGCGGACAAGGTACGATGGAAAGTGCCCATTGCTTTCGGGTCAAACCTGCCCGCCCTGGGCGATAACATTCTGTACGTGGCGGAAAAGGTCAAAGAGGCTTCGAACGGGGCCGTCCAGTTCAAGGTCTTCGAGCCGGGCAAGCTGGTGCCGCCGTTTCAAATCTCCGACGCGGTAAAGGACAAGAAGCTGCCCGCCGGGTACACCTGGCTGGGCTACGATCAGGGCAAGTACTCCTGGACCCCGCTTCTGGCCGCCGTGCCGTTTGGTCTGGAGCCCTGGGAGTATACCGCCTGGTGGTACCATGGCGGCGGCAGGCAGGTTGCCGAGAAGACCTTTTCCAAGCTGAATATCCATCCGATTCTTTGTGGCGTCATCGGCCCGGAAACCGCTGGGTGGTTCCGTAAGGAGATCAATTCCTTGGATGACCTGAAAGGTCTGAAGATGCGGTTTGCTGGTCTTGGCGGCAAGGTGATGCAGAAGTTGGGCGTGTCCGTCACCGTGCTGCCCGGCGGCGAGATTTTCCAGGCTTTGGAAAAGGGCGCCATCGACGCCACCGAATTCTCCCTGCCCATTGTTGATCAACTGTTGGGCTTCAACAAAGTGGCCAAGCACAACTACTTCCCCGGCTGGCATCAGCCCTTCACCGCCGAGCATCTGATCGTCAACAAGGAAATCTGGGAAGACCTGGAGCCGCATCAGCGCTCGCTCATCGATCTGGCTTGCACCGCCGGTGTGACCAATAACATGGCCAAGGGCGAAGCGATCCAAGGCGCGGTGATGGAGAAATTCCCCGAACACGGTGTCACCGCCCACAAGTTGCCCGCCGACATGCTCGCCCAACTGAAGAAGGTGACCGACGAGGTGCTGGCCGAGGAAGCGGCCAAGGACGAAGACTTCAAGGCCATCTATGAGAGCCAGAAGTCCTTCCTCAAGACCTATCGCAATTGGAAGGGCATGGCCTACCTGCCGCGCGACTTCGAATAATCAAAGAATTCCCGGGAGCGGTACCTGTCGCTTCCGGGATCATTTTTTTGATCATGAGAATACGATGACGGGGAGCGCTGATCATGAACAGTCCCATTGATTTCAGGGACCAGGACCTCAAGGCCATCTCGCACACCGAGCCGGATGGCTTGCAGTTCATCATTCATCATACTGCCCTGCCTCATACTTTCTTGTCTCTGGGTCTGGACGGGGTGATCAAGCGGATCGGGTCCCTGGTATCGTGGGTCTGGCCTTTGCTGGTGGCGGTGATCGTGCTCAACGTGACCATGCGCTACGTGTTTGGCGAGGGACGCATCGAGTTCGAGGAAATCCAGTGGCACATTTATGCTGTCGGATTCCTCATCGGGTTGTCCTACGGCTTTGAAGCCGATGACCATGTGCGGGTGGACGTGCTGCATGAGCATTTCGGGCTCAAGGCTCAGGCCTGGGTGGAGATGCTGGGTATCTTGATCTTCATGCTGCCTTTTACCTGGCTGGTGATCTACTTCGCCTGGCCGTTCGTGGAATCCTCCTTTGCCATCGACGAAGTCTCCGACTCCCCCGGAGGCCTGCCCATGCGCTGGGTGATCAAGGCGGTGCTGCCGCTGGCCTTTTTGCTGCTGCTGGCAGCCGCTGTTTCCCGCCTGAGCCGGGCGACGGCGCTGTTATTCGGCCATCCGCGTCCCAAGATCTTCGAGACCATCAATGGGCAAATCTGCCCCGTCGATTACAAGCCGGGGAAATAAGGCCATGGAAATCAATGAAATCATGGTCATTGCGATGTTCGGATCGTTCATTGCCTTGCTGTTCGCGGGATACCCGGTGGCCTGGGTTCTGGGCGGCCTGTCGGTGATCTTCACCGGCCTGAGCATCATGGCTGACGAATATCTGGATGCTTTTATCGGCATGGACTGGAACTATTCCGGCCTGGTGGTGGATCGCATCTGGGACGTGATGAAGAATTGGGTGCTGGTGGCCTTGCCCATGTTTATCTTCATGGGTTTGATGCTGGATCGTTCCGGCGTTGCCGCCGATTTGATGACCAATTTCTCGCGGGTATTTGGGCGCGTGCGCGGTGGATTGGCGGTCACCATCATCCTCATCGGCGTCTTGCTGGCCGCCTCCACCGGTATCATCGGCGCTTCGGTGGTGTTGCTGGCCATGCTCGGCCTGCCGGTGATGATGGAACAGGGCTACAAAAAATCCCTGGCCTGCGGCACCGTCTGTTCGGTGGGGACCCTGGGTATTCTCATTCCGCCCTCGATCATGCTGGTCTTGATGGCCGACCGCCTGGCCATGCCGGTCGGTGACCTGTTCCTCGGCGCGTTGTTTCCCGGCCTGATGATGGGCTTTGTCTATATCGCTTTCGTCTTCATCATCGCCGCCATCGACAAGGATGCCGCCCCGGCGCCTACGGATCTGGAGCCGCTGGACCTCAAAGCGATTTTCGGGGTCGTCTGGGTCATCCTGCCGCCTGGTGCCCTAATTGTCGCGGTGTTGGGTTCGACCTTCTTCGGGATCGCCACCCCCACGGAGGCATCGGGGGTCGGCGCCTTCGGGGCGACCTTGCTGGCCCTGGCTCACAGGAGATTGAGCTGGCAGACTTTACGCGAGGTCTGTGAACAGACCACCAAAACCGCCGCCTTTATATTTGCCATTTTCCTCGGGGCCACGGCTTTCTCTCTGGTGCTGCGCGGCATGGGGGGGGATGAACTGATCGAAGGGACGCTGAAAGGCCTGCCGTTCGGGCCCACGGGCGTGGTCATTGCCATCCTGGGCTTTACTTTCTTGTTGGGCTTCTTCCTTGATTGGATTGAAATCACGCTCATCGTCCTGCCGCTGGTGGCGCCGGTGGTGGCCGATTTCGGGTTCGACCTGGTCTGGTTCACGGTGTTGTTTGCGGTCTGCCTGCAAACCTCGTTCCTCACCCCGCCTGTAGGCTTCGCCTTGTTCTATCTCAAGGGCGTGGCACCGGAAGGCATCACCGTACGGGACATCTACGTCGGGGTTATCCCGTTCATCATCTTGCAACTGATCTCGTTGACCATCGTCTTCCTGTGGGAGCCCATTGTGACCTGGCTGCCCTCGATCGCCTATCAGTAGGGATTTAACCATGACAAGACCCTATCCCGAGACGCCCCCGAGCGAGGTCTATTTCTTCGCCACCTGCCTGGTGGACCTGTTCTATCCCGAGGCCGGACTGGCGGGGGTGAAGCTACTGCGGCGCGAAGGAATCAAGATCGACTTTCCTCAAGACCAAAGCTGTTGCGGCCAACCGGCCTTCAACAACGGTTTTATGGACGACGCGCGAAAAGTGGCCGCCGCACAGCTGGCCCTGTTCCCGGAAAACAAACCGGTGGTGGTGCCCTCCGGGTCCTGCGCCGGGATGATTCGCAAGCATTATCCGGAACTGTTTGAGGGCACGCCTTTGGAAGCCGCCGCGCGGGATCTGTCCGAGCGGGTCTATGAACTGACCGAATTCCTGGTCCATGTGCTCAAGGTACAATACGAGGATCTGGGCGAGCCCACAAAGATCACCTGGCACGGCTCCTGCCATTCGGTGCGCGAGATGGGCATTACCGACGAGCCCAAAATCTTGTTGAACGGACTCGGCAACGTCACTTTGGAACCCCTGCAAAGGGAGCGTGAGTGCTGCGGATTTGGGGGCACATTCGCCATCAAGATGCCCGAAGTTTCTGCCGCCATGGTCACCGACAAGGTAGCCGATATCGATGCAACCGGGGCCGAGGCGGTGGTATCCGGGGATTGCGGTTGTTTGATGAATATCACCGGGGCGCAGGCCAAATCCAAGGCCCGGGCCAAGGGTCGCCATATTGCCCAATTCCTTTGGGAGCGTATCCATGGCCGCGATTGACAGCGATTTCCGCGAGCGCGCCAAGGAAGCCCTGGCCGATCCCAAGCTGCGCGCCAACCTGCGCAAGGCCATGGACGGGCTGATGGCCAAACGGGCGGCACAGTTCCCCGATGCGGTGGAGCGCGAGGCGTTGCGTGATCTGGGTCAGGCCATACGCCGACGCGCGTTGGCAAAGCTCCCACAGTTGTTGCAACAACTAGAATCAAAGTGCCAGGAAAACGGCATTCGGATCCATTGGACCCAAACGCCCGCGGAAGCCAACGCGGTCATTCTCGGGCTGATAAAGGACAGTGGCGCGACATTCGCCGTCAAGGGCAAGTCCATGGCCACCGAGGAGATCCATCTTAACCAAATTCTCGAGGAAGCCGGGGTGATGCCGGTGGAGAGCGATCTGGGTGAATACATCATCCAGTTGGCCGAAGAGACTCCGTCTCATATCGTCATGCCTTGCATCCACAAGAACACACCGGAAATTGCCCAGCTGTTTCACGACAAGATCGAGGGAGCTGCCTATACAGAGGATCCGGCGGAACTGACCGCCGTGGCGCGAGGCATCCTGCGCGACCGTTTCGCCGCGGCAGGGGTCGGGCTGTCTGGGGTCAATATGGCGGTAGCTGAAACCGGGACTCTGGTACTGGTGGAAAACGAAGGCAACGGGCG